>NZ_JXXK01000009.1 GCF_000949455.1 Ruthenibacterium lactatiformans | reverse complement strand
TAAAAGCAGCTCCCGTTTTGGTTTTCTATACACTCGTTTTTTATGCAGACGGGGCTGCCGCAGACACGTGGTCCGCTCCCTCTCCGGACGACTCCCCCCGTAGGAAACGGTCCAGTCTGTCGG
Source organism: Ruthenibacterium lactatiformans (assembly GCF_000949455.1). GTDB lineage: Bacteria > Bacillota > Clostridia > Oscillospirales > Ruminococcaceae > Ruthenibacterium > Ruthenibacterium lactatiformans. Next base: position 111,267 of record NZ_JXXK01000009.1, on the reverse strand, counting down.
CCTCGGCGGCAAAATCGCACCCGATCAATGAGCTTTGCAGGCCGGATGAGATGGACCACGTCTCCTCGCGTTCGGGCACTGTCATCTGCTGTGCCTGCTTTCCCAGCAGCACGGGCATCTTAAACAAAAGCTGCCACAGCTCACCGTTGGTAAGGTTCGTTTCGATGCGGGGCAGCAGCTTGTTTGCGATGAGGTCCAGCTTGGGCAGGCTCAGCGTGGCCACCTGGTCCGCCGCGGCCTGCACAACTTCACGCTGGCGCTCCACACGCTCCCAGTCGCTGTCCAGCTTGCGCATGCGCGCATACACCAACGCGGTGGGGCCATCCAGCCGCGCCGTGCCCGCCGTCCATTTCTGCTCCCCGGCAATGCCGTTCATATAATCGGCCTCCGCCTGGCTCATATCCACCACCACGCCGCCAATGTCGGTAATGGCGGTCTCAAACAGGGAAAAATCGATCTTCACATACCGGCTCACATCCACTTTGAAATACTCCTGCAGCGTTTTCATCAGCAAGTTCGCGCCGCCGTAGGCGTAGGTATGCGTCAGCCAGTCGTCGCCGCGGTTCGGAATGGAAACGCCCACGCCGCGCTCGAAGGATACCAGTTTCCATGTGTTCTTTCTGCTGTCCACCGAAAGCATCATGATGGAGTCCGCGCGGGCGCTGCCGTCGGCGCTGTTTTCCCGTTCGTCGGAGCCGATCAGCAGAACGTTGATGACGCCGCTGTTGATGTTAACCCCGCCCTCCGGCGGCGCGATGCTGCCGCCGTTTTCCATCACGTCGATGCCGCTCAGATCCATGCCGTCAAAGGAGAGCACTGCATCTCCGGGGTCCGTTCCGCTCTGGCTGCTGCCGCCCTGTCCCGCCGAAGGGCGGGACAGCAGGTCCATTTTTCCGCTGATATAAGCGGCTCCCGCCGCGCCGGCCAAAAATACAACCAGCACGACCCCCGCCGTTACCGATAAGAATATCTTTTTTCTGCGTGAAAAGCTGTGCTTCACTGTAATGCCTCCCCGCGCCGGGCGCGTTGTTTCCTTTGTAGACTGATACTAGCACAGAAATATAAAAAAATTGTGGAATTTCCGGATAAAATTTTTCCGCAAGGTACCGAAGAGCCCTAAAGTCCTCCATTTGTCTTTTGCCATTTATTTTATATTCCCCGCATTTTGGATTGATTTCACAAATTTTTGTTTTATAATTAAATTAATTTAGTGTTTTAGCATCAATATGAAGGAGGCTGTTTATGGAAAATCCCGCGTTTGACGTCGCGGCGCTGCTTGCGCCGCCGGATATTCTGAAAAGCAAATGTGCTCTCTGCATCCAGCCCCATCCCGACGACAACGAGATCGGCATGGGCGGCACCGTGGCGGTGTTGGCGCAGGCGGGCTGCACGGTGCATTACCTCACCGTCACCAACGGCGACCAAGGGAATAAGAACCGCACGGCGTCCCCGCAGGAGACCGCACGTGTGCGCCGCGCCGAAGCCATTGCCGCCGGAACACACCTCGGTGCAAAGGAGTTCCACTTTCTGGACCACGGCGACGGCACGCTGGACGATGTGCTGGGCCTTTCGGCACAGATCGCCCGGGTCATCCGCGAGGTGCGGCCGGACGCTATTTTCGCGCCGGACCCCTGGCTGGCCTACGAGAGCCACCTGGACCATGCTGTAACAGGGCGCGCGGCAGCCAACGCCTTTTTGATGAGCGGGCGCGCTGCCATTCCCGGCGGCGGGGACACGCAGCCGCACGCCGCGTCTGCCATCGGCTATTATTTTACCGCGCAGCCCAATACCGTTGTGGATATTTCCGCCGTATTCGAAAAAAAGTTCGAGGCCATCGCGCTGCACGACAGCCAGATGGATGCGCAGACGCTGGCCATGTACCGCGTCTACTTCGGCATGAAGGGAAAAGAACTGGCCGCGGGTAAGAACTTTGCGCTGGGCGAGGGACTGAAAGTTCTCTCTCCGCTGCACGCGCACTGCTTTGTGGATGCCGCGCGCATTTGAATACGATCGAAAGAGGCGAGAATATGGAAAAAAACAAGACCTGCAACCGCCCCTGGCGCTATTCTCTGGCGATGTTCGGTTTGTCCATCGCAGGATACATGTACGTTACTTACGGCACCTTTTTTTACACCGAGACTATCGGCCTTTCCATGAAGCTGATCGCGCTGGGCAATGTGCTGTATGCGGTTTGGGACGCTTTCAACGACCCCATCGCGGGTTATCTGTCGGACCGCACACGCACCCGCTGGGGACGGCGCAAACCCTGGCTGCTGGCGAGCGTGCCTGTGTTCGTGCTTTCGTCCATCCTGTTTTTCAGCCCGCCCGCATCCCTGGGCACGGGCGTGGGGCTGGCCGTATATTTCACGGTATTTCTGATGCTGACAGAGACGGGCAACACCATCTCCACCGTGAACTACCACTCCCTGCTGCCCGAGCTGTACCGCGATGAAAAGCGCCGCAACCAGGCGAACGCCCTGCGGCAGGCCATGCAGCTGGTGGGCATGATCATCGGCGTTTCGCTGGTGCCCATGATCACTGCGGCCATCGGTTACCGCGCCACGGCGCTGGCGCTGGGGCTGCTCAGCGGCGCGCTCATCCTTTATTCCATACTGGGGTGCCGGGAGCGCAGTGAATTCAGCCAAAGCGAACAGCCCGGCCTGCTGGCTTCGTTGAAAGCTCTGGCCACCAACGCCAATTTCTGGCTTGTGTCCGTCTCCCACTTTTTCTACCAGTCCACCAGCGGGCTGTTGCTGGCGGGCATTCCGTTCTACATCAAGTACGCGCTGCAGCTGCCGGACAGCAACGCCACATTTCTCTCCGCGGCCGTGTTCGTCAGCGCCATCCCCTCGATGTACCTCTGGTACCGCCTTATCAACCGGCTGGGCACGCTTAAATGCTGGCGCATCGCGCTGGCGTGGCTGGGACTTTCGCTGGTCCCGATGTACTTTGTGCACAGCCTGCTGCCCGCGTGCCTTGCCGGCGTATTGGTGGGTGTGGGCATCGCGGGCGTGACCGCCAACCTGGACATGGTGAATTCCGTGCTCATCGAGGACGACGCGGCCCGCTATGGCGTGCGCCGCGAGGCCACGTTCTTCGCGGGCATCAGCTTTATCACCCGTCTTTCCAGCCTGACGCGCAGCGGCGTTTTGCTTCTGCTGTTCACGCTGTTCGGCTTTGAATCCGGCGAAAGCCCCGGCGCAATGCCCGGCACTGCCGCCCGCTTTATGATGATCGTCTTTCCCATCGCGCTGATGGCGTTCTCTGTGTGCGCCTCTCTGCTTGTGCGCTTCCGCGCTCCCGCCGCCAGAGCCGCAAAGCCCGCGGCAAAGCTGTAGATCCCTCCGCCGCCCGGCGCTTCTGCGCATTTCCGGGCGGCGCTTTTTCTTACCGCTCTTTTCTCCTGCGGGGAAATATGGTACAATGCCCCGCAGAAGAGGCAGCGGCGCACAGGGCCGCCGGGGAAAGGGGAAATGGAGCATGGACTATACGCTCGTCAAGCAGGTGCGGGACAATGCTCCCCTGCGGGAGAGTTTTTTCGCACTGGCCCGGCGTGTGTTCGGCCTTTCGTTCGAGGAATGGCACCGCGCGGGCTGGTGGACGGACCGCTACGTTCCCTATACGATGGTATACCGGGACGGCAGCGCGGCAGCCAACGTCTCGGTCAACCGCATCGACACGGTGTGGCGTGGCGAGGCTCTGCGGCTGGTGCAGCTGGGCACGGTGATGACGGCTCCGGAGCACCGCGGCAAGGGCCTTGCCCGCAGTCTGATGGAAGCCGTACTGGACGACTGGGGCCGCACCTGCGACGGCGTTTATCTTTATGCCAACGACACGGTGCTGGAGTTTTACCCCAAATTCGGCTTTGTCCCCGCGCGGGAGCATGTCTGCACGCTGCCGCTGCCCGCCCGGGGCGCCGCTCCGGCGGAGGGCGGCTTTGCGCGGCTGCACATGGACACGCAGGCCGGGCGCGCGCTGCTGCTGCGCTGCTATGAGCGCTCCAACCCTTTCTCCGCTCTGCCCATGCTGGATAACCCCGGCCTGCTGATGTTCTATTGCAGCGGCTTTTTGAAGGACTGCGTCTATTATTCTTCCGCTTATGATCTGGCCTGTGTGGCCACGGAGGAGGACGGCGTTTTCACCTGCTGCGACTTTTTCGGCACGGGCCGCTGCACGCTGGAACAGGCAGTGTGCGCCGCTGCCTCGGCCGCTTCGCCCGGCGCGGCGCGGGCCGAGCTGGGCTTCACGCCCGCAAGCGCCGCCGCATGCGCCCGCGCGCCCGTGCAGGGCGACGACCATTTGTTCGTGCTGGCGGGCGGATCGAATATTTTTGCGGAAGACCGCGTGATGCTGCCGCTGCTTTCCCATGCCTGAACGCGGCGCTGCAAAACATTAAAAAAAGGGGAGGGCCAAAAAAGGCGCCTCTCCTTTCCGCTCTCCCATTACAGGCGTTCGCCCTGGGTGGGCTTTAAAAACCACAGGCACACAAAGCCCGCCGCCGTGGCCGCAATGGCAACGAAATGCCGCACGGCCTCGCCTTCAAAGCAGCGGGCCAGCAGCGGGAAGCCTACGCTGCCCACGCTCATGCCCAGCGCCAGAAAGCCGTAGTTGATGCCCGCGTTCTTCTGGCCGAACAGGTCCGTTCCGGCCGCGGGAATGACAGCGGCCTCGCCGGAATAGCAGAACGTAAGCAGACTGTACACCAGGATCACCCACCAGCTGCCTGCATAGATGAACCACACCGAAAATCCGCACAGCGCAGCCAGCAGAAGCATGTCGGTATACCGCCGGCCGATCTTATCGCTGAGCCAGGGCATCAAAAGCCGTCCTGCCGCCGAAAAGACCGAGCCCACCACGATGCAGGCCAGCGCCGCCGTCTGCGAAAGCCCGCGTTCCTGTGCCAGCTCCACGATGATGGGGCTGAACAGCAGCACGGCCGGCGTTGCAAGCCCCACTACGGCGAACATCAGCCAGTATTGGTTTGTTTTGAGCATTTCTTTTACGCTGTAGTCCCGCGGCTTTTTGGGCGCCGCCCCCCCGCCGCGCTTCTGCTTCGCCGTTTCCCGGGGCGGCTGCTCCGGGTTTTCCAAAATAGCCGCGCCCGCGCCGCACACCGCCAGCATCAGAAGGCCCAGCACCCAGAACGCGGTGCGGATGCTCCAGGTGCCGATGAGAAAGCGGCCCAGAAACGTGAGCACCGCGCCGGACGCGCCCACCGCGCCGCCGATGACGCCCGTGGCCAGGCCCTTGCGGTCCGCATACCATTTCTGCGCGCAGGACATGACCGAAGGATACAAAAACGCACAGCCCAGCCCTACAGGCACGCTGAACACACCGTAAAAGAACCACGGATTTTCCCCCGGGATGAAGCCCGCGCCGCAGAAGCCCGCCGCCAGCAGCACCGCGCCTGCAAGCCCGGCCGTGCGCGGCCCCTTTTTGTCCTGTAAAAGGCCGCCCAGGATACACCCAATGCCGAAAAAACAAATGGTGAGGCTGAAAATCATGGCCGCGTTCTCTTGCGAAAGGGAATAGCCCTCGCACACGCCGCGCTGAAACACGCCCCAGGCCGCGGGCACGCCCGTCAGGACCTGGATGGCCGCGCCCGCGGCGAGGATCACCCATCTGTGCTGCTTTAAAAACGCCTGCATCATTCCAACTCCTTTGCGGGCGGCGCACGCGGCCCCGCCTCCGGGATAGTATGCGCACAGGCACGGGGGATTATTTCTCTTTTCTCCGCTTGACGAGGCTCCGGTTTGCGTGTAAGATTTTTTCATAACAGAAAAAGGGATGGGACATATGAAAAAAACGACGAAAATCGGCATCATCGGGGCCGGGCATGTGGGCAGCCACGTGGCCAGCAGCCTGATGACCCAGGGCCTGTGCGATGAGATCGTGCTGCTTGACACAGACGAGGGCAAGGCGCGCCGCCATGCCGACGACATCGCGGACAGCGTGGCCTATATGCCGCTGCCCGCAAAAATATACGCGGGCGGCTATGAAGCGCTGGCGGACGCGGATATCGTGGTGCTCAGCGCGTGCAGCACCATTTTTGAACAGGACCGTCTTCTGGAGCTGGGCGCGACGGTCAAGGTCATTGCGGAAATCGCCCCGCAGCTTACCGCCAGCGGTTTTTCGGGCATCGTAGTCTCCATCTCCAACCCCTGCGACGTCATCGCGCAGTATTTTGCCCGCATCACCGGGCTGAGCGTGGTGGGTACGGGCACGGCTCTGGACTCCGCCCGGCTGCGCAGACGTCTGGCGGCGCTGCTGGGCGTTTCGCCTCACAGCGTCTGCGCCTACGAGCTGGGCGAGCATGGCGACAGCCAAATCGCGGCGTTCAGCGCCGCCACTGTGTGCGGCAAGCCGCTGACGGACTGGATGGAGGAGCAGCCGGACACCCGCGGCCAGGCGGATCTGTACGGAGCCTGGCGCTCTACCGTGGCGGCCGGCTGGGACATCGTGCAGGGCAAGGGCTGCACGGAATTTGGCATTGGTGCGGCGGCTGCGGCGGTCATCAAAGCCATTCTGCACGACGAAAAGGCCGTGCTCCCCTGTTCCACGCTGCTGGACGGGCCTTACGGCCAGCACGGCGTGTACGCCAGCGTTCCCTGTATTCTGGGCGCTGCGGGTGTGGAAGAGGTCATCGAACTGACGCTGAGCCGCGACGAGGCGGAGGGCTTTGCCAAAAGCTGCGCCATCATTCGGGAGCACTGCGAAAAGCTGTAAAAAGCAGCTTGCTTCCATTTTGAGGCTACGGGCTGTTAAGCGCCGAGCAATAGTCATAACCACCCGCTAATGGTGGTTTCCTTACTCAAAAGAAAAACCGCGGGCGGTGCGCATTGCACCGCCCGCGGTTTTCTGCCTGTGCTACAAATCGTCTGCGTCCTGCACGGGCCTTTCCGTTTCGTCCAGCGGCTTGCCCGTATAGCTGCCGCTGGGGTCCGTCCCGCTGGGCGGCTGCAGCACAATGGCCCGCACCGTTGGGTTCTGGATGCGCGCGGCAGCGTCCCGCTGGGGCTGCGTGTTCTTTTCCATACCGTTCTCCCTCCCGCTTTTTGTATATAAAGTGCGCCGGACGCCCAAGATATATACAAAAAACGGAAGGAGGCACGCACGTGAGCAGAGCAAAAGCGTTCTGGCTGGGGCTGGGCTGCACGCTGGCCGTGCTGCTGCCCATCTATCTGGCGGTAGCCGCCGTCATTTTTACGCGCAGCGCGCCCGCCGACACTGTACAAAGCGGCGTGCCCATTGCGCAGCCCACGCTGGGCGATGAAAAAAACTTTTTGCTGATGACCGGGCCGGAGCAGCCCGAGACCTTTGTGCTGCTGCGCTTCGATGCGCTGGAGGGCAATTTGTGCTCGGTGGCCATCCCCGGCGAGACCGTGGTGCTTGTGAACGGGCAGCCCGCCACGCTGGCAGATGCGGCCGAACAGGCGGGCCCGGCCCAGGCCGCGGCGGCTTTGATGGAAACACTGGACATTGAAATCGACAATTACCTTTACTGCACCGCGGACCGTCTGGTGGATCTTGCGGCGGGCTTCGGTACCGCGCGCATCCCGCTGGCCAATTACATGACGCCCGAGGCCCTGGGGCAGCTGCAATTGAACATCCCCGGGGTACAGACGGTCTCGCTGACGCCGCAGATGCTGGCAGACGTGCTGGCTGCGGGCGCGGCTACGCCGGACATGCAGGCACTGCTGCGCGCGGAGGGGTATCTTGCCTTTCTGCGCATCGGCGGCGACGCGCTGGCAGACACAGTACCGGATGCCGTGCGCGCGGTTCTGGCGCAGAGCTCCACCAACCTGACGGCCACCCAGATCTTCGACTATGAGCGTATTTTCGGTTTCCTGCGCAAGGAGCCTCCCCAATACCGCGCGGGCGTACTGCCCGGCACATGGGCGGACGGGCGCTATGAGCTTGCGGAAAATTCCGTCACTGTCGCGGCGGCCTACTTCAAGCGCGCCTCCTCGTACAGTGCGTGGAGCGGCGACGGCGTATCCGCCGCCCCGGACAGTGTGCCTCAGGGCGCGGCTGGAGACACAGACGGACAGCCCGTCTCTCCGTCTGCGGCAGGCGGCGGGACAGGCTCCGGCAGCGCGGCGGCGGGCCCCGGCCCGGAAGAAGAAGCGGGCGTTCCGCCGGACGGCGGAGCGGGGCCGGAAGATGACGCCGCGTGACCCCCTGCGCCCGGGCCGCCTTGCCGCTCAAAAGCTCCCCGTGCTATAATATACCGGTTGATGCCTGCCGTCGGCGCGGCACACATTGCATTTTACCGAAAGAGAGGGAATGCTCATGATACCCGCAAAGCTCCGCCCGGGGGACACCATCGCGGTGTTTTCCCCCTCGTCCCCCGCCACGGCGACGGCCGCGGCGCGCTACCGGCGCGGCAAAGAATATCTGGAAGCCAAAGGCTTTCGCTTTTTGGAGGGTTCTCTGACAGGTCGGCGGGATTTTTACCGTTCCGGAACGATCCGGGAGCGGGCGGAGGAATTCAACGCGTTGGTCCGCGACCCGAACGTTCGGTGTATCATGGCGGCCATCGGCGGCAACAATTCCAACTCCCTGCTGCCGTATCTGGAGTATGAGGGCCTGTGCAAAGACCCGAAGATCATCGTCGGCTATTCGGATGTGACGGCGCTGCTGCTGGGCATTTATGCCCAGACCGGGCTCACGACTTATTATGGCCCCGCCGTGGTGGCCTCCTTCGGCGAATTCCCACCGTTTGTGGACGAGACCTATACATATTTTACCGACATTGTAACAGAACGGCTCACCCTTCCTCACACCCTGCCCACGCCCCCGCAGTGGACCGACGAATTTATCGACTGGAATTCCCAGGATAAAGCCAAAAAAGGGCGCGTCAATGCGCTGTTGACGCTGCACCCGGGAGCCGCGACAGGCACGCTCATCGGCGGGAATCTGAACACCATGCAGGGGATCTGGGGCACAAAATATTTTCCGGAGATCACGGACGGAACGATCCTGATGATCGAAGATTCCCTCAAGGACGCGGCCACGGTGGAGCGGAGCTTTTCACTGCTGAAATGCGCCGGCGTTTTTGAACGCATCTCCGGGCTTATTTTGGGCAAGCATGAAAATTTCGACGATATGGGCACGGGCCGCCAGCCCTATGAGATTCTTCAAGAGGTGATGGGAGATGTAGATTTTCCCGTGCTGGCGGAATTTGACTGCTGCCATACCCACCCCATGCTCACGGTCCCCATCGGCGCAAAGGTCCGGCTGGATGCAGACGCGCAGACGGTCACGCTGCTGGAGGAATAGCGCTCCAGCCCCGCTTTGCCGCCTTGCGGTCATACATTTTCCTGTATCAAAATCATGACCTTTGTAATGTATTCGTCTGGGGCTGAGATCATGAATTCATTCATCCCTACCTCGTAGGCATATCCGGAAAGCGTCAGGCCATTTTGTTCTGCATATTCGGTCATTGCCTCGTACAGCAGCGGCAGCCTGCTCCAAACGCCTTTCTGATATCCGCACAAATAGTTCCCCTTTGGGCGCGTCAGGCTGTCCGCCGCAGACGCGCTGCTCAGCGCGGGCGTATAGATTCCATCATAAGCCTCAAAGTTTCCGCCGTACACCTTGTCCAGCGAAATAAAACCGCCGATGCCCATACGGATCTGCTCTATGCTCCATTTCTCTTTGGCATGGGCGAACACCCGCTGCATGTCGTCCTCCGCAAAGTCATAGGGCAGTACCAGAAGCCTCTCGGCCCTGCACGCTTCTATTCTGATCTCCCGTTCCCGCAGCTCTCCGCAAAAAGCGGCCTGTTCCCTTTTTGCGCGCAGTACCTTTTGGGCGTGCCGCAGCTTTTTGATCTGCCGGCCGATCTCTTCTTCCTTGGCGGACGCTATTTCAAGAAAGCGGGCGGGTGTGGGCGCTTTGCAGTACGCTGCAATCTCATCGATGCTCATGTTCAGCTCCTTGAGCATGCGGATGTATTCAAAATCCAGGCTTTGGGCGGCGTCGTAAAAGCGGTAACCGTTTTCTCCCTTTGCCCGCGGGCTGAAAAGGCCGATGTCATCATAGTAGTGCAGCGTGCGCTTGTTCACCCCGTGCAGCTTTGCAAACTGGGCCGTTGTCAGGCTTTTAAAACTTTTCTTCATTTGTGCAGCTCTCCCTGTTGACTTTACAGTTACTGTATCCTTTATCTTATAGGATACCGAGATATAAAACAAGGAGGCCCTTCATGCCGCTGCAATTGAGAGAATATCAAAAAAATGACTTTATCGCTTTAAAAAACATCATCCGCAAAACCTGGCGCTATGACGAATTCAGCAGCCCAAAAACCGCGTCCAGGCTGGCAGACGTATTTTTGAGCAGTTGTCTGACCAATTACACATTCTCCCGGGTGGCCGTGCTGAACGGCAAACCCGTGGGCATTATTCTGGTAAAGGATATCGCGCGTCACACGTGTCCGCTTCCGAACAGATTCCGGCAGCTTCGGGCCGTTCTGTCGCTCTATCTCACCAAAGAGGGCCGGGCCGTATCCAAAATTTTTGAAAACGTCACGGGGATAGACAGGGAATTGCTGCGCGAAAGCGGCAAGAACTATCCGGCGGAGCTTGCATTGTTTGTGATGAGTCCCTCGTGCCGCGGACAAGGCGTAGGCAAAGCGCTGTTTCAGGCGGCTCTCGATTATACCGGCCAACAAAAATTAGACGAAATTTATTTGTTCACCGACACAAGCTGCAACTACGGCTTTTACGAACACCAGGGCATGCGGCGCCGCTGCGAAAAGGAGCATCTGTTCCATATCAACGGGAAAGCCGCTTCCATGCGCTTTTTTATTTACGACTGCAAACGAACAAAAAGCCTGCACGGTAAAGGCGCCTCCACGTAAACAGACGCGCCGTGCTTTCAAACAAAGCGCCCCGGACGCGGCCGGCATCGTTCAGCCGGACGCCCGGAGCGTTTTTTGCCGCTTTGCGGTTGCTTTTATGCCGGCCTCTGCGGCCGCACCGTCTCAGCAGCCCGTGAAAGCCGCCACCGCGTCCCGCAAAAAAGCCGCGCAGCCCGGCGTTTCAGCGTCGTAGTAGGCAGTGAAGCGTTCGTCCGCCACATACATTTCTGCCAGGCCGAGGTGTGCCTTGGGCGTGTACTTGGGCCAAGTGAAGCACAGCCACTGCTTATGCAGCCCGGCGATGCGCCGCCCCTCGGGCCCGTCCGGCGCTTCGCCCGCGCGCACCGCGGCGGCCAGAGCGGCGTTGATCCGCGCGCTCAGCTTCTGCATCTCGCCGTACTGCTCGGGCGAAAGCCCCATCAGCTTCGCGTTGGAGGCATCCACGGCCGTGTCTCCGTATTTGCCCCTTGCCTCTGCGCCGTATTCGGCCTCGTTTTCCGCCACGAGCTTCTGTTTGAAGCCCTCAAATTTCTCTGCGTCTGTCATCGCACATTTCCCTTCTTCCGTCAAAATGGTTTTGTCCAGCGTGGCCAGCAGAGCGTCCAGCTGCGCGCGCCGGCAAAGCAGCGCGGCGCGATGGCTCTGCAAAGCGGCCAGCCGTCCGGCGGAGGCGTCCGCCATCAGCGCGCCGATCTGTTTGAGCGGCACGCCAAGCGCCCGGTAGAACAGGATGCTCTGCAGCGCATCCACCTCATCCGGGCCGTACATCCGGTAGCCCACTTCGGTGACGCGGGCCGGGCGCAGCAGGCCGATCTCATCGTACCAGTGCAGCGTGCGTACGCTCACGCCCGCCAGCCGTGCAAGGCCGTTTACGGTGTATTCCATGGCTGTTCCTCCTTTCTGTCCGGGAGGCAGGCGGCGGTGTGCCGCCGCATCCATGCCTCCCAAAAGCTACAATACACTATGACGCACCGTCAGAGTCAAGCAAAAATTTTGCCGGGGCGGAAAAAATCCGTCCCGGCCTGTCCCGTTCAAGGCTCCTGCTGGCCGCGGATATGGTGTTCCACCCGCTGGATGATCATATCCAGTGCAACCAGATTTTTGCCGCCCTCGGGCACGATGATGTCCGCACAGCGCTTGCTCGGCTCCACAAACTGCTCGTGCATAGGCTTGACGGTCGTAAGATATTGCTGCACCACGCTCTCCAGCGTGCGGCCGCGCTTCTTCACGTCCCGCACCACGCGGCGCAGAATACGCACGTCCGCGTCGGTATCCACAAATATCTTCACATCCATCAGATCCCGCAGCTTGGAATCCGCAAAAATGAGAATGCCCTCAAGGATGATGACGCTTGTGGGCGCAATGAGCAGCGTGTCCTCGGAACGGTTGTGCACCGTAAAGTCGTACACCGGGCAGGCGATCGTCTCGCCCCGGCGCAGCGCCTGAACCTGCTCCACCATCAGATCTGTATCGAATGCGTCCGGATGGTCGTAATTCAGCCTGCAGCGCTCCTCATAGGGCAGCTCATCGTGGCGCTTGTAGTAATTGTCGTGGCTGATGACCGAAACGTCGTCGCCGAAGCGCTCCTTCAGCCGCTTTGTCAGCGTCGTTTTGCCGCTGCCCGTGCCCCCCGCTATGCCGATGATAAAGCTCTCCATCCCGCAATGCCTCCCGTTCTTTTTCGTGCCGCACGCCAAGCGCCATTCCGGCGGCCCCGCCGGACCAGCTCCAAACAACCTGCGGCTGTTTTGCACCCTCCGGTTCAGTATGCGATCTTGAACACCGCTTTTTTCACCTTATCGCAGCCCTGCGCCTTAATGGCAGGCTTATGCGGCTCCTCCACCATAAACACTGCGAACCGGCCCTCTCCCAGTACCAACGCGGCGCTGGCGGCTCCGTTCCACAGCGCAAAATCCTTTTCCTCGTCATAGGGCTCTGCTTCCTCCACATCGCCCAGCGCCACCTCGCACAGCTCCGCACCCTCCAGGTCCATCTGAAGATCCATATAGCGGGAATGCGTCTCGAATGCGCGTCCCTCGCCGGGCGTGGGCTCGGCCTCCATCACCGTGACGTACACGTCGTCCCCGTCGATCTCCGTGCGGCCCAAAGGCAGCGCGGAAACGTCGTTGTCCTCAATAAAATCAATGGCTTTGTCCAGGTTTGGGAACAGGCCCGTGTACTGGTTCAGATTTTCCAGCGTATCGTACAGCATAAATATCCTCTTTTCTTTTGAACGGCGGAGCGGCCGCCGGCGCTTCCTTCAGCATTTCACATCCGCTTTTCCCAATTATAACAAACCGCGCGGAGGAAATAAATCCTTCGCGCGGTTTTTATTATGCGGCAAGCCGGAATTATTTCAGCTCCGGCAGGCTGGCAGCCGCGGCGCTCTGGCCCACGCGGCGCGTTTTTTCGTCGGGTGCTTCGGGGCGGAAGGCCACGTCCGGGTATTCCTCGTCCATTACGCGGGAGGCCGTTTCCATAATGATGTCGCCGCCCTTGCCGCTCATCACGCGGCCCATCATCTGCACGTGGCGGATGTCGTAGAACATGGCGTACAGGCCCAGCGTGTGGCCCAGGTATACGCCGATGGATTCGTACACAGCCTTGGCGCGGGCGTCATCCGCGGCCATCAGGGCCTGCACTTCCTTGAGCTTTTCAGCCGGAGACGCGCCCGTCAGCTCGATGCCCGCGCGCGGGGCCAGCTTGATGACGCCGTCCTGGCTGAAGTATTTCACGCCGCAGCCGATGTCGCCGCTCCACTCGTCCTCCATGGCGTCCGGCTGGCCGTCCACGGGAGCAAAGGCAAGCTCGTTCAGCCAGCCGCAGATGTTGCCCTCGGTATCCACATAGCCCACAGCCTCGCTGGTGCCCATGGCGATGCCCATGATGCCGTTTTCGCCCAGGCCCATGGCGCCCGCCAGCGCGCTGACGTCGCCGTCGTTGGCCACCACCACGGGGATGTGATAACCAAGCTGGCTGGAAAGCTGCTCGGCCGCACGGGTGTAAATGTTCTTGACCTTCTTGTCGAACTCGTCCTTGCCCACCTTCAAAAACAGGCTGGCGACCATGCACTTGTTGTCGATGTACACGCCCGCGGAGGACACGCCGATGGCGTCCACATGGCCGCCCTTTTCCAAAATCTTGGCCGCGGCTGTGGACAGCGCCGCCATGATGCCTTCAAAGTGGTAATCGGGGTTGGAGATCGTCTTGGGGAACCATACGACTTCCTCGCTGTAAATGGGCTCGCCGTCCAGCACGGCGGACACCTTGCGGTCCGAGCCGCCGGCGTCGAAGCCGATGCGCCCGCCGTCCAGGTGGCGGCCGATGGATTCGGCGCGCTGCACTGCCTCGGGCTTTTTGTCGTAGGGCAGGCTCTCGACGATGAACTCCGTCTCGTACACCTGCTCCATAAAGCCCTTGTCAAAGGCGCGGGAGCCGCCCTCGCTGTACGCGGCGCGGATGGCTGCGGCCACGTTGTCGTCGCCGCAGATGCTCACCTTGAAGCCGCCCCAGCTCCACAAAAGGAATTTGACCAGACGGTCCACATAATACGCGTCGGCCTGCTCCATTTCCGGCGTGCCGTAGATCTTGGTCTCGTAGGTGCCGATCTGGCCGCCCGAGCGTTCCACGGCGATGCACAGGGGCTTCGCCGCGCCCTTCTGGTAATTTTTGAAGAACAGGCCCAGGGGCACAAAGCCCTTGTCCAGCTCCGGCACGTTTTTGACGGGGATGTCCACATTCAGGAAATTCATGCGCGCACACTCCTTTTTTGTTGAAAGGCCCGCGTCAAACAGCGCCGGGCCGCGATTGTTTGCTTTCATTTTAACACAGACGCGCGCGGTTTTCTTGCGCTTGCCGTATTCGTTTTTTGCACTTTCAGTTTCGTTTGGCCCACAGCTTCTTTTTTGTGCAAAAATGTGCCATAATAAAAACAGGGAAATGCGCCCCGCGTCTTGACGGAAAAATTTTTCGCATTATAATGAAAACTATTATCAATAATGATTTTAGGGAGGCCCATCTATGGATTATCACGCATTCGATAAACTCAGCTACGGGCTGTACATCGTCTCCTCCGAAGCCGGCGGAAAAGCGGCGGGCTGCATCGTCAACACACTGGGGCAGGTGACCGTTTCCCCGGTGCAGGTGGCGGTGACCATCAATAAGGAGAATCAAACCACCCGGACCATTCTGGAGTCCGGCAAATTCTCGGCCACTGTGCTGGCCGAGAGCGCCTCGATGGAGCTGATCGGCCGGTTCGGGTTCCAGTGCAGCCGGGATGTGGACAAGTTCGCGGGCTTTGCCTGGGCGCGGGATATAAACGGCGTGCCCTATGTGACAGAGCAGTGTGCGGCGCGCTTCGCCTGCACCGTAGTGAACGAGGTGGACCTCGGCACACACATCCTGTTCGTGGCGCGCGTGGATGACTGGGCCGTGCTGGACGATGTTCCGCAGATGACCTATGATTATTACCACGCGGTAAAGAAAGGCCTCACACCGCCCAAGGCCTCCAGCTACCGTCCGCCCGAAGAAAAGGTGACGGGATGGCGCTGCACGGTGTGCGGCTATATCTATGAGGGCGAGGCTCTTCCCGCCAACTACAAATGTCCCATCTGCGGCCAGGGTGCGGAAGTATTTGAAAAAATCACCGGTTGAGTTTTCCCGGGAAAACAATGTAAAACAGCGCGGCGGGCGCTTCCCTTACCGGAAGCACCCGCCGTTTTCTGCACCCGCATGGCCCGGAAAGGGCCGGTGCGGGAGGTTACTTTTCTGTTTTGGCCAAACTGCGCCGCCAAACGCCCGAGCGGGTGTACAGCCAGCCCAGCGGCACCGAGATGGAAGGCGCTACGGCACAGGCCGCGTACAGCCCGTAGATGCCCCACAAATGATTGAACAGCAGGCTGAGCACCACCCGGAACACGATGCAGTTGGCAAAGCTGGACAGCATGGCAAAGGTGGAATGCCCCGCACCGATGGCCAGCGCGTGGTATACCATAAACACTGCGTAGAAGATCTGTCCCAGGATCTCGATGCGCAGGTTGAGCACCGCCGCATCCCGCACGGCGGCTTCATTTGTAAACACGGCGGCCATCTGCGGCGCAAACAGCTCCACCAGAACAATCATCGCCGCAGCCATGGCGCATGTGATCTTCATGGCAGTGTACATCACATCCTTTGCACGCTCGAACTTGGATGCGCCGAGGTTCTGGGCGATCATCGTGGTCGCACCGCTGGCCATGGCGGAGATGAACAGCTGGCAGATGTCCTTGATCTTGATGGCCACGCCGTTGCCCGCCGAAACATCCACTCCGTACTGATTGACAAGAAATGTTACCACCAGCCAGCTGAACCCGGCAATGGTCATTTGCAGTGCACTGGGGATGCCCAGCCGAAGAATGAGCCGGAGCAGTGCGCCGTGCATACGGAAAAACGACAGCTTCGGCTGCAGCAGCCCGGTGCGCCGCGCCACCAGCACCAGCGCCATGCCGAAGCTGACGGCCTGCGCGGCAGTTGTGGCAAGCGCGGCGCCCGCGGTGCCCATGCCAAGCCCCGCCACGAACCACAGGTCCAGCACGGTGTTCACCACCGTAGCCACGCCGATGATGAGCAGCGGCGTGCGGGAATCGCCCACGCCGCGCAGCACGGCGGAAAGCGCGTTGTAACCGAATACGAACACCATGCCCACCGCGCAGATGCGCAAATACGCCACAGACTGCTCCATGGCCGGGGCACCCAACAGGCCCAAAAGCGGATATGCGCCCGCGTACAGGCCCACAGCCGTCGCCGCCCCAAGCAGCAGCGAAAGCGAGAGCAGCGTGCCCGACGCCTCGCCCAGCCGCCCATGCTCTTTTGCGCCGTAATACTGGCCGATGATGATATTGCCGCCTGTTGTGATGCCGATGGCGATCTTAGTAAGGATGTTTAATATCTGTCCCGAATTGTTGATGGCTGAAATGGCCGCGCTGCCCGCAAAGTGGCCTGCGATGACCGTGTCCACCATGCTGTACAGCGCCTGCAGCAGGCTGCTGGCCACCAGCGGCATCGCATAGGCCAGCACCTGCCGCCATACGCTGCCGCGCGTCAGATCCCTCTCGCCGGACGCCAAGGCGTTTCCCCCTCCCCCGCGCGCTTTGCGCGCGGCCTGTTTTGTTCTTCCCGCACAGGGCGCCGCTCCGCCCCGCCGTTGTTTACCAGTATAACAAAAAAACGTGCGGCGTGCCAGTGCGGTACGCCGCGCGTTTTTTGTTTCAGACCGTGGAAAAAAGAACGCCTCCGCCCACCACCGTTCCTCCGTCGTACAGCACCAGCGCCTGTCCCGGCGCGGGCGCGCGCTGCGGCTCGTCAAAGCGCACGCGCAGTGTGTCGGGGCCTGTCTGCCACGCAGTGGCCCGGCGGGCGGGCTGTCGGTAGCGCAGCTTTGCCAGCAGGCGCACCGGACGTTCGCCCAGTGCGTCGCAGGCGATCCAGTTCAGCTCCCGCGCGTCCACGGTGTCGGTATACAGCGCACCGGCCCCGGCAACTGTAACGGTGTTGCGCGCCGGGCACACGCCGCGCACATACAACGGCTGCGGCGCAGCAATGCCCAAGCCCCTGCGCTGGCCCACGGTGTATCGGATATATCCCCTGTGGCGTCCCACGACGCGTCCGGCTTCATCCAGGATATCCCCCGGCGGACAGGGGCAGCCCGTGTGCCGCTCCACAAAGGCGGCATAATCGCCGTCCGGCACAAAGCAGATGTCCTGGCTGTCCCGCTTGCGGGCGTTGCCAAAGCCGTTTTCCAGTGCCAGCGCGCGCACCTCCGCTTTTGTCAGCGCGCCCAGCGGGAACAGCGTGTGCGCCAGCTCCCGCTGCGTCATGCCGTAGAGCATGTAGCTCTGGTCCTTGCCCGCGTCCAGCCCTGTCTGCAGCAGCATCCGCCCATTGGCGCCCCGGACAATGCGTGCGTAATGTCCCGTGGCCACATGGGTACAGCCCATGAGCTGAGCCCGGCGCAGCAGCGCGGAAAACTTGATGTGTTTGTTGCAGTCGATACAGGGGTTGGGCGTTTCACCCGCCAGATATCCCTGCACAAAGCGCCCGATCACATCCCGTTCAAAAGCTTCTGTGAAATTAAAGGTGTAGTGCCGGATGCCCAGCCGTCGTGCCACGGCGCGCGCGTCCTCCACATCCTCCAGCGAGCAGCAGGTGCGCGCGCCGTCCGGCGCGGCATCCGCACCCGCATACAGGCGCAGCGTCACACCCGTACAGGCCCAGCCCGCCTGTGCCAGCAGCAGCGCCGCAACAGAGCTGTCCACACCCCCGCTCATAGCCACAGCGGCACGCCGCGCGCCCGTTGCCTGTTCCATTGCGTTCTCCCTTCCGCGGGCTGTGCCCGCAAGGCAAAAGCGGCGGCCTAGGGCCGCCGCTTTGCGTATTTCTTTGAAGCCCTCCGCGGCATAGAGCGGCTTCCGGTTCAAGCCTCCAGCGCCGCGGCAAGGTCCGCCAGAATGTCATCGATGTGTTCCGTGCCAATGGACAGGCGGATGGTGTTTGGCCGGATGCCGCTTTGGGCCAGTTCCTCCGGCGTCATCTGGGAATGCGTGGTGCTTGCCGGGTGGATGGCCAGGCTTTTGACGTCCGCCACATTCGCCAGCAGCGAAAAGATGCGCAGTTTATCAATGAACGCCTGCGCCTCGGCCGCGCCGCCTTTGATCTCAAACGTAAAGATGGAGCCGCCGCCGCGGGGAAAATACTTTTCATACAGCGGGCGATATCCATTTTCCGGCAAAGAAGGATGGTTTACCCGCTCCACCTTCGGGTGGTTCACCAGAAAATCGACAACACGAAGCGCGTTTTCCACATGGCGCTCCACACGCAGGGAAAGGGTCTCCAGCCCCTGCAGCAGCAGAAAAGCATTGAAAGGCGAGATGGCCGCGCCCGTATCCCGAAGCAGCACCGCGCGGATATAGGTGACCAGCGCCGCGGGCCCCGCAGCCTGCGTGAAGCTGACGCCGTGGTAGCTGGGGTTGGGCGCGCTGAGGGCCGGGAACCGGCCCGCGGCCGCCCAATCGAACCCGCCGCCCTCCACAATGACGCCGCCCAGCGACGTGCCGTGCCCGCCGATAAATTTTGTTGCCGAATGCACCACCACATCCGCGCCGTATTCAATGGGGCGCAGCAGGTAGGGCGTGGCAAAGGTGGAATCCACCACCAGCGGTATGCCGTGACGGTGGGCGATGGCGGCCAGCGTTTCCACATCCGCCACGTCGGAATTGGGGTTTCCCAAAGTCTCGGCAAACAGCAGGCGCGTTTCCGGCCGGATGGCGGCCTCCACGGCCGACGGGTCGCCAATATCCACAAATGTGGCCGTTACGCCCGAAAGCGGCAGCGTATGAGCCAGCAGATTGTATGTGCCGCCGTAAATGGTCTTGGAGGAAACGATATGCCGGCCAGCCGGCGCCAGCGCCCCGAACACATAAGCGATGGCCGCTGCGCCCGAAGCGACCGCAAGCGCGGCTGCGCCGCCCTCCAGCGCCGCTACGCGCTGCTCGAACACATCCTGCGTGGGGTTCGTCAGGCGGCCGTAGATGTTTCCCGCGTCCCGCAGGCCGAAGCGGTCGGCTGCATGGGCGCTGCTGTGGAACACATACGAGGCGGTCTGGTAGATCGGCACGGCGCGGGCATCCGTGGCGGGATCCGGGTTTTCCTGCCCCGCGTGGAGCTGGAGCGTTTCAAAATGTACGTTCAAACCTTTAAAATCAGACATGGTAACAGCCTTCTTTCTGTGCAGGCCCGCGCCGCACGGCGCGGGCGGGTGTGCGGCGGTCATCCTCCCATGCACATTCGGCTGTTCCGCCAGCGGCACAGCCGCTGCTGAATGGTATCCCGGCTCATGCCCTGCGCCTCCATTTCCTATCATTTTAGTATGTTTTATAGGATAATGCATTCCTCCGCCTCTGTCAAGCGTTTTGGCCGCAATTTTTACGTTCCGTGAAAAATACAGATGGTTGCCTTTCCGCCCTTTTTCACTATAACCCTCCTGGAAACGGATGGTTCCCGCTTCCAATAGGAAAAGCGGAGGGAACATGTATGCCTACGGATAACAGCAGGATGGTATTTTTCCCGAGTATGTTGGCCAAGTACTCGACCGTAGGGTTTGTGTGGCGGATGCTGCGCCGGCTTCCGTACAGTCTCCCTTTCCCGGTTCTGGCGGACGGTTCGACAAGCTCTGCCCTGCTTGTCGTGTGCAAGTGCCGCGCATTCGGGCAATGCGTCTGCCTTGCCGTCAGCATGCTTTTCTTTGCGCCGGTCTTTACGCCCATCCCCGGCTTCGGCCGCCCCGGCCTATCTCGGCCCGCAGCATCGAGCCCTTTTCAAATTCCATACAAAAAACCCTTGGCCGCGTCCGGAGTTCATCCGCGGCCAAGGGCGAGGCGCTTTCCGCAAACGGAAAGGCGGAGGTTCAACTTACGCCGAGATAAGGCGCGGGGTTCACCAGGCTTCCGTTCACTGCTACCTCAAAATGGCAATGGTAGCCTGTGGCGACGCCGGAAATGCCGATGGTGGCGATCTGCTGGCCGCGCGTAACGGTGGAGCCCGCGCCCACCAGCAGCGCCGAGCAGTGAGCGTAGCGCGTGGTGATGCCGTTGCCATGGTCAATAAGCAGATAATTGCCAAAGCTCCAGTGGTAGCCGGCCTCGATGACCGTTCCGGAATCCGCCGCAAGGATGGGCGTGCCGTTGGGCGCACACAGGTCGATGCCGCGGTGGCCGCTGCCAAAGCGCGTGGTGATATAGGAGAGGCTGGGCACCGGGAACGTCATGGAGCCCGTGCCCACGACGCTTCCGCCGGCGGCTGTGGAAACACCGTACTGTGCCTCACGCGTGCCGATGGTATAGATGCGCGGTGTCATTTCCTTGGTGACGGTCACTTCCACGGGAACGGTGGAGATGACGCTGCCGTTGACGCTGGTCTGCTCGGCCACCACATGCTGGGTGCCGTCGCGCCCGCGCTGGGAGATAAAGCGCACGCCTTTGTTGTACTGGTCGGATTCTACTTCCTCTGTGGTATATTCCAGGGTCTCGTCATATTCAATGAGGTCCGTCACCTTTACGCTCAGCACGTCGCTGGACTGCAAAGCCTGCAGCACCATCGTGGTATCCTGCACAGAGTTTGTGAAATAGGTGCCGGGCACCTGCTCGATGGGGTACAAAAATTCCACGCGCTCGTGGGTGCCGTCGTTATAAGCGGCCAGTGTGTCGTCCAAAAGCTGCTGCACCGCACGTCCGTCCTCCACAACACCGATAAGCTCCCCGTTCACGCGGATGCCCACGGCTTTCATGATCTTGTCTGAGGATGCCGCGATGATCTTGTCCACCAGGTCGCTGGCGCTGGTGCGGGCGGCGGGGTCCACGATGCGAAGCTCGAACACCGGATGCTCGTCCCATTCCACCTTGGCGCCCTCGGACGCCATCACGCGTTCCTGCACCATTTTTTCGGCGGAATCCCAAACGCCTTCATTTTCGATGAATACAAGAAAGTCGCCGCTGTAGCTCACGCCCAGCGAGAAGCTGGAGCCCAGCACCTCCTGCACGGTGAAAACCAGCACACACAGCGCGGCGGCGGGCATCAGGTAGCGCAGAGCGCCGCCGATCAGATGCCGGTAGGCGTGGACGCCGTTTTTAAAATAGGCAAAACCGGCCCGCTTGCCGCTGCCGCCCGCCTGGGCTTCCGCCCGCGCGGCGTCGCGCATATGGCGCACGCCGCTGGCAAAACGGCGCGCCGGGGCCGTAAGGTCGTCCCAGATGCTGGAAAACAGCGCCAGCAGCGGGCCGCCCACAAAGCGCAGCAGCGCGGCCGCGGCGCGCAGCGCCAGCCGGAACGCGCCGCGTATGCCGCGCCCCAGCCGGATGCAGGTGTATTCCGCCTGCGTGCCCACGCGGTAGAGCAGCTGGCCCACTGCATTGTAGGTGGCACGCAGGGGCGGTTTACCGCCCTTGGGGGGCAGCGCGGCCTCGTTCTGGCCCCGCTGCATGCGCACCACAAATTGCTGCGTCACGCGGACGGCGGCGCGGGGCTTTTCGGCCGGGCGCTCCTGTGTTGCGGCGGGAGACTGTGTTGTAACAGGCGCGGCGTCCGGCTGCGGGGCCGCGTTCAGGGGTTCGTTCGGTTCCATCCGGTATCTCCTTGTTCCGGCGGTTTATCGGGCAAAGTACAGCCCGCTGCTGCCGTTGAAAAGCTGGTCGGGGTCAATGCTCTGGTTGCCGATGCGCGCCTCGTAGTGCAGGTGCGGGCCTGTGGAATAGCCCGTGCTGCCCGCCTGCCCGATAAGCTGTTCTTTTTCCACGATGTCCCCCTGCTTGCAGGCAAGGGAATCCAGGTGGAAGAAATAGCTTTTGAGGCCGCCGCCGTGTTCGATGACAACGGTGTTGCCCGTCATTTGCAAAAAGCCGGCATAGACCACCTTGCCCCGGCCCGGAGCCCAGACCGCATCGCCCAGGTCGCAGTCATAATCGATGCCTGCGTGTCGTTCAGGGTAAGGCGAACCGTTGGTGTAGCGGTACAGGCCGTACTGGGTGTTCTGGGCGGTGGTGCCGCAGGGGCGGATGAACGTGCCGCTCCAGTAGATCTCCGCGTCCGCCGAGGCGTACAGCGGAAACATTACGTCTTTCCATTCCTGATTGGCGGCGGCGCTGTTCACCGTGGCGTCGGCCACGCTCTGGTCAATGGTCATGTTCTGCTTGGGAAAATCCCGGTGAACGACAGTCACAGTCTGCGTCACGTCGACGCTGCCGCACGTTACGCGCACGGTATAATCGCCGGGCTCCCGGTTGTAGTGCACACCGATGAACGCGGCCTTTCCGCCAGGCACGTCACAGAATTGGGCCAGGCTGAGATCTGTTTCGACGGATGGCTCCGGCCCGTCCAGAAAGCCCGTGAGCAGCACGGTGACCACTGCGCCCTGTTCCACCCGTGTGGAGGAAAATTCCACCTTGGGTTGTGCGCTGACGTTGACGCGGGCGCTGTACCGGAACACGCCGTATCCGTGGGCGGGCGCGCCGGGTTTATCGGCGGAACTGTGCCGGGGAACCGTTACGTCCGCTTCCAGCGTGTACTTGCCGTTGGCGGGGAACGCAACGGTTACCTGAGCCTCGTTATTTACGTCCAGCAGCACATTGCCGGATGCTTCCTTCACCACAAGATGCGTGGGCCGGTCCGCGGGCAGTGTTATATCCAGCGAGGCCTGCTCCCAGGTGCCCAGATCCTGCGTTTCCAGCGTGGCGGGCGCGGACGCGCTTTTGAACAGGACGCCGCCCATCACAGGGGCGTTCCATTCATAGCCGTTGACGGCCAGCGCCGTGCCGCCCGCGGTAACGGCAGGAGCGTCGAATGCTTCGGGGTCGGTATTATAGTAAAACCAGGCCACCGCCCCGCCCACGATGAGCGCGGCCAGTACGGCCACGAGCAGCAGCCAGAGAAGGATTTTTTTCAGTACGCGCATGATCAGTCCTCCTGTTGCGGGGAAAGTCCGGATAAACAGACGTTCCGCCGCCCTTCTAAAGCCCGCCGCTCCACTTATCGCGCTTGGCCGCTTAGAAAGATGGCGTTGAAGCCGCCGGCGGCTTCAAACAAAATTTCACTCGCTGAAATTTTGCATGGTTCAATGTTCTTAAAGCCCTGTGCGCCAGCACATGGGCGTGTGCAATGCACACGCGCAGCCGTGTAAGCGGCAGCTTTGAGGGTTATTATACCATATTTCTAAGCTCACACTTCGCGTATCGCTCGTGTTCACTAAGAAACATGGTATCTATGCCGCTAGGCTCATGCTTCGCCTGTGGCTCGCATTCGCCAAGCGGACATATTATACCATATTCCTGCTGTGAACGCAAAAAGAATGGCACGGGCGGCGGCTTTGTGCTATACTTTTGGCATATCTTCAGCGCAAAAAAGGGAGGGACGGATATGGAGCCATCCGTAAAACCGGGCCGTTACCGGCACTTCAAGGGAAACGAGTATGAGGTGCTGTTCTGTGCCCGCCACAGCGAGACGCAAGAGGAAATGGTGGTATACCGTGCGCTGTATGGTGAGCGCGGGCTTTGGGTGCGTCCGGCCGCTATGTGGAATGAAACGGTGGAACGGGACGGCAAAGCGTCTCGGCGGTTCGCCTACATTGGCCCGGCGGACGGCCGGACCCCCGGGGAATAGGAGTGGAGAGAGCATGAAAGATTTCAGAGCGCGGCGTTGGCAGCAGGAAGACCGCAACCCCATGATGACAGTATTTGAGAAGGCGGGCAGATATCCTGATATCATCGACCTGTCCATCGGCGATCCGGACCTGAAAACGCCGCAGAAAATCATCGACCTGGCGTTTGCAGACGCGGGCGCGGGCCATACGAAATACACCGACCCCTGGGGGGACCCGGAGCTTCGGGAGGAGATTGCCCGGTTTTACGCCGAAGAATACGGCGTGGCGCTGGGTGAACGGGAAATTTTTGTCTCCACGGCCGGGTGCGTTGCCATGTACCTTGTTATGGAGGCCATCCTGGACCCCGGCGACGAGGTGCTCATTTTTGACCCGTACTTTTCAGCCTATGCCACACAGGTACGGCTGGGCGGCGGCGTGCCGGTGTTCGTGCCCTGCCGCGAAGCGGACGGCTGGCAGCCGGATATGGAGCGCGCTGCGCAGTATCTGACGCCGCGCACCAAGGCGCTGGTCATCAATACACCCAACAATCCCACGGGTGTGTGTTATTCCCGACCGACGCTGGAGGCGGTGGCGCGCTTTGCCCGGAAGAACGACCTGCTGGTGGTGGCGGATGATATTTACACCAGCTTTTGTTACAGCGAGCCATTTTTGCCTGTTTTGACGCTGCCGGGCATGAAAGAGCGCACGGTGGCCATCAACAGCTTCAGCAAGAATTTTGTGATGACGGGCTTCCGCGTGGGCAACATTGTAGCGCCGGAGCCCATTGCGCGGGCGGTGAAAAGCATCAACGACAGCGTGGTATATTCCGCGCCCGCGCCCTCCCAGCGCGCCGCGCTGCACGCGCTGCGCCGCCGCAAAGAGCTTGCTGCGCAGATCGTGCCGGAATTTTCCGCGCGCATGGCCTATGGCGCACAGCGCATCCGGGAGCTGCCGGGGTTCACGCTCAGCCCGGCGGGGGGCGGCATTTACCTGTTCCCCGGTGTGGGGCCGACAGGGCTTACAAGCGCCGAGGCCTGTGAGCGTATTTTGGAAGAAGCCCATGTGCTGATGCTGCCCGGCTCGGCCTTCGGCGACGCGGGAGAAGGGTATCTGCGCATCGCCTGCACCGTGGGGTTGGACAAAATGGAGGAGGCCTTCGGCCGCATGGCGCAGATGCCCATGCTGCAGGGCCGCTGAGATAAAGCAAAAGCGCCCCCGCGCGGCCCGTAAAAAACGGCCGCGCGGGGGCGCTTGCAAGATGCATGAAGTACGGGCGTCAGGAAATTGGGGTTCCGCAGCCGGGACAGAACGCTACGCCGGACGGCAGGCGCTGGCCGCACAGCGGGCAGAAGACGGGGACGGCGTCGGGCGCGGCTCCCGAGCGCTCGGTGCCCGGAGGCCCGGCCGAAGCGGTGGGAACCGGGGGGGCTCCCACCGTGGTAGCCCCAAAGGGCTCGGCCGCCGGCGGCATGGCCTGCGCCGGGACGCAAGGAGCGCTTTTTTTGCGCATGTTACGGATTACCCATGCGATGAGCCCCAGACAGGCTGCCGACAGCACGCCGACCAGCACTTTGTAGAGCGGGTCGTCCCCATTTAGCCCGGCGGAAGCCGTCCGGGGAAGTGGGGCCGGGCCGGTAAAGCGCAGGCCGCCGGCGACTTTCTCAACAAAATCGTATTCCGAAGAAGTGAGCGTGTCACCGTACAGGGCAATTCCTGTTAAGTAATAGACATCGGCGCCGCGAATGGTGATGTATTGACAGGAATGCGTTGTTATGCCATCCTTGGAACCTAGGATATTGGCGCGGACAAAGCGGATGCCCTGTTCAGAGGAGTAAACGCTACAATCGTCGGCCGTAATATTATCCAGTTGTTCGTAGATGGATTCTACAAAAGCGCACAATTGCGCATCCTCGGAGTTTTCCCAATCGATCAGGCTGTTGGAAGGGAGTTGAACGCGGACAAGGGTAAACTCCAAAGGAGGTTTAAAAAGAACGGCGTCCAGATACAGATCGTTTTTATTCATGTTTTCGAGTATGGCTGCGCCATCTACGTTCAACGTTTCGAAAATGGCGTCGTCCACGGGTGTTTCGCGTGTAAGGATGAGGCTGCCGGCGGGCAGCGACAGCGTGACGGGCACGCCGGGAACCTCCACTGTGTCGTCCTCCTGCGCGTAAGCCGGCACCGCGCTGAGTACACAGAACGCCAGCGCCGCCGCAAGGGCGCGGGTGTGTTTTGCAAGACGAATCTTCATTCTTTCCGTTCCCCCTTTTTTTCATGATCGCGTGGGTTTGAGATCATTATAGCATATCGGTCGGCGGCGCCGCCCTGGCCGTTTGAAAAATTGCCGAATTGCCGGGATAAAATCTTGTTTTTTGTGTGGTTTGTATAGCGCTGCCGGGCGGATAATGCTATAATACATCTGTATATACGCTTTACGGGTTGCAGGACGCCGGACATTTTATATCCGTTTTTACCTGGATTTTGCCCGAAAAATCGAAGCAACGGGGAGGTGCTGCCCATGGAGCAGCAGGAAAACGAGCTGGAACAGGCGCGCAGAGAGATCGACGCGGTGGACGCGGAGATGGCGGCGCTGTTCTGCCGCCGTATGGACGCCGTGCGCAGGGTGGCCGCATACAAGCAGGCCCGGGGCCTGCCTGTTTTGGACGCTTCCCGGGAGGAGGCCGTCGTGGCCAAAAACTGCGCCCGGCTGCCGGACGAGGCCTACGCTGAATATTACGAGGATTTCATCCGCCACACCATGGGCCTGTCCCGCGCGTTCCAACGCGCGGTGCTGGGCATGGGGACCGTGGCCTATCAGGGCGTGGAGGGCGCGTTCAGCCACATTGCCCTCACCCGCCTGTTCCAGCATGTACGGGCGCAGGCGTATCCCACTTGGGCGGAGGTGTTCGACGCTGTGGCCGGCGGCGACGCGGCCTACGGCGTGCTGCCCTTTGAAAACAGCCATGCGGGCGACGTTTCCGAGGTGCTGGACCTGTGCTATGCCCACAGGGATATCTGCGTGTGCGACGTATACGACCTGCCCGTCAGCCAGAATCTGCTGGGCGTTCCGGGCGCGCATTTGTCGGACGTGAAAAAGGCTGTGTCCCATCCGCAGGCGCTGCAGCAGTCGGCAAAGTTCATCCGCAGCCTGGGGCTGGAAACGCAGGCCTTCCAAAATACTGCCGCCGCGGCAAAAAGCGTAGCCGAGGCGGGAGATAAAAGCGTGGCGGCCATCGCTTCGCTGGAGACGGCGGCGCTGTACGGCCTTTCGGTGCTGGCGGAGAACATCAATACCAGCGAGACGAATACCACGCGCTTCATCGTCATCGGCAGGAGGATGAACGCTGCGGGCAACCGGTTCAGCCTGTTGTTCACTGTGGACCACCGGGCGGGCCGGCTGGCCCGTGTGATGCAGCTCATCGGTGCGATGGGCTTCAATCTGGAGTGCATCAAAAGCCGTCCCATGCCCAATGTGCCGTGGGAATATTATTTTTATGTGGAGGTCGTGGGCGACCTTTCGGCGGAAAAATCGAAAGAGCTGCTGGACACGCTGTCCGGCGTGTGCAGGACCGTGCGTGTGCTTGGCGTATATGACCGCCAGGCGGCACGGTAAAACAGCGGGAAAACAGTTTTCAGCCGCGCACAGCGCGGCGCAGAAAAACGCGGGTGTGAGGATATGAGTATGAAATTGACGATGCGCCTTGGCGTGCGCAGCTATGACATCATTATCAAGCAGGGCGGCCTTTCGCGCGTGGGGCAGCTGATCAACCTGAACCGCCGCGTGCTGGTGGTAAGCGACACCGGAGTTCCGGAGGCATACCTGAAAACCGTACTGGCCCAGTGCCGGGAGGGCGTGCCCGTAGTGCTGCCGCAGGGCGAGGGGACCAAGAGCCTGGAGTGCTTCGGCCAATTGCTCACCGTGATGCTGGAGCACGGCTTTACCCGCGGCGACGCGGTGTTGGCGCTTGGCGGCGGCGTTGTAGGGGACCTTGCGGGCTTTGCCGCGGCCAGCTATATGCGGGGCGTTACGTTCATCAACTGCCCCACCACGACGCTTTCGCAGATCGATTCCTCCATCGGCGGAAAAACGGCCATCAACCTGGCGGGCACCAAAAACACTGTGGGCGCTTTTTACCAGCCCAGCCTTGTGGTGGCGGACCCGGACACGTTGAAAAGCCTGCCCGAGCGCCATTTCATCAACGGCCTTGCAGAGGCCGTGAAGGCGGGGCTGATCGCGGACGAGGGCCTGTTTGAGCTGTTCGAAACAGAGGACGCCCACGAGAAGATCGAGGAGATCGTCTACCGCAGCCTGGTGATGAAGAAGAACGTGGTGGAGCGGGACGAGCGGGAGGCCGGCCTGCGCGCCACGCTGAACTTCGGCCATACGCTGGGCCACGCCATTGAAAGCGCAAACCATCTGGGCGGGCTGTACCACGGGGAATGCGTGGCGCTGGGCATGCTGCCCATGATCGAGGACGCCTCGCTGCGCCGCCGCACGCGGGCCGTGTATAAAAAGCTGGGCCTGCCGTCCCGTATCCGCTACGATGGCGATGAAATATTTGAATTTATCCGTCACGACAAAAAGACCGGGCCGGACGGCGCCATCACCGTGGTAAAGGTGCCCCGCCTGGGCGAATGCAGGCTGGACAAGGTTCCCTTGGAGGATCTGAAGGCCATCATCGGGGAGGGCGTGCGATGAGCGACACGTACGGCAAAAGCGTCACGCTCACAATCTTCGGCGAGAGCCACGGCCCCGCTGTGGGCGCCACAGTGACGGGCCTTGCGCCCGGCGTGCCCGTGGACATGGAATTCATGCGCGGGCAGATGGAAAAACGCCGCGCCAAGGGAAAAATATCCACTTCCCGCACAGAGGCGGACGCGGTGCGCGTGCTTTCGGGCGTATACAGGGGCGCGGCCACGGGTACGGCGCTGACGCTTGTGATTGAAAACACCAATACCCGCAGCGGCGATTATACAAAAACAGAGGAGCTGCTGCGCCCCGGCCACGCGGATTACACCGCCCACATGAAGTACGGCGGCCATCAGGACGCGCGGGGCGGCGGGCATTTCAGCGGGCGGCTCACGGCCCCCGTTGTGGCGGCGGGCAGCATCTTCACAAAACTGCTGCAAACAAAGGGCGTCGCCATCGCCACACATCTGGCGCAATGCGCGGGCATTGACGACGCGCCCTTTTCCGGCGACCCGGCGCGGCTGAAGGAGCAGCTGGACGCACTGAACGCCGCGGATTTTGCGGTGCTGGACCCGCTGCGCGCCCGCGCCATGACGCAGGCCATTGAGGCGGCCGCCGCCGAGGGCGATTCCGTGGGAGGGATTCTGGAAACGGTTGTCCTGGGCCTGCCCGCGGGCCTGGGCGAGCCGTTTTTCGGCAGCGTGGAAAGCACGCTGGCCGCGCTGCTGTTCAGCATTCCCGCCGTCAAGGGTGTGGAGTTCGGCCTGGGCTTCGGCTTTGCGGGGCTGACGGGCAGCAGGGCCAACGATGCGTTCCGCATGCAGGGAACCCGCGTCGTCACGGCTACCAACCACAACGGCGGCGTAAACGGCGGCATCAGCAACGGCATGCCGCTGGTGCTGCGCACGGTGGTAAAGCCTACGCCCAGCATTTACAAGGTGCAGCAGACCGTGGACTTTGCCGCAAAGCGCAATGCCACGCTGCAGATCAGCGGCCGGCACGACCCGTGCATCCTGCACCGGGCGCGTGTAGTGCAGGACAGTCTGGTGGCCTTCGGCCTGGCGGACCTGTGCGGCCAGCACTTCGGCACAGCATGGCAGGAGGGCACGGCATGGAATATGGATTGATCGGCGGGCGGCTGGGGCACAGCTATTCAAAGCCCATCCACGAGGCGCTGGCGGGCTACGATTACCGCCTGTGCCCGCTGCCTACGCCGGAGGAGGCCCACGCGTTCATGCGCGCGCGGGATTTTAAGGCGATCAACGTCACGATCCCTTATAAGGAGCTTGTGATGCCCTACTGCGACGTCATCGACGACGCGGCCCGGGCCATCGGCTCGGTGAACACCATCGTCAACAAAAACGGACGGCTGGAGGGCCACAATACCGATTTTGCGGGCTTTACCTGTCTGCTGCGGCGGAACGGCATTTCACTGCGGGGAAAAACCGTGATGCTGCTGGGTACGGGCGGCACACAGAAGACCGTGCTGGCTGTGGCAAGGGCCGAGGGGGCGGCGCAGGCCGTGCTCGTCAGCCGCCGCAGAGCCGGGAACGCCATCACCTACGAGGAGGCCGCGCGGCGCGCGGACGTGCAGGTGATCGTAAACACCAGCCCCGTGGGCATGTATCCGAACAACGGCGAATGCCTTGTGGCGCTGGAGAATTACCCACGGCTGGAAGCTGTGCTGGACGTTATTTACAATCCGTTCCGCACCGCTCTTTTGCAGCAGGCCGAAGCCCGCGGCCTGCCCGCCGTCAACGGCATGCTGATGCTGGTGGCCCAGGCGAAGTACGCGGCGGAGCATTTTCTCGGCAGGCCGCTCCCGGACGCGGAGATCGACCGCATCGACCGGGAGCTGCGCGGAAAGCTGTCCAATCTGGTCCTGGTGGGCATGCCCGGCAGCGGCAAAAGCAGCCTGGGAAAAGCCTGCGCCAAGCTGCTGGGCAAGCGCTTTGTGGATATGGACGACGTTCTGGTGGAACGCATCGGCGGGCCCATCAGCAGCATCCTTTCCCCGGGCAATGAAACGCCCTTCCGCAACCTGGAAAGCGCTGTGGCGGCGGAGCTGGGGAAGGAAAACGGCCAGGTGATCGCCACCGGCGGCGGCGCAGTGCTGCGGGCGCAGAACGTGCGCGCTCTGCGTCAGAACGGCGTGGTGGTCTACATCGACAGGCCGCTCGGGCAGCTCGCGGTGGGAGGGGCGCGGCCCCTTTCCCAAAGTGCGGAGGCGCTGGCCGCCATGCATGCGGCACGTGCGCCGCTGTACGCCGCGGCGTGCGATGCGCGTGTGGAAAACGACGGCCCCTTTGAAAGCGTGGCCGAAGCCATAAAGGAGCGTTTTTATGAAATTCTTGATCATTAACGGGCCGAACCTGAACATGCTGGGCATCCGCGAACCGGATCTATACGGCACGCTGACCTATGACGGCCTGGTGGAATACGTTGCGGCCGAGGCGCGGCGGCTGGGCGTGGAAGCGGAGTTTTACCAGTCGAACCACGAGGGGGACCTTGTTACGGCCATTCAGCAGGCGTATGGGCGCATGGACGGCATCGTCATCAACGCCGGGGCTTATACGCATACCAGCATCGCCATTCTGGACGCGCTTAAGGCTGTGTCCGTCCCTGCCGCCGAGGTGCATATCTCCGACGTGGCAAAACGGGAGGATTTCCGTCAGGTGAGTTATCTGGGCATGGCCTGCTGCTGTAAATTCGCGGGCGAGGGCAAGCAGGGCTATGTTCACGCCATGGAAAAACTAATTGAAATAATCAGAAACAAAAATACTTAAAGTATAAAATAATCCTACAGCGTGCCGCACGGAAACGGCACGCGGCGGCGCTGGGCCGCACCTGCCGCGCGGCGCGCGGTAATCCAACAAGCAGAGGGGAAAGAAAGCAATGATCATCAGCACAAAACGGGGCACTCCGGCGGCGGAACTGGATAAGATCATCCGCGAGTTTGAGGCGAAGGGCCTGTCCGTCACCATGATCCGCGGCACGGATTACAATGTGTTCGGCCTAGTGGGCGACACGACGGTTATCGACGAAAAACAGGTGCGGGCGAACCCGTATGTGGAAAACGTGCAGCGTGTGTCCGAGCCTTACAAAAAGGCGAACCGCCTGTTTCACGAGGTGGACAGCATCATCGACGTGGGCGGCATCAAGGTGGGCGGCAGCGAAAAGATCGCCGTCATCGGCGGGCCGTGCAGCATCGAGAGCGAGGAGCAGGCCGTGCGCATTGCCCGCGAAGTGAAGGACGCGGGCGGCTGCATGCTGCGCGGCGGCGCGTACAAGCCGCGCACCTCTCCCTATGCGTTCCAGGGCCTTGGCACAGAGGGCATTTTGGCCATGGCGGCGGCGCGTAAAGCGACCGGCATGCCCATCGTCAGCGAGCTGATGAGCGAGGACAAGATCGATGAATTTGAGGAATATGTGGACCTTGTGCAGATCGGTGCGCGCAATATGCAGAACTTCCAGCTTTTGAAGGCCGTGGGCAAAATGAAAAAGCCTGTGCTGCTCAAGCGCGGGCTTGCCAATACCATCGAGGAATGGATCATGAGCGCGGAGTACATCATGGCCGGCGGCAATGAAAACGTCATTTTCTGCGAGCGCGGCATCCGCACGTTTGAAAAATACACCCGCAACACGCTGGACCTTTCGGTGGTGCCCATCCTCAAGCAGAAATCCCATCTGCCTGTCATCATCGACCCCAGCCACGCCACGGGCGACTGGCGCCTTGTGGAAAGCATGAGCCTTGCGGCCATTGCGGCCGGGGCGGACGGCCTGATCATTGAAGTGCACGACAACCCCGAAGCCGCCTGGAGCGACGGTGCCCAGAGCCTGAAGCCGGAAAAATTCCGCGCCGTGGTGGAAAAGGGACGTAAAATCGCCCAGGTCATTGGGCGGGATATGTAAGCGTCTGCAGGTGCGGAAACACGGAAAGCCTCCTAAGCTCCTCAACGGCAAATAAGGGCTGGTTTTCCGCCGCGTCCTTGTCGGCCTTAAATCGGCCTCTGTTTTGCTTCGCAAAACCGGGCCCGCAGACATTGCCCCCTGCTGGAGGCAATGCGCGCGCCTTCCCGGCAGGCCTGCGCCTGCCGCGGCCCCGCGCCGGCGTAAAAAACACCGCCTCTGGAATGAAGATCTTTGCGCGGGAATGAAATTTTATCGAAGGGAGCAGGGTTCGTGGGAAAGCTGTGCGGGCTCTTTGCGCTTGGGGCAATGGCCGGCGGATTGGGTTATTTCCTTTATCTGAACGGATTTTTGGTAATAAATGCTAAGACAGCGCTGCTTTATATCGGTTCGCCCCGGTTCGGAATGAGACGGAATTTCACAAAAGCGAATTTTTCATCCTGCAGCGGAGTCGTCAAAAGGGTGATTTGCCTTCGGAAGGCGGGGCGTTATTCGTTCACCTTTTTGTCGAGCACGACAAAAGGGACGGTTTTTGTTGAAATTCAGGGCAGAGAGAGGAACGTTATTGCAACGCTGGATCGTGATAACCCGCGTACCGTTATCGAGACGGATCAAATGAAGAGATACCGTGTTGCAACCAGATTTGTTCAAGCCGATGGAGAATGTACGCTTTTCTGGAATAAGGAAGAAACGCTTTGAATTCCCGTTTTTAAACGGCCCGGAGAAAGCGTCGTGGGGTTGCTCTGCCGCATCGCCAACGACACAGCCCGAAACAGTCCCGCCGCGCCTCAGGCGCGGCGTCAGACTGTCGAAAAAGGCAAAGAAGCAAAAGAAGAATCCGGGGAAAAGCTGGCGGTGGCAAAGCCATGCATCTTTGCGCAGCAAAGTGCAAGCCACGCGGCGAATGCCGCCAAAAAGGGGTGGCGAACCCCTTTTTCATTTAAAATAAATCCGCCCCGTGCGCGGCGGATTTTAAACAGGAGGTTTGCCCATGCGCGCGATTCTGTACCCAAGTGAGATATCCGGCCGCGTGGCCGCGCCGCCGTCCAAAAGCATGGCACACCGTGCGCTCATCTGCGCGGCGCTGGCCAAAGGCGAAAGCCGCGTGTTGAACCTTTCCGCCTCGCAGGATATCACGGCAACGCTTGCCGCCATGCGCCTGCTGGGTGCGTCCGCGGCGGATATGGACGCGCCGGAGTGCAGGCGCGGCGCCGCGGCGGCCTATGCCCATTGGAGCGGTGAGCGCACTGTCTCCGGCCCGGGCTCCCTTATCCTAAAAGGAACGGGCGGCCTGCCCTTTGCGCCGGTGTCCGGCCCGGTGGATTGCTGCGAAAGCGGCAGCACGCTGCGGTTTCTCATCCCACTCTTTTCCCTCACGGACGCGCCGGTACGCTTTACCGGGCGAGGGCGGCTGATGGAGCGTCCGCAGGGCGTATATGCGCGGATGTTTGCGGAGCGGGGCCTCGGCTTTGCGCAGGACGCAGACGGGATTACGGTGCGCGGCGCGCTGTCCGCCGGGGAATATACGCTGGCGGGAAACATCAGCAGCCAGTTCATCAGCGGGCTGCTGTTTGCTCTTCCGCTGCTTTCCGGCGCCAGCGTCATTCGAATCACGCCTCCGTTCGAGAGCCGCAGTTATGTGGACCTGACGCTGCGTGCGCTGGCCGATTTCGGCGTGCGGGCCGCGTTCACGGATGAAAACACCATCGCCGTGCCCGGCGGGCAGACGTACCGCCCCTGCGCGTACACGGTGGAGGGCGATTATTCCCAGGCCGCGTTTCTGGCGGTTTTGGGCGCGGCCCGGGGCGGCGTGGCCGTCACGGGCCTGCGGGAGGATTCTCTGCAGGGCGACCGGGCCATACTGGATATCCTGGCGCGCTGCGGCGCGCGCATCATCCGGACGGACGGCGCGGCGCTGTTTGAAAAAAGCGCCTTGCGGGGGACGGAGATCGACCTTGCGGACTGTCCCGATCTGGGGCCGGTGCTGATGGTGCTGGGCGCGCTGTGCAAAGGCGAGACGGTCATCCGCAACGCCGCGCGCCTGCGCATGAAGGAAAGCGACCGTATCGCCGCCATGGAGCAGGAGCTGCGGAAAATGGGCGCGGAGCTGTTTTCCACACAGGACACCGTGACCGTGCGCGGCGGCGCGCTGCATGGAGCGGACGGTTTATACGGCCACAACGACCACCGTGTGGTGATGGCGCTGGCCGTGGCCGCGTATGCGGCGGGCGTGCCCGCCGCCATCGGCGGGGCGGAGGCGGTAAACAAGAGCTGGCCGGACTTTTTTGAAGCGGTCCGCGCGCTGGGCGGAAAGGTGGAACTGACGGATGAATAAAGAGCGCAATATCTGCATCGTGGGCCTGGGGCTCCTGGGAGGCAGCTACGCCATGGGCCTGACGGACGCCGGGTATACCGTCACGGCTGTGGATGTGCGGCCCGAGGCCATCCGTTACGCGCTGGAAAAGGGCATCATCGCCGCGGGCGCGGTGGAGGACTTTGCGCCGCTGCTGGCCGGGGCCGATGCGGTGGTGCTGGGCCTGTATCCTCACGCGCTGGTGGATTGGCTTCGAAACAACCAGAAGCACCTCAAGCCCGGCGCGCTGCTCACGGATGTGTGCGGCGTAAAGAGCGGTGTGGTGGAGGAGATCCAGGGCTTTCTGCGCCCGGACGCGGAGTTTATTGCCAGCCATCCCATGGCGGGCAAGGAAGTGAGCGGCGTGGAGCACGCGGATTGCGCGATCTTCAAACCCGCGAATTTCATCATCGTGCCCACGGAAAAAAACACGCCCCGGGGCCTTGCCTTTGCGCGCGGCCTGGCCGAGACGCTGGGCTTTGCCCACATCACGCAGCTCACCTGCGCCGAGCACGATAAAATGATCGGTTATGTCAGCCAGCTTACCCACGCCATCGCCGTCAGCCTGATGAACGCCAACGACAACACCCATCTGGCCGAGTACACCGGAGATTCCTTCCGGGACCTGACGCGCATCGCGAAGATCAATGAAAATTTGTGGAGTGAGCTGTTTTTCCTGAATAAGGAAAACCTGATCGCGGAGATCGACCAGTTTTCCGCCAGCCTGGAGGGGCTGAAACGTGCGCTTGTGGAAAATGACGAGACGGAATTGAAACGGCTGTTCGTGCAGTCCACTGCGCGGCGCAGGCTGTTTGATAAAAAACGGGAGGCGCGCTGAGATGAAGCTGGAGCAGATGCCGCGTTATCCGCTGCTGTGCGGCTTTACGCCGCTGCAGCGCATGGAGAATCTGGAGCAGGCGCTGGGCTGCGGCCCGCTGTACATCAAACGGGATGATCTGACGCCGCTGGGGCTGGGCGGCAACAAGACGCGCAAGCTGGAATTTCTGTTGGGAGACGCGCTGGCCGGGGGGGCGGACACGCTGGTGACCGTGGGCGGCGTGCAGACGAATCACGGCCGTCTGACGGCCGCCGCGGCAGCGAAGGCGGGCCTTGCCTGCACGCTGGTCCTGGACGGCGCGCAGCCGGAAAAGCTCTCCGGCAATCTGCTGCTGGACTGCCTGCTGGGCGCGTCGCTGGTGTACACGGACGGACGGAGCACATCGGCGGTCATAGAGGAAACGCTGGCTGCGTTGCAGGCCGCGGGCAGAGCGCCCTATTTCATCCCGGAGGGCGGCAGCAACGCCGTGGGCAGCGCCGGGTACCTTGCCATGGTGCCCGAGCTGCTGGCACAGGCGGGCAGTCTGCCGGTTCCCCCCGCGCGGCTGGTGTGCACCATGGGCAGCCTGGGGACGTTCGCGGGGCTGTGGCTGGGAGCCAGAGCCTTCGGCGCGCCGTTTTCCGTCACGGGCGTGGCGGTGAACCCCACAACAGGATACACGAGGGAAAAGGCCGCGGCGCTGGTGAATGAGATGAGCGCGGCCTACGGGCTGGACATTGCCGCCGCGCCGCAGGATATGGATATCATCTACGCCGACGCGGCGCACGATTACGCAGGCCCGGGCTACAACGTACCGGACGCAAAGACGCGCGGGGCCGTGGAGCTGCTGGCCCGCACGGAAGGCATTTTTTTGGACCCGTGCTATACGGCCAAGTCCTTCCGGGGCTTTTGCGATATTGCGCGGGAACTGGACGGCGGAGCCATATTTGTACATACGGGCGGCACGCCCGCTCTGTGGACGCAGGAGCATCTGGACGCTTTTGCGGCGGACTACTGGAATTGAATCAGACACGGCAGAGTCATAACCACCAGCTAAGCTGGTGGCTTGAGCAGGCTCTATAAGAGCCTTTTACCGGCAGGCGTCTCAAGGCGCACCGAATCCTCTTTCGTCTGCATCTCGCGCTCTGCCGCCCGTAAACGGGCAATTCGCTTTCCCGATCGCTTCACTCGACGCTTGACGCTAAAGCCTTTTTACGGGGTTCCTCCACCGGCATAGCCGGTGGTTTCCTTACTCAACAAAAGCGCCCCGGCACATGTGTGTGCCGGGGCGCTTTGTTTTGAAAGGGATCAGACCTGCGTGACTTCGCCGCCGTGCCGCGCGCGCATCCACGCTTCCAGTTCTTCGGCGGGCATGGGGCGCGCATAAACGTAACCCTGCACCAGGTCGCAGCCTATGCTGCGCAGAAAATCCACCTGTTCCGGCGCTTCAATGCCCTCGGCCACCGTCTCAATGCCCAGCTTGCGGGCAAGCTCCACGATGGATTCCACCACGTCGTGGGCGCGCTGGGAATCGTCCAGGAAAAAGCTGCGGTCCAACTTCACGGAATCCACCATGAAGGACTTGAGCAGCCCCAGCGACGAGAACCCGGCGCCGAAATCGTCCAGCGAGCAAAGGAAGCCAAGCTCATGCATGCGCCGGATGGCCTCTTTTACGTTCAGGATATCGCCGACAGTGAAAAAGATGGATTCCGTCAGCTCCAGCTCGATCAGGCCGCCGGGGATCTGGTACTGATCCCGGATATCCGCAAACCGCTGCAGAAAATCCGTTGTCTGGAAATGCCGGCGCGAGAGGTTCACCGCGACGGGAAACACCGGCGCGCCTTGCGCCAGGCGGCCTGCAAGCATGGCGCAGACCTCCTCGAACACATACAGATCCAGCCGGCAAATGTCGCCGCTGCGCTCGAACACAGGGATAAAATCCGAAGGGTAGATAAACCCCTTCTGCGGATGCTGCCAGCGCACCAGTGCTTCGGCGCTGGCTACCTGCCCGTCCCGCAGACGGACCTTCGGCTGGTAATACACCTTGAAGTCCCGGTTTGCCAGCGAGCTGTCCAGCAGGTTGACAAGCTCCTTTTCAAGATGCATCCGCGCGGTGATGCCCGCGTCGTAGAACGCGCAGCGCCCGTTCTCCGCGGGCTTGCTTTTGCGGGCGGCGTCCGCGCGGTCCTGCATTACAGTGATATCGAGCCCTGGCTCCTGTACAAGGTAGGCGCCCGCCAGCAGCGTCAGATAATAGGGCGTCTCCCGCTGGGCGTTGAAAGCGTTGACGTCGGCGCGTATTTCCTCCAGCCGGGCAATGACGGCGTCCTCCCGGTGCTCGTGCAGGCACAGGAAAAAGTGTCCGGCCTCACCGCGCGCGGCGGCCTCGTCCGGCCGGATATGGCGTCCCAGCACCTGCATCACATGGCGCAGCGTATCGTTGCCCTCTTTGGGGCCGAAAATCTCATTGATGAGGCGGTAGTCCATCAGGTTCAGCGAAACAACGGTGAAGGCGCCAGGCTTTGCGCCATCCAGAACACGGCGGCAGGAATACTGAAAGCGCGCGTTGTTCATGCCGCCCGTCACCGGGTCCACAAAGGCGATGTGCTCCAGCTGGCGGCGGTGGCTGTAATAGATGCCGCACATAACGGCCAGGATCAGCGAAAACAGTACGATGACCGCGGTACTGAGCCGGAAGGTATGCTGGATGTATGCATCGGTATCATGGGAGATGATGTCGGCGGGCAGGATTGTGAGAAGCACCCAGTCAAACGTTTCCAATGGATCGTAGGACATGATCACGTCCACGCCGTCCGGGGTGGTAAATACGATTACTCCGCTCACATTTGCCTGCATATTGGCCTGCATCTCTCTTACGGCAGAGGCCAGCTCCGGATCCTTGTTTGCGACAAACAGGTCGTCCAGGGCGAAGAAAAAGTCCAGGTTTGTGGGAGAGATGACTACGTTGCTGTCGCGGTCAATAATACAGGAAACGCTGTTGCCGTCAAAGCCGTCGGTCGCGATCAGTGCCTGCATGTTGGCTTTGTCGCGCTCTCCGGCCAAAACGCCGAAAATGCTTCCCTCGTAGACGATGGGAACGGTATAAAGGATGCGCTGGTTTTCCAGAAAGGAAACGCCGCGTTCCCCGGCCGCGGAAGCCTCGAAGCCCGGCAGGCCGCTGAAATTATGCGTGGAAGCATCGGTGCAGATGCCCTCCCCCTCTACATCGCACAAAACAAGCTGCGTAAAACCAAGCATCTGTGCTCTCTGCTTTAAAAAATCCATGCGATGCTCAGCTCCGTCTATCCGCACAAGGCTGTCCGTTAACATTTCCAGCGTCTGCATCACATTGGCAAGCTGTGCGTCGATATTCTGAGCCATCTGGAAAGTCACATCACTCACATAGGCCTTTGTTCTACGGTCCACGGCAGTCTGCAGGCCGTTGGCGTTTACCACAGAGAAGATGCACACGGCGGCGATGAGCACCGCCAGGAATACGATCAGCAGGCCATAAAGCGAACGGCGGAGCCAATTACGGGAATTGTGCCGGACAGGCATGCTCTGACGCCCCATAATCGTGAACCCTCCTTTGGCCGCACGGCCTGAAATATACAGCAGCGGCGCAGCGCCGAATATACTATAACTGTATAATATTTCAGTCAAAAAGACAAGCAATTGGCAGCTTTTTTATATAGAAAAAGTAAAAAGCAGCACCAGCGCAGAAATAAACTGCACTGGCGCTGCAAAAATAACCAGCCGGACTCAGACGCCGGAATAGGCGGAGAAACCGCCGTCGATGGGGATGACGACGCCCGTGATGAAGGAGGCTGCCTTGTTGTTCAAAAGGAACAGCAGCGCGCCGTCCAGCTCCTCGCTTTCACCGAAGCGGCCCATCGGGGTGGCGGCAAGGATCTTGCCGGTGCGCGCCGTGGGCGTGCCGTCCGCGTTCCACAGCAGAGCGGCGTTCTGCTTGGTGGAGAAGAAGCCCGGAGCGATGGCGTTGCAGCGGATGCCCACTTTGGAGAAGTGAACGGCCAGCCACTGGGTGAAGTTGGAAATGGCGGCCTTCGCACCGGAGTACGCCGGGATCTTCGTGAGCGGAGTGTAGGCGTTCATGCTGCTGATGTTGATGATGTTGCAGCCCTCGCGGCCCACCATCTGGCGCGCGAACGCCTGCGTCGGGATCAGCGTACCCAGGAAGTTGAGGTTGAACACGAACTCCACGCCGGAAGCGTCCAGGTCAAAGAAGCTTTTGGTGTCGGCGTCGATGTCGCCTTCTTCAAAATATTCCTTATCGGTGGTGGCTCGCGGATTATTGCCGCCCGCGCCGTTCACCAGAATATCGCATTTGCCAAAGTCCTTTTCCACGGCGTCCGCCACTTCATAGCAGACGGCCTTGTCCAGCACGTTGCACTTGTAAGCCTTGGCAACGCCGCCCTCGGCGGTGATCTCATCCGCGAAGCTCTGCGCGGCTTCCTCGTTCAGGTCCAGCAGGGCGACCTTCGCGCCCGCGCGGGCCAGCGTTTTGGCAAACGCGCTGCACAGCACGCCGCCCGCGCCAGTGACAACGGCAACTTTGCCGGAAAGATCGGTATCCAGTACATTTTTGTTCATGGGAATGACGCTCCTTTCAAAATTCAAATGGCGGGCGGCATGCGGCCGCCCGGCGTTTTGGCGGAATCAGCAAAAGCTGCGGGTTTCCTGCGGCCCATTCCGCAGGCTCCAGACAACCTGCTGGCGCAGCGGGCCGCGCGGCCTGTACGCCGGTTCGGCGGGAGTGCAAGCCCCGCCGGGCCGGAAAACATCCGAAGAAGCCGCCTTATTTGCGGTCCTTCTCGCAGGCTTCAAACAAGCCGTTGATATAAGTGGCCCCAAGGGCGCGGTCAAACAGGCCGTAGCCGGGCTTGCCCGTCTCGCCCCAGATCATGCGGCCGTGATCCGGGCGGACATAACCGTCGAAGCCCGTCTCCACCAGCGCCTTAACGATCTCGTAGATATCCAGGCTGCCGCAGCCGGACAGATGAGCGCGCTCCTCAAAGCTGCCGTCGTCCATGATCTTGACGTTGCGGATGTGCATGAAACCGATGCGGCCCATGGCGCTGTATTTGCGCACCATCTTGGCCACGTCGTTGGATTTGGCGCAGCCCAGGCTTCCGGTGCACAGGCACAGGCTGTTTGCGGGGCTGTCCACCAGAGCCAGGAAGCGGTCCAGGTTTTCCTCACAGGTGATGATGCGGGGCAGGCCGAAGATGGGATAGGGTGGGTCGTCCGGATGAATGGCCATCACAACGCCGCACTCCTCGGCCACGGGAATGACCTTCTTGAGGAATTTCTCAAGGTTTTTCCACAGGCCTTCCTCACCGATGGCGCCGTAGGCGTTGATGAGTTCGCGCACCTCCTCCTGGGAGTAGCTGGAATCCCAGCCGGGCAGATGGATGTCGTCCTTCAGCGGGTCAAGGCCGTTCATCTGGTCCCAGTACATCACCAGGCTGGTGGAGCCGTCCGGCGCCTTTTTGTCCAGCTGCGTGCGCGTCCAGTCGAACACGGGCATAAAATTATACGTGACGCACTTTACGCCGTACTTGGCGCAGCGGCGGATGTTTTCGCAGTACACGTCCAGCAGCTCGTCCACATTGTTGCGGCCGAGTTTGATGTCCTCGTGCACGGGGATGCTTTCGACAACATCGAACACAAGGCCGTGGGCCTCGCACTGGGCCTTCATCTTGGCCAGGCTCTCCTCGGGCCACACCTCGCCGGGCTTCACATCGTACACAGCGGAAACGATGCTGTGCATGCCCGGGATCTGCGAGATGTACTCCAGAGAAATGGGGTCGGATTCGCCATACCAGCGGAATGACATTTTCATAGAAAAAACCTCCCGTTTTGTTTTCGATACACTGGGGTGCGCAAAGCCGCAGAACGCGGCATTTTGATACTTTTAGTGTACCATACGGATTTACAATAAAAATTGTTATTATTGCTTGACGCATTGCGAAACTTGTCTTAAACTAAAAGCAAAGGACCGCTGGGGGACAGCGGCGGCACCGTCCATATGCGGTGCGGAAGGAGGGCTGCCGGTTGGCGGGCAAGGCACAGAATTTTACGCAGCGCCAGCACATGCTGCGCCCCGGATACGAGATCTTCCGCTACTGCGATTCCGAGCTGGGCGAGGTCTCGCTGCACCATCATGATTTTTACGAGATCTACCTGTTTCTGAACGGCAGTGTGGAATACAGCATCGAGAGCCGCATCTACCGCCTGCTGCCCGGCGACATCCTGCTCATCGGCCCCATGGAGCTGCACCAGCCCCGCATCGCGAAGGACCACGGCCCCTATGAGCGGATGGTGCTCTGGCTGGACAAGCGGTATCTGGAACAGCTCAGCACCCCCCAGACGAGCTTGACGCGCTGCTTTGACGCAAGCGCGCCCGGCCACACCAATCTGCTGCGCCTGCCGCCTGCCCAGCGGGCGGAGAGCCAGACGCTGATGGAACGCCTCGCGGCGGAGAGTGAGGGTGCGCAGGCCGCGGCCTATGGCAGCGATGTGGTGGCGCGGGCGTGCCTGCTGCAGCTTTTGGCCGGGCTGAACCGCTTTGCGCTGGCGGCCCCGGCCCGCCACGAGGTGGAGGACAAGGCGGGCCCTGTCGTGGCCGAGGTGCTGCACTATATCAACGAGCATTACCCGGATGAGCTGTCGTTAGACCTGCTCTCCGCAAAATTTTTTATCAGCAAATACCATCTTTCCCACGAATTCCACCGCCTGGTGGGTACCAGCGTATACCGGTACATCATCCAGAAGCGCCTTGTCATCGCAAAACAGATGCTGGCGAACGGCGTGGCGCCCACGGACGTATACGGCCATTGCGGCTTTGGGGATTACGCCAATTTTTACCGGGCGTTCAAAGCGGAATATCATATCAGCCCGAAACAGTTTCTGGGCCGGGCTGGAAATGAAAATACATTTGGAGGTTGACGCAAAATGTTTACTGTGACAAAAACCACTCAGGGCGCGTATACAGCCTATGTCCTGGCCGATACCGGCGCCGGCACCACCGCCACCGTCGTGCCCGAAAAGGGCGGCATGGTGACGAGCTTCACCAAAAACGGAGATGAATATTCCTGGCTGCGGGAGCCGAACTTCTCTCAGCCGGAGCGCCCGCGCTGCGCCATGCCCGTGCTGTTTCCCATGTGCGGGCG
Organism: Ruthenibacterium lactatiformans; assembly: GCF_000949455.1. Lineage (GTDB taxonomy): Bacteria > Bacillota > Clostridia > Oscillospirales > Ruminococcaceae > Ruthenibacterium > Ruthenibacterium lactatiformans. The sequence continues at coordinate 68,279 of NZ_JXXK01000009.1, read as the reverse complement.
CGCGCCGCAGGACGCGAACACCTTCGGCGGCAAAAGCTATCCTATGATCATCCACGGCATCGTCCACTCCATGCCCTGGCAGGTGGTGGAGACGGGCGAAACGGACGGCGCATCCGTCACCGTGCGCGTCACGGACAACGCCGAAACGCGGGAAAGCTATCCTTTTGCGTTCAGCGTTACCATCCGGTATGTGCTCAGGGGCGGCGAGCTGCGCTTTGAGCAGACCTATGAGAATACCGGCAGCACGGACATGCCGTTCTCCTTCGGTTTTCATCCCTATTTCCGTGTTTCCGATGTGCGCAACCTGGAGTGGGATATCAAAGCCGGCCTGACGGCCGACCCGGACACGGGCAGAGACACGCCGTTTGAAGGCGTGGATTTCCCCTATGACGACGAGCAGACCACCCGCTATTATAAGGGCGTGCAGAGCCCCATGCGCTTTACAGACAAAGAGCTGGGCCACACCGTCACCGTGAAGTTTGACGGGAACTTTAAAAACGCCGTGCTGTGGAGCCAGTGCCCGCTGGGCTTCGTGTGTATGGAGCCGTGGAACGGATTCCCCGGCAGCCTTACCACCCCGGAACACGAGACGCTGGCCCCGGGCAACGCACTGAGCGCCGTTATGAGTATTGAAATTTAAGGCGATACCGTTTGCAAAGCAGCAGCCGCATGCCGGAAGTGTATTTCGGCACGCGGCTGCTGCTTTATGCATCGGCGGCCCGCTGAAGAAACCGCGCCGCCGCCGTCGTTTCGTCAGCAGAACACGAAAGGGAGCGGAACGGATGGAACAAACGGGAAAATTTTCAAACGGGCGGGCGGCGCTGGGGCTTCTGGCGCTGGTGATTCTGGCGGCGGCGCAGCTGGGCGCGCAGCTTCTGGCAAGCTTGCCGCTGATGGTGGGCGCACCGGTGTGGCTGGGCAATGTACTGGCCGGCGTGCTGTATGCGGCGCTGGGGGTGGCGGGGCTTTTGCTGCTGTGCGGAAAGGGCCTGCGCGTGACGCCGGAGGAATGCCGTTTTGCACCAGTGCGGCTGCGCCCTGTCTGGGCGGCGAGCGCGGTGCTGATGCCCGCGCTGGCGGCGGGCGCGCTGCTGTGTCAACCGGGACATTGGCAGGCTGGGTCTGCGGAGGACGCCGCGGCGGTGGCGGCGGGCGCGGTATTTTTCTTCGGCGCGGGCACGGGCATCGTCGAGGAGGCCGTGTTCCGCGGCGTTCTGATGACGGCCGTTGAGCGCCGCTGGAACAAAACGGCTGCGGTGCTCGGCCCCTCCCTGGCGTTTGCCCTGCTGCACGTCCTGGGGCGGGAGCTGAGCTTTGCGGGCATACTGCAGCTTCTTGCGGCGGGCACTGCGGTGGGCTTGCTGTTCTCGCTGGTGGCTTATGAGAGCGGCACGGTGTGGTGCGGCGCAGCCATGCACGCCGTATGGAATATGGTAATGATCGGCGGCGTGCTGCACATCGGCCCGGAGCCCGACGGATATGCGCTGCTCAATTATGTGCTGGACTCCGCTTCTCCGCTGGTAACGGGCGGTGATTTCGGCGTGGAAGCGTCTCTTCCCTCCATTGCGGTCTATCTGGGCTTCAGCGCGCTGGCGCTGGTGCGGCTGAAGCGGAGCAAGGCGTTTGCACACACTGCGTGAACAGCGCCCGGCCCGGGCTTGCCCTTCAGCCGGGGAGTGGCTGCGGGCCAAGTGGCAAAAAAACAACCGTCCCGGCACACACTGCCGGGACGGCTCTTGGCTATTTGTCCGGAGCGAAGGAAAACACCCGCCGCTCCGCGGGAATGCGGCGCGCCTTTATTCGGCCTGCCCGGCCAGCCTGGCCAGGTCCAGGCCTGTCACATCGCTGACAGGCACGCTGAACGCGATGCCGCGTTCGCCCGTACGGGCGAACGCCTCGTTGCAGATGGCCTTCATGATGGACTGCTTTTGGGCAGCGGCCGTCAGGATAAGCACTACGTCTTTTTCCGGCTGGATGGTGATGTGCAGGAATTTTTCGGCTTCCTCGCTGCTCAGGCCGCGCGCACGCGCCACAGTGCCGCCGCGTGCGCCCGCCGTCTTGGCCGCGGCCATCACGTCGTCCGCCATGCCGTGCTCCACCACGGAGATGATAAGCTCGAACTGGTTGTTTTCCGTCATCGGGGGAACCTCCCTTTCCACGTTGATCTCGGCGCGCACCCGGCCGCCGTCTGTTTGGCGGTTTGCCGCCGCGCTGATGCCGGAAAGCGGTACGGTGAATGCAATCCCCTTACCCGGCCGGGAAAAGCCAAGCGCCAGCGTCAGGTCCGCCAGCAGCGGCGCCACCAGAGCACCCGGCACAAGGCTGAGCACAATGTCCTTCTCCGGCTCGTCCAGCCCAAGGTAATCCATCACCTCGGCGCTGGCGGTGCCGTGCCCCAGCATCACCAGCTGCACGGCCACGTGCCGTGCCCGGCAAAGGTCCACTACGCGGTCGCCCTTGCCGCGGTCCACGATGGTCACCATGCAGCGCACGGGTGAAATGAAATCTGTCATGTTGCGTCCTCCCCGGCCGATACGCCGAATTCGATGATCTCCTCGTCCTGCACCGCGTGCACTTCGGCCGCTGCCGGCGCACGGCGCGTTTTGAACTGGTACACAAGGCCGATGATCTGGATGGTGATGAGCGGCGTCATGGCGACCATGGCCACGATGCCGAAGGCGTCTGTCAGAATATTGCCCCCCACGGCCTCGCACGCGCCCATGGCAAAGGGCAGCAGAAACGTGGCCGTCATGGGGCCGGAGGCCACGCCGCCGGAATCGAAGGCAATGGCTGTAAAGATCTTAGGCACAAGAAAACTGAGGCCGAGCGCAAGCGCATAGCCCGGCACCAGGAACCACAGCAGAGAAACGCCCGTCAGCACGCGTACCATCGAAAGCCCCAAAGATACCGACATGCCGATGGAAAGCCCTGCCATCATCACCTTCTGCGAGATGGCGCCGCCGGTGATCTCCTCCACCTGCTTGTTCAGCACCAGCACAGCCGGCTCAGCCTTGACGATATAATAGCCGATGAGCATGCCCAGCGGCACAAGCACCCAGTTATAAGGCAGCTCGGCCAGCTGCTTTCCGATGTAGTTGCCCGCGGGCATAAAGCCCACGTTCACGCCCGTCAGGAACAGCGTCAGCCCCACCAGCGTGTACAGCATGCCCACCAGGATCTTTACCAGAGCCTTGCGGCGCAGCTTCAGGAAGAAGACCTGAAACACCACGAAAAACGCGAGGATGGGCGCCAGCGCCAGCAGGACCTCTTTCGCGTAATCCGGCAGGGCGTGGCCGAATTCCAGCCAAAGCTCCCGCGTGCTGGCAATGTCCGGAATGGACAGCGGCGTATAGCCGGCCCCTTCGGGGTTGTAGATCATACCCAGGATGAGCACGGAAAGGATGGGCCCGATGCTGCACAGCGCCACAAGGCCGAAGCTGTCGCTCTCGGCGTTTTTGTCGCCGCGCACGGCTGTCAGGCCCAGACCCAGCGCCATGATGAACGGCACTGTAATGGGGCCCGTCGTCACGCCGCCGGAATCGAATGCCACGGCCAGGAACGCGTCGGGCACGAACGCCGCCAGAGCGAATACCACAATGTAGAAGCCGATGAGCAGCCACGAAAGGTTCCATCCGAACAGGATGCGCAGGAACGACACCACCAGGAAGAACCCCACGCCGGCGGCCACCGTGAAGATGAGCACGCGGTCCGGCACCGCGGGCGTCTGGCGGGCCAGTACCTGCAGGTCCGGCTCGGCCACGGTGATGATCATGCCGATAACAAAGCAGGCTGCAACGATGAGCCACAGCCTTTTTGAGCGCGTGAGCTGTGTGCCCACCTGCTCGCCGATGGGCATCATGGCCATGTCCGCACCCAGCGTGAAAAAGCCCATGCCCAGAATGAGCAGCGCAGCCCCGGCCAGGAACAGCATCAGCGTGGAAAGCTCCATGGGCACCACCGTCATGCCCAGCGCCAGTACGATCAGGGTGATCGGGATGACCGCGCTCAGCGATTCGTGGATCTTGAGTTTCAGTTTCTTGTTCATATCTCGCCACCTTTCCATGCGTCCGGGAATAATACCATATGTATTAATATTATCATAAGGAAAGGGCGAAAGATGTTAAGAAAGTATAAAGATAATGAAACCGGTAGGAATTCCCCTTTGTTCGCGGGAGCGAAAACATAAAATCCCCCGCAGCAGGCGTCGTCCTGCATTCAGGGGATTTTATCCGTTCTATGTTTTTTACCGCATCTGGTCAAAACTGCGGCGGGCCGGATGTGAGGGCGGATCCTTATACCTCGTAATCACAGCACACGCGTTCGCAGATGACGCTGTGCACGAACTCCTTGACCTTGCAGTGGGCCGGATGGTCCGCGTATACGGCCAGCGCCGCGCGGTCCTCCAGCTCAGTGTACAGCGCCACGTCGTAGCCGTTGAAGCCCACGCCTACCTCGGCGCGCAGCAGCCCGGGCACAACGCCCACCAGTGCCTCCAGCTTTTGCTTCATGATGGCACCGTTCTCCGCCACCTTGTCCTTGTCGGTCAGGTTCCACATTACGATATGTTTAACCACTTTTCATTTCTCCTTTTAGTATAATTATTGCACGCTGCCCGTGCGGCGTTTGTTTTCAACAGCATATCACGGTTTTTCTTCAATTTCAATGTCCTCCAGGCCAATATCGTTTTTGATGACGTTGCCCGGGGCGATGGAGGTCTTGCCGTATTTTCTGCGGATGGCGTCCAGGCTCTGTTCCAGCCGTTCCCGTTTTTCGTTCCGGGGACGCTCCGGCTCCAGCAGTGAGAGCTGGTGTCCCTCGCGTCCGTCCGTCAGGTTCAGCGCCGTAACCGTGAGCATGCGGATGGGCGCGTCCAGGCTCCAGTTGGCTTTTACCAGCTCCAGGGCCGCCCCGCCGATCTCTCGCGCCAGATGGGAGGGCCAGGGCAGCGGCTTCTGGCGGGAGATGCTTTTCAGGTCCGGGTTTTTGATGAGCACCTGCACGGCAGCAGCGTAAAGGCCGTGGGCGCGCAGGCGGGTGGCCACTTCGTCCGCCAGCGCATAAAGCCCGGCGCGCACGTCGGCTTCGCCCACCAGGTTGCGCTTGAACGTCAGGCCGTTTCCCACGCTTTTTATCTCCGGACGCTCGTCCGCGGTACGCACGGGAGAATTCTCCTCCCCTCTGGCGTAGGCGCCCAGCTCCGGCCCCAGCTTGCCCAGCGCCGCGCGCAGGTCCTCGTCCTTCGCCGCGGCCAGCTGCCCGATGTTCCGGACGCCCAGCCCTGCCAGTGTGTTTTGTGCCGAGCGCCCCACGTAAAGCAGCGTGTTTACGGGCAGCGGCCACACGATACGCCGGAAATTTTCCGTGTCGATGACCGTCACAGCGTCCGGCTTTTTATAATCCGACCCCAGCTTGGCAAATACCTTGTTGAAGCTGACGCCCACCGAGATGGTGAGGCCGGTCTCGGCCTTCACGGCCCGGCGGACGGCGTCGGCCACTCCGGCGGGAGAGCTGCCGAACAGCCGCCAGGTCTGCGTCATGTCCAGCCAGCTTTCGTCGATTCCGAACGGCTCTATACGGTCTGTATAACGGGCATAGATGGCGTTGACGGCACGGCTCATCTCCCGGTACTGCCCGTGGTGCGGGGGCAGCAGCTTCAGGCCGGGGCACTTGCGCAGCGCGCTCCAGACGGTTTCGGCCGTCTGGACGCCGTACCGCTTTGCGGGCTCGTTTTTCGCCAGGATGATGCCATGGCGGTCGTCCGGGCTGCCGCATACGGCCACGGGCACGCCGCGCAGCTCCGGGTAGCGCAGCAGCTCTACCGAGGCATAAAAGCTGTTGCAGTCGCAGTGAAAGATCACGCGCTGTTCTTCCGGCAAATCCGCCGCCCTCCTCTCAGGAACAGTACTGGACGATTCACAGCTGGCACCTTCAGCACGCAGCTGTCCGTTTGCGCGCCCGCCTTGCGCAGGCGCAGGGCCGTGCGTCCGGCCAAAGGCACGGGCGGCGTCTTTGCGGCTGTGCCGCCCCGCCCCCGCTTGTAAATTTTCCGCTCTGCTTCACAAAAATCCCCGTCAATACACAAACCGCGGCGGCCGGAGCCGGACAGCCTGCGCCCAAGACGCGGACTGCGGTTTTTGTTTCGTGCGGCGCAAAATTTTCCTGTGCGGTCCCGCGCTCCGAATTGTGCGGCGCCGGCCCAGGTTCCTTTTGCTTATTATAACATTTTGTAGTATAATACAAAATACATAACGGCGCATCCCGCGCCGTGGAAAAAACAGGTAAAAGCCGCATTTGAAAGGAGCTTTTGACATGGACAGCAATGTGAATAAAATTCTGCAGAATATCGTGAACACCGCCACCCTGGCCGCCGACGAGGCAAAGGCCGCGGTGCACAGCGCCGGAAAGGCCGTTGCCGGAAAATATGATGAAGTGAAGATGAACATCGAGCTTGCCCGCCTGTCCGACGAGCAGGAGGACGTATTCAGCGACATTGGCCGCATGCTGTTCCTCATGCATACGGGTGCCGTTAAAGATACGGTAATGAGCGACGAGGGCGAAAAGTCCCCGCAGCAGGTCATCGACGCGCTGCTGGTCTCGGCGGAGCAGGTACAGCAGGAGATGGACGTCATCACCGACAAGCTCACCGTGTGCCGCAACGAGAAAGTCTGCCCGTGCTGCGGCCGCATCTGTGGTGAGCACGACGCGTTCTGCGCGGTGTGCGGCACGCGCCTGTCCGAGGAAGAGCCGGAGGAGGAGAAAGCGCCCGCGGCAGAGCCGGAAATACAGCCCGCAGCCGCCGACGCCCCCGCGGCGGAGCCGGAAGCAGAAGCGGAGCTGCCCGCGGAATAAGCGCGGCGGAGAAAACAAATGACGTATACGATCTACGAATTGCTGTGCTTTTTTGTCATCTACTCGGTGCTGGGCTGGTGCCTTGAGGTATGCTTCTGTACCATCAATACGGGCCAATTCGTCAACCGCGGCTTTTTGAACGGGCCGGTGTGCCCCATTTACGGCTTCGGCATGGTGATCGTGCTGGTGGCTCTGACACCGCTGGCCCACAGCCTTCCGGTGCTTTTCGTGGGCGGCGCGCTGCTCACCAGCGCGCTGGAGCTTGCGGCCGGCTGGATATTGAAAAAGGTGTTCCACACCAGCTGGTGGGATTACAGCGACGTCCCGTTCAACCTGGGAGGGTATATCTGCCTGAAGTTCAGCCTGGCCTGGGGCGTGGCCGTGGTGGCCGTTATGAAAGGCGTCCAGCCCGCGGTGGCGGCACTGGTGCGCGCCGTGCCCCGCACGCTGGGCATTGTGCTGCTGTGTGCGGCAGGCGCAGCCTTTGCGTGCGACCTGGCGGTGACGGTGGCCGGCATCCTCAAGCTGAACCGCGACCTTGGGCATATTGCCGAGGTGGCGCGCCTGCTGCACGCAGGCAGCGACCGATTGGCCGAGGGCCTGGGCGACACGGCGCTGGCCGTGGACGGCAAGCTGGATGCAACAAAGCTGGACGCCGCCGCCCGCATCGACATCGCCAAAGCGGAGATCCTGGACCACCGCAACGCCGTGGCCCGCCGCCTTTTGAAGGCGTTCCCCAACATGCGCCCGGCCGAGCATGAAGCGCTGGAGCAGCTGAAAAGCTGGGTCGAGGAAAAAAATGCCGCTCTGCGCGCGCAGGCGGAAAAGGTAACCGGCAAAAAGAAGTGAAGAAGGAGCTTTATCCCACATGAAAACCACCCCGTTGAAAGGCATGAAAGACATCCTGCCGCGCGAGCAGCGCATCCGCGACTACGTGCAGGGCGAGATCTTAAAGACCTACCGCGCCGCGGGCTTCGAACGCATCTCCACGCCCATTATGGAAGACATGGAGAACCTGGACAAAAGCGACGGCGGCGACAACCTGAACCTGATCTTCAAGGTGCTCAAGCGCGGCGACAAGCTGGAAAAGGCGCTGGCCTCCGGCAGCGAAAAAGAGCTTTCCGACATGGGCCTGCGGTACGATCTGACACTGCCGCTCTCGCGATACTACGCGGCCAACCGGGAGCAGCTCCCCGCGCCGTTCAAGGTCATCCAGACAGACCGGGTGTACCGTGCCGAGCGCCCGCAGAAGGGCCGCCTGCGTGAATTCGTGCAGTGCGACATCGACATCCTGGGCGATGAAAGCCCCAATGCCGAGGTGGAGCTGATTGATGTGACGGCCCGCGCGCTGCTGGCCATCGGCTTTTCCGATTTCACCGTGCATATCAACGACCGCCGCCTGCTGCGCGGCATGCTCGAAAGCTTCGGCTTCGCGCCGCAGGCGCTGGACACCGTGTGCGTCACGTTCGACAAGCTGGATAAGGTCGGCCCGCAGGGCGTGGCGGCGGAGCTTGAGGAAAAGGCGATGCCCGCCGCGGCGGTGCAGGCGCTGGAGGCCTTTTTGGAAAAAGGCGCATTCTCGCTGGATGATGTATCCGCGCTGTGCGCGGACAAGAGCCTGGGCGGCTCGGTGCGTTATGTGTTGGATACCGTGGGCAGGCTGTCCGGCGGCCGGTATGCCGTCGAGTACACGCCTTCGCTGGTGCGCGGGCAGGGCTATTACACGGGGATGGTGTTCGAAGTAACGTGCGCCGCGTTTTCCGGCGCCGTCGCGGGCGGCGGACGCTACGACGACATGGTGGGTAAGTTCCTCGGGCAAAAGGTGCCCGCAGTGGGCTTTTCCATCGGGTTTGAGCGCATCTGCTCCATCCTGCTGGACCAGGGCTACGCGGTGCCGGACGAAAAGCCGCGTCTTGCGCTGCTGTACGGTGCGGACGCGGATTTCGCGGACGTGCTGCAAAAGGCAGAGGCGCTGCGCGGAGAATACGCGGTGACGGTGCTGGCCGCGGCCAAAAAAGTGGGCAAACAGCTGGACCGTTTGCAGCAGAGCGGCTGCGCGGCTGCGTGCTTTTATGAAAAATATCCCGAGATAAAGCCGCTCGGGGAAAACGCGTGAGCGCTGCGGCCGGGGCGGGCGACGCCCAATACCGGAAAATGACGCAGACGCCCATCCCAAGGCTCGTTGCTACGCTGGCCGTGCCCACCATCATCAGCATGCTGGTGACGGCAGTGTACAATATGGCCGACACGTTTTTTGTGGCGCAGCTGGGCACCAGCGCGGCGGGCGCCGTGGGCATCGTGTTTTCGCTGATGGCCGTCATCCAGGCCATCGGCTTCATGCTGGGTATGGGCGCGGGCAATCTTGTTTCCCGCTATCTGGGTGCGAAAGAGCAGCGGCAGGCGGACTGTGCGGCGTCCACCGCATTTTTTACGGCGTTGGCCTTCGGCCTTGGCATCACGGTGCTGGGCACGCTGTTTCTGGACCCGCTCATGCGTGTGCTGGGTGCGACGCCCACCATTCTGCCCTATGCGCGGGATTACGCGCGCTACATCCTATTCGGCGCGCCGGTCATGTGCGCGTCCTTCGTACTCAACAACATCCTGCGGGGCGAGGGCAAGGCCATGCTGGCCATGGTGGGCATCGGCCTGGGCGGCGTGCTGAACATAGGGCTGGACCCGCTGTTCATCTATACGTTCGGGCTTGGCATCGCGGGCGCGGCCATTGCCACGCTGCTCAGCCAGTGCGTCAGCTTCGCCATTCTTCTAGCGTGCTTTCTGCGCCGCAAAAGCGCGGTGCGCCTGCACATCGGGCAGGTGTCCCGCAAGGCAGAGGTGTACGCGCGCATCATCAAAACGGGCATGCCGTCCTTCTGCCGCCAATCTCTGGCCAGTGTGGCCACGGTGCTGCTGAACGTGAACGCCGCCGTTTACGGCGACGCGGCCGTCGCGGCCATGAGCGTGGTGGGACGCATTTTCATGTTCGTGTTCTCGTTCATGCTGGGATTCGGGCAGGGCTTCCAGCCCGTTGCGGGCTACAATTTCGGTGCAAAGCGGTACGACCGGGTGCGCGGGGCCACTTATTTCACAATGCTGGTGGGCACGGTGCTGATGAGCGTGCTGGCGGCGGCCGGTTTTCTGGCCGCGCCGGGCGCGCTGGCGCTGTTCCGCCGGGACGACGCGGAGGTCATCGCCATCGGCGCGCTGGCGCTGCGGGCGCAGTGCGTGGTTCTGCCGCTGTTCGGCGTTTCTACGGTGACGAACATGCTGCTGCAGGTGACGGGGCAGTCCGGGCAGGCGACGTTCCTGTCGCTGTGCCGCCAGGGCATTTTCTTTGTGCCGTTCATTCTGCTGCTGCCGCAGCTCATAGGGCTTTTGGGCGTGCAGCTCGCCCAGCCCGCGGCCGACCTGTGTACTTTCGCGGTGACGCTTCCGTTTTTGCTTTCATTCCTGCGGCGGCTGAAGCTGTGGGAACAGGCGGAACGTGCTGTGGCGGAAAAATAAGGATATGGAAAAGCCGCGGGGATAGCCCGCGGCTTTGTTCTTTCCTATTGCTTCAGTTTCCGCGATTCTTTCGCCAAACGCATTTTGACGGTTTCCATTTTTGAAATATACCGGCTGGCGTATAAAAACGTGCCGGCCACAAATCCCCGTGCAATGCCCACAATGGTTCCATACGGCTCCGTTTCCGCAAGTTCCGCTACGTCCATCGCCGCAAAAAAAGCCATGCTGGCAAGTGCCATAACAAACATGGCACACATTCTTCTCGAAAAAACTTTCCGCTCGATATTGCTATAGTCTGCAATTTTCAACATCAATTCCTCTGCGCTGCCGTCTGTGCGCCCGCCTTTTCTTTCTCCATCCAATATCTCGCTGACTTCGACCTTATAGTATTTTGCAAGCTCGATCAACAGGTCGAAATCCGGCATGGTCGTGCCGTTTTCCCAACGGGAAATACTCCGGTTGGAGACGCCCCGCGTCTCAGCAAGCTCCGCCTGCGTGATAGCTTTTTCATTTCGCAGCGTTTTTAAAAAATGACCTGTTTTTGTTGATTCATAGTCCCTGTCTCCTTTCGCTCCCTAAGAATATCGTTTTCACCCGAAAAAGTACAGGTCACAGGCCGAGAGTTGTGGGACGGCAAATGCAAAACGGTGGATCTGTCCGCCTACAGATTCGCCGTTTTCACATCATTGTTTAAAAAACTCATGCGGTAAATTTTATGGCGGCCCTGCTTCATGCGGTATAAGCCCACAGGTTTTTGATCTGCGGCTCCAAACGGCTGTACTCCCACAGGGATGCGCTGCGGGCGGGACTGTTGGGGTCTACGACGCACAGCAGCCCGTCCTGCGTGCCGGTCAGCACGATAAAATGTCCCGCCGTGGTAAAATCGCCGGGGCGCATGCTGCAAATGATGGGCTGCCCTGCTTCCAGCGCGCCGAACACGGCGGCTTCCGTGAGTGAAAGCTCCTGCGCGTACAGGCCAAAGTGCTCGCATCCGCTGCGCATCAGCTCCCAGCTGGTGCCGTCCGCGCCGGCATACCCCTGGCGCTGCGCCCATGCGGCGATGGCTGCGGGTGTGAGAGAAGCGTCCCCCGTCAGGCCGCAGGCCACCACCGAGAGCGCTGTCGGCCCGCAGCCCGTGATGGCGAGGATACTGCCTCCGTAAGGCGTGCAGCCCCAGCGCGCGTCCCATTGCAGCAGCGTGGGGAAGCTGCCGCGCACGGCCTCCTCCACCCTGGCGGGCGGCGCGGCGTCTATAAGGCTGGGATACGCCAGCACAAAGCCAAGCGCTTCCTCATTGCGGGCCAGCAGTGCGGCCACGTCGGCGGGCCAGCGGGAGGGCTCGTCCAGCATGGGCTGCACCTCGGGGTGCGCCGCGGCCAGCGTCTCGATGGCCAAGCGCGTCTGGGCGTCCCATTCGCCGCCCAGGCTCACAGATGCGGACGCGCCGCCCGTTCCCGCGCCGCTGTAAGGTGTGGCGGAAACCAGCGCGGGCCAGACCCGAGCCAGCAGCACCACCCCGGCGCACAGGCAGAGCACACCGCAGCAGCGCGCAAAAAAGCGCCGCGCGCAGTGCTTTCGCGCCCGTTTGCGGCGGCGTGCCCGGGCAGGGCGGCGGGGCGCGTCGTCATAGTGCAGATAACATGCAAGATCATTTTCAAAACGTTCGTTCACGGGAAACCATCCTCTCTGTGAGCCTATTATAGAGAACAAATCTTAAAATAGGCTCGAGCAGAGCTTACAAGTTTCTTAAGGCAACACCGCACAATTCACGGCTGAAGCCTTAAGCGTCGCCTCGCTTGCAGATTTTCCGGCAACTGTCACAAAAATGCTCGCGAATACACAAAGTATTCGCTGCGCTTTTTGTTTAACCTGCCAAAAAATCTGCCGGCGCGATTCGACTCTTAGAATTGTGCGGTGTTGCCTTAATCCTGCCGCTGCCGGCTCGGAATGAGAAAAGCCCCGTGAACGCGGGTTTTCCGCTGTTCTTCCCGGCGTCTCGAAGGTCGGCCGCCGGGTCATAACGCTTTTCTGCCGCGCGTGTTGAACCATACCACGCTGCAAAGCACCAGCACCGCCCCGGCAAGCGAAAAGCCGGAAAGCCGTTCGCCATAGGCAAGCGCCACCCATACAGGCGTGAGGATGGGCTCGATGGCCGTCACCAGGCTGGCCGTCATGGGCGGCGTGGTGGCGATGCCCCTGGCGATGAGGACATAGGAAAGCCCAAGCTGGAACACACCCAGCGCAAAGATACATACCATGGGGACAAAGCTGAAATCCGTCTCGCCCGAAAGGAACGGAAGGCCGATCAGCGCGCCCGCCACCTGTCCCAGAAAATAAGACGACATCGCGTCGCCTTCCGGCTCGGTGTTTACCAGGAATACTCCGGCATAAGCCACGCCGCTGCCCAGTCCCAGCGCGTTTCCCAGCAGCGTGCCCGCCGCAAGGCCGTCCGCCACAAAGCAGCCGATGCCTGCAAATACCAGCACGCACGCGGCCACGGCGGCGCGCGGCGGCTTCTGCCCCTTGGCCAGCCACAGGTACAAAAGCACAAAAATAGGCGCGGTGTACATCAGCAAAATAGCGTTGGCCGCGCCCGCCAGCTTGGTGGCGAATACATACAGGTTCGTTGTCAGCGCAAGGCTCAGCGCGCCGCAGGCCACGGCTCCGTTCCAGCGCAGGCGCCGCCCGGCCCGCCACAAAAACGCGCCCGTGATGCACGCCGCAATGACGTTGCGCGCGCCGTTGATGGCCAGCGGCGTCCACGGCACACCCTTGATGCACACGCCGCCAATGCTGCACAGCATCGCCGCCAGCGCCAGCAGCCACGCGCCGTTTTTCTGTTTCATGCCGCTTCCCCCTTTGCAAAAATGCGCCGCTTCACTCTTGCAAAGCGGGCGTTTGTGCCGTATCATAAAAAGATAACAGGCGCCGCGCGCGGCGGCCCATTCAAGGGTATGAAGCAGGGGTTGTCTGATATACGGAGGGGACGAAAATGAAACCATTTATCGCAGCGGATATTTTGCTGCCCGCACCGCAAACGGATATGGGCCTGTGGCCCGCGCTGGCGTGCGACCAGTTCACAAGCCAGCCCGAATACTGGCAGAAGGCCGAGGCGCTCACTCAAAACGCGCCCAGCACATTGCACATCACCTTGCCGGAGGCATATCTGGAAAGCCCGGATGTGGACGGTCGCATTGCGGCCATCCACACCGCCATGGCCGATTACCGCGCCCGGGTGCTCACACGCGGTGTCCACGGTTTTGTATATGTGGAACGCGCGACGCAAAGCGGTGTGCGGCAGGGCCTTGTGGGCGCTGTGGACCTGGAGGCTTACAGCTATGAAAAAGGCTCCGCACCGCTGGTGCGTCCCAGCGAAAATACCATTGTGGAGCGTATTCCGCCGCGCCTTGCCGTGCGCCGGGGCGCGCCGCTGGAAACGCCTCATATCATGATGCTGCTGGATGACGCTGCCTGCGGCGTGGTGGAGCCGTTCGCGAAAAAAAAGGCGGCGCTGGAAAAACTGTACGACACGGAGCTGATGCTGGGCGGCGGGCACATTGCAGGCTGGGCGGTAACGGACGCTGCGGACATTGCGGCTGTGGAAAACGCCGTAGCGGCGCTGGGCACACAGGCGGCGTTCGACGCAAAATACCCGGACGCGGCCGGCCGGCCGCCGCTGGCCGTCGCCGTGGGCGACGGGAACCATTCCCTTGCCACGGCCAAGGCGCACTGGGAGGAAATAAAGGCGGCCCTGCCGCCTGCCGCGCGGCAAAGCCATCCCGCCCGCTGGTGTCTGGTGGAGCTGGTGAATATCCACAGCCCGGCGCTGGGCATCGAGCCCATCCACCGCGCGGTATTCGGCGTTTCCATGACGGAGCTGGCAGGCGCGTTTTTGTCGTTCGCGGCGCGGCACGGCGCGCATGCCTGCGGCATGGCCGGGGCGCAGCAGACCTTTTGCTTTGTGGACGAAACGTGTGCAGGGCCGGGTACGGCGGAGCGTGTGGAGTGCCTGAAAAACGCGCCCTGGCCCCTGGCCGTGGGTACGCTGGACGCATTTTTGACAGAATTTCTGGCGCAGCGCCCGGGCGCGAAGGTGGATTACATCCACGGCGCGGACAATGTGCGCGCACTGGCGCGGGCAGGCGCGGTGGGCGTCATCCTGCCGGATTTCGCCAAGAGCGACCTGTTCCGGGGCGTTGTGCTGGGCGGCGTGCTGCCCAAGAAGACGTTTTCCATGGGCCACGCCGAAGAAAAGCGATACTACCTGGAATGCCGCCAAATCGCGCCGCAGACATTGTAAATTGCGGCCGGACGCGCTATACTGTTATAGATAAAGGCCGCTGCGCCGTTGTATCGCGTGGCCTTTGCCGAATGCCCCGCCAGTTTTGCTTCGCGTGGCGGGCGCCGGGGTCTGCTCTTGAATTTGTGCCGACGCGAAGCGGCGGAATGGATGATTTTTATGGAAACAATGGGAAACCTGCGCCGTACCCACTATTGCGGGACGCTGCGCGCCAGGGACGCGGGCACACAGATGACGGTGGCCGGCTCCATCGCAAAATGCCGCGACAAGGGCGGCGTTATTTTTGCGGACCTGCGGGACACCACAGGCATCCTGCAGCTTATTTTTGACGATTCCACGGACCGGGCCGTGTTTGAAAAGGCCTCCGGCCTGAAAAGCGAGTATGTCGTTATTGCCGCGGGCACGCTGCGTGAGCGCGAGGCGAAAACGGACAAGATCCCCACGGGCGAGGTGGAACTGTTCGTCACCGAGCTGCGCGTGCTCAGCGGCGCGCAGACAACTCCCTTTGAGGTGCGCGACGGCATCAATGTCAACGACCAGCTGCGCCTGAAATACCGCTATCTGGATCTGCGCCGCCCCTCCATGCACGAGCCCATCGTGGTGCGCTCCAAAATTGCCAAGGTGGTGCGGGATTATTACGACGAGCAGCATTTTGTGGAGATCGAGACTCCTATGCTCATCAAATCCACGCCCGAGGGCGCGCGGGATTATCTGGTGCCCAGCCGTGTGCAGCCGGGGCATTTCTACGCGCTGCCCCAGTCGCCCCAGCTTTACAAGCAGATTTTGATGCTCTCCGGCTTTGACCGGTATTACCAGATCGTCCGCTGCTTCCGCGACGAGGACCTGCGCGCCGACCGCCAGCCCGAATTCACGCAGATCGACATGGAAATGTCGTTTGTTACAGAAGACGACGTGATGGCCATGAACGAAGGCCTTGTAAAGCGCGTGTTCCGGGAAGTGCTGGGCGTGGACGTGGAAACGCCTTTTCGGCGCATGCCGTACAGCGAGGCAATGGCCCGCTACGGCTCCGACAAGCCGGACACCCGCTTCGGGTTGGAGCTGCAGGATGTGACGGATGTGCTGCGGGAAAGCGGGTTTGCAGTGTTTAAATCCGCCGTTGAGGCGGGCGGCAGCGTGCGCCTCATCAACGCAAAGGGCCTTGCCGGCGCGCTCACCCGCAAGGAGATCGACAAGCTGGTGGACGTGGCCAAAACCTATGGTGCCAAAGGCCTTGCCTACACGCGCCTGACGGCGGACAGCGTGACCTCCAGCTTTGAAAAGTTCCTCTCCGAGGAGGAAAAGGCCGCGCTGCACAAGGCGGCGGGCGCAGAGACCGGCGACGTGCTGCTGGTGGTGGCCGATGCGAAAAACAGCACCGTGTTTGCGGCGCTGGGCGCGCTGCGCCTTGCCGTGGCAAATAAGTGCGGCCTCATCGACCCGGACAAATTCAACTTCCTGTGGGTGACGGATTTCCCGTTCTTTGAATATTCTGAAGAAGAGGGCCGCTGGATGGCCATGCACCATCCGTTCACAATGCCCCGGGCCGAGGACCTGGACAAAGTAGAGAGCGACCCGGGCAGCGTGCGCGCGCTGGCCTACGACATGGTGCTCAACGGCTGTGAGCTGGGCGGCGGTTCCATCCGCATCAATGATCCGGCCGTTCAGGACCGCATGCTCAAGGCGCTGGGCTTCAGCGAGGAGCGCGCGCGGGAGAGCTTCGGATTTTTGATGGACGCCTACCAGTACGGCGCGCCGCCCCATGGCGGTATGGCCTTCGGCTTCGACCGCATGGTGATGCTGATGCTGAAGCGGGATTCCATCCGCGACGTTATCGCCTTCCCAAAGGTGCAGAACGCGGGCGAGCCTATGAGCGGCTGCCCCGAGACCGTGGAGGAAAAGCAGCTGCGTGAGCTTTCCATCGCTTATGCGCCCATCGAAACGGAAGAATAAAACCAAAAGGCCGCTGCGGGAGTTCCCGCGGCGGCCTTTTGCCGTTTGTATGTAATTTGAAAAGGCATCAATCCTGCGGGCCGAGATAAGCCGAGCTGCCGAAGCCGAGGATGAGCGTAAAAATCGGCTCAAAGAAAAGCATGCCGATGGCAAAGCCCACGCCATGGCCAAATGCACGGCACTTGCGCACGACAAGCAGGATGTTGACAACGAACGCAAACAACAGCAGCAGCATCGCGATGAAAAACATGGCATAATTGATCGAGCCGTCCGCCTGAATGGAGAAGGGAGACAGCACGAAAGCCAGAACGGTAGCCGCCAGAGTGGCCCAGAAAAGATTCTTTTTCTTCCAGGAAATTTTATAGGTGATGTAGGTGCTGTAAATGGGGATGATGGATTTCCAGCCGGCTTCCCCGGCTTTGGTAAAGATCCGCCATGCGGCAACCACATGGAGCAGCCACCACACAAACCCCACGATCGAGTATGTGGCCAGCATGCTCAGGAAAAACACCATCATACTGTTATCCATAGACATACATGATTCCTCCACTTTTTATATTGGAAACGGTAACCGTCCGTTTCTAAGAGGATTATAATAAAAAAGACAAAAAATGCAATTCTCTGTATTTTTCACAGAGCCGAAACAACGCGGCAAAAACTTTTGACAAGGACACGGAAATGCATTACCTTGCAGAAAATACGAAAGCGGCAGTGCCGCTGGAGGAACAGCCGAATGCGCATGGGAGATAACCGCCCGCGCCGGGACAGACGCTGGTACTGTACGACGGCGGAACAGCGGTGGGCGGGACGTCCTTTTTTCACTGTCTGAAACAAAAAACGCACAGCGTACCGCCACCGGCACGCCGCACATTTTTTGTTGTACTGGTAAACAACGTCAGGGCACAGCGGCGTTCTGCGCGGGAAGGACAAAACAGTCTGCCCTCAAGCGGGCTTGCTTCAGCATCGTCAGCTGCTCTCCTGCTCTGTCTTCCTCCAGCTACACAATGTCCGCAGCATTTCTTCTATCTCCCGCCCTTTCTCTCCGAAAATGACTTTTCTGCGCTATTTTGGCGCAAGCACATTGTGATATTTGCAATTCCAAATCGTATGCAATAAACCATTTACGTCATTCACCTGAATGGCCTTCCCTGTGTTTTTTAGTTCGTGCCGTCGGCTGGCCTCACTCCCTATCCTGTTACAGAGATTTTTCATTATCGGCATCAGCATTTTTGGACCGCTCGCCCAGCGAGTGGTTTTTTATAAAAAAACAGCCGCAGGAACGCCTGCAGCTGTGGACGGGAGCCTATTCTATTTGCAAAGCGGGTCCGGCGCTCAGCGTCCCACCTCGGAAAGACGAAGCTCCTTGTTGTGCTCCTCGGCCCAGGTGATGCTCCAGGCATTGGTGAACAGCAGCAGCTTGCGGCCCTTGAAATCCTCTACGCGGCGGGTATCACTGGTAAGATTCAGCGCCTTGGGGTCGCAGTCCTCGTTCTCGATCCACCGGATAAAGCTGTACGGCAGATTCTGCATGCGGATATCCACATTGTATTCGTTCTTAAGGCGGTACTCCAGCACCTCGAACTGCAGTACGCCCACCACGCCGACGATGACCTCTTCCATGCCGCCGCCCAGCTCCTTGAAGATCTGGATGGCGCCCTCCTGGGCAATTTGTTCCATACCCTTCACAAACTGCTTGCGCTTCATGGTGTCCACTTGGGAGACGCGGGAAAAATGCTCCGGCGCAAAGGTGGGAATACCTGCGAAAGCAAACGGCGTTTTGGCTGTGGTGAGCGTATCACCGATGGAAAAGATACCCGGGTCGAACACACCGATGATGTCGCCCGCATAAGCCTCCTCCACGATCTCGCGCTCGGAGGCCATAAGCTGCGTGCCCTGGGCCAGCTTTACCTTTTTGCCCCCCTGCACATGGAACACATCCATGCCGCGTTCAAACTTTCCGCTGCAGATGCGGATGAAGGCGATGCGGTCCCGGTGGGCCTTATTCATATTGGCCTGGATCTTGAACACGAATGCCGAAAAATCCTCCCGTCTGGGGTCGATGGGGCCGGCGGAGGAATCCCGCGGCAGGGGCGGGGGCGAAAGGCGCAGAAAATCCGCCAGGAACGGCTCCACCCCAAAGTTCGTGAGCGCCGAGCCAAAGAACACCGGCGTCAGCATGCCGTGGCGCACCTTGTCCAGATTGAATTCATAGGCCGCGCCGTCCAACAGCTCGATGTCCTCGCTGAGAGTGTCGTGCAGCGACTTCGTCAGCAGTTCGTCCAGGCCGGGGTCGCCCAGCTGCGCCTCGATCTTTTCGGCTTGCTGCTGGCCCACCTTGCCCGAATGCTGGAAAGCGAGGATCTCCTTTTTGTTGCGGTCATACACGCCCTTGAATTCCTTGCCTGAGCCGATGGGCCAGTTCATGGGATATGTTTCGATCCCCAGCACCTGTTCAATCTCCTCCAGAAGGTCGAAGGGATTCTGCGCGTCCCTGTCCATCTTGTTGATGAAAGTGAAAATGGGGATGCCGCGCATGGTACACACCTTGAACAGCTTTTTGGTCTGGTTCTCCACGCCCTTGGCCGCGTCGATGACCATGACCGCGCTGTCCGCCGCCATCAGCGTGCGGTAGGTATCCTCGGAAAAGTCCTGATGTCCCGGAGTGTCCAGGATGTTGACGCAATAACCGTTGTAGCGGAACTGCAGAACAGAGCTGGTCACCGAGATGCCGCGCTGCTTTTCGATCTCCATCCAATCCGACACAGCGGCGCGCGCGCCCTTTTTGCCTTTCACGATGCCCGCCTGCTGGATGGCGCCGCCGTACAAAAGCAGCTTTTCCGTCAGCGTCGTCTTGCCCGCGTCTGGGTGCGAAATGATCGCGAACGTGCGGCGCTTATCGATCTGTTCGATAAAGTTTTCCACAAAAATCCTCCAAACCCGATATCCATGTTGAAAATACAATTTATTGTATGATATTCCGCGCAAAAAAACAAGGCGGACGACCAAAAAAGCCGCATTTTTGCGGCGCTCGTGTCAAAGAGGTCACACGATGATGTTTTTGATGAGCAGCGACATGGAGCCGTCCGGGTTGCGGATGAACTCCAGGGCGCTCTCGTCCCGGTACACATTCACCGGTACCTTGATCTCAACGCCGCCCGCGCTGCGCAGGCTCTGCTTTTCCATACGGCGCACCGCCGGGGCCGAAAGGGGCAGCGGCTCGTCCAGCGTGATATCATGCTCGGCCAGAGCTTTGGTGAAAGCCTCCCGCGCGTGGGGCATATCGCCGTACAGCTTGTCGCAGATCGCCTGCACGGGAACGGGGTCCGGCTTGCCCGCCCTGGATTTTTCCTCCGCGCGGGCCGCATAAAATTCCTCGCACACAGCCATGGCGAGCTCCGGCTCGTCCACGCCGGTGTTCCCGTAGAACTGCTGGTTTACCTCACCCGCAACCGCCTGGATGGCCGAAAGCTTCTCCCGCGGGGACAGCCCTGCCCGACAGCCCAGGATTCGGCTGCCCAGGTACGTTTGTTTGCGGCCGTCTATCTCGTACTTTTTTTCCAGCAGGCGCACGGCGTTGGTGCGCAGGTCCACAAAAAACGCCTCGTCCGCCTTACCGGACGTGCCCGGCAGCACCGTGCCCTGGCGCACTACCTCATTGACGGCGGGCCCGCCGTCCATACGGCAGTAATGCAGCCACCCGGGCTTGTAATTCAGCTTCAGCGCGGCCAGATATTCCGCACCGTCGATCTCCAGCAGAAGAAACGCCGCGTCTCCCGCGGGGATGGCCGGATTTTCCTGCATCACACGGAACCAGTCTCCGGCAATGACAGCCGTCTTTTTTTCAAAATCATCCTCGATGTTCCATAAGAGCGGCAGGAAGGCCGAATCGTCCGCCAGCGTGCAGGCCTTGGCCTCGTCGCTGGCAAAGCACTTGGCTGCGTGGCCGGCCAGATATTGCAGCGCGTCCTCGGAGGGCGGCAGGATGGCCTCGGATAAAATGGGCGCGTCCACGGCCGGGTCCAGCACGTGGAGGATGGCCTTGATGAGTTCGATGTTCATAGCTCTGTTCCTTTCCTTTTGGCAACCTTTTTATTATACTAAAAAATGCCGCGTATGAAAAGGTGCCTTCGTGCAGGAAAACATCTCTCAAGGTATCCGCCATGGGCTTTGGATAAGCCGTCCGGCCGCGAAGCGACGGCGGCAAATCTTCGCCGCCAGGGACATGCCCCGGCAATTTTGGATGCCCGGTGCGCGAAAAAACCCCGGCAATCCAAAGAGGATCGCCGGGGTTTTAAATACACCTGGCGCCAAGCCGTCGGGGGCAAAGCCGATACCTTCCTGCACCAGAGGTACATACAGTGACATTTGGGTCAAGCCACAGGCGGACGCGTCACGCGGGACCTGTTCTTGAACCGACGTTCAGCCGTACAGTTCCTCCAAGACCGTTCCGCGGAATTCCAGAAATGCGGCGGCCTGGGTGCGCGCGCTTTCGTACGCGGCGGAAAGGCGGCGCTCCACGACAGCCATGTCGTCCGCGCTTTCCATGGGCAGCAGCAGCGCATACTGGCTGCGGCTGTATTTTGTAAAGGTGTCGCTTTTGCGCAGCGTGCCGGCGATCGCCAGTTTCAAATCGTCCATGGCCTCGGCCAGCGCTTCCCCCTCGGGTGCACGGCCGCCGTCCGGCCCCTGAACGGTGATGAGCATCAGCGCCACCACCTGCCGCGCGCGCTGCGCGGTACGGGCCACGATGGCGTACATGCGCTTGAACACCTCATAGTTGCAGTAAAACGCACCGCGGTCGCTGCGCTGGCTGCGCAGCGCGTCGGACAGCTCGTCCCGAATGGCCGCAAAATCCTGCTCGGTCTTATTCACAGCCTCGGCTGCCGCGGCGTAAATGGAGCCGATTTCCGCGCACAGCGGGCGTCCCATCTCCTCTTCAAAATAGCGCGCCGTCTTGTTGTAGGCGATCACAATGGCCCGCTGCATGTGCAGCGCGTCCAGCGCACGGAACGTCCACAGCGCGATATCCTCGTCCAGCGGGTCCGTCACAGATGCGCGGGAGGCAACGTCCAGCAGCTCGCCGTAGTCGTTCTCCCCGGCAAGGCAGGCGCACAGGGCGCGGGCGCTGGCAAGATACCGGCGCGTAAAGCCCCGTGCCGCGCGCATCACCCACACCTCACCGGCCAGCTGGGGCAGCAGTTCTCCCCGGAACGCTCCCTCCGCTTTGCGCCAGGCTGCCATTTTTGCTTCGCTGCCGCCGGTGCAGCGCTCGGCCTTTTCGCACAGCTGTTCAAAGCGCTCGGTATCGACGCTCCACTTGATATGCCCGTTCAGGCAATAACCGCCCGCACGGAACAGGATGGGACTTTCAGCGGGCTTGACCGGCCCGGCCAGCTCCCGCCGCAGCGCATAAACGGTATTTTTCAGCACGTTGGCCGGGTCCGCCAGCTCCTCGCCGCCCCACAGCTCCTGCAGCAGCACCGAGGACGGAGTGACATGCTCCCGGTTGAGCGCAAGGTAACAGAACAACTGCCACGGCTTCGTCAGCTTGGCTGTGGCGTCCACCACGCAGCGCCCGTCGGCAACGACGGAAAAGTCTCCCAGCATTTTTATGGCGATCTTCTGGAGCATCGGGCCACCTCCGGCAAATTTCTATCCATTCTGATAGTACCGCATTTTCGTCAAAAGGTCAAACATTCTATGAAATTTTTACCGCTTTGACTTAAAATACGGCAAAACGCCCCGGCGGGGCTGCGCGGGGAAGCATGCTGCTCCTCCGCGCGCCCGTGCCGGGGCGCGTTTTCGGTTCGGTCTGCGCCGGGCATCAGCCCTCCGTACGCTGGGTGCTGCTTGCCTGCGGCGTGGATTCCTCCAGCGTGACGTTCGCTGTAACGATCTGCGTACCGCGCACCACCTGCACCTCGATGGTATCGCCCACCGCGTGTTCGCCGATGATGCCCGTGATATCGCTGGTGGAATTGACAGCCGTGCCGTCGATGCTCACAAAGCGGTCGCCGGGCTGCAGGCCGGCCTTGTCGGCCGCTCCGCCCTCATTGACGCTCTGCACATACACGCCCGCCTGGTTTACACCGTACTGGAACGCTGTCTGCGCGTCGTTGATGCTCAGCACCGTGACGCCCATGGCCGGGCGGCCGGTAACATATCCGTTGTTGATAAGCTCCTCGGCCACCTGAATGGCCGTGTTGACAGGGATCGCGAAGCCCAGCCCTTCGGCATTCTGGCCGCTGGACTTGGCGTTGACGATGCCGATCAGCTCGCCGCGCTCGTTGAACAGGCCGCCGCCGGAATTGCCGGGGCTGACAGCCGCGTTCGTCTGCAGCAGGTTCATGGTCTGATTCTCCACGGTCACCTCACGGTCCAGCGCGGAGATGATGCCGTCCGTCACGGTTCCGCCCAACTCACCCAACGGGTTGCCCACTGCCAGAGTGAATTCGCCTACCTGCAGACTGTCGGAATCGCCTACGACCGCCGGTGTAAGGCCCGTGGCTTCAATCTTCAACACGGCAATATCCGTTTTGGAATCCGCGCCCACGACCGTAGCGGGATACTCGGTGCCGTCGCTCGTGCGCACCGTCACCTGGCTGGCGCCGCTCACCACATGGTTGTTCGTGATGATGTAGCCGTCCTCGGTGATGATGACGCCGCTGCCCGCACCGCTCTGGACGTACTGACCAAAGAACGCGTTGGTGGTAACGGCCTCGGTGGTCACCTCCACCACGCTGGGCCCTACCTTGCTGGCGATTTCTGTGACGGAAAGCGCGTCGGCTGTGCTGGCCGTGCCGCCCGCGGCGCTGCCTGTGCCGGACGAGGCCGCGGGCGCCTGATAAATGACGGGGCCTGTGGAGCCGCCCTTGGCGAAGGTGTAGCCCAGATATCCGCCGCCGAAGCCCACGGCGCCGCAGAACACCACGGCGGCCGCTCCCGCGGCGACGCGCTTGCCCCAGCCGCGTTTTTTCTGTGCCGCATGGGGCGGCACCGGCGCGCCGCCCACACCCATTCCGGGCATTCCGGCGGGGCCGGGCGCGCCCTGCAAGGGCGATTCCGCCTCCGGTGCAGCCGTGTTCTGCGCATTTCTGCCGGGGTTGTTATTATTGTAAAGTTCGGAATAGTCGAATTCCCAATTGTTGTTCATAAGTCAACATCCTCCTTCTTTCCTGATGTTGCTTTCAGTATAGGCCATGGGTGTGAAAGAACTATCATACGGGTGTGAAAAAAAGGTGAAACCATGGGCGCGCGGCACAAAAAGGCCGCGGCGTCACACGGAACGCGCCGCCCGTTCACCAGGCCCGCTTTTCGATGCAAACGGGGATGGGCGGACAGCCCGGCCGGCCGGAAAAATCGCGCACAGACACGCGGTATCCTTCCGGCGGCAGACCCGTGAGAAACGCCAGCACCGCATCCTTTTCCGCCATGCCCTGCGGCCCGCCGTAATAGACGCATACCGTCATCACACCGCCCGGCCGCAGCAGTTCCAGCGCCGTGCGCATGGCCGGCACGCTCACGCCCGGCGTGGTGAACACTCCGTGGTCGCCGCCGGGCAGATAGCCCAGGTTGAATACCGCCGCGTCCACACTGCCCGGAGCCGCATAGGCAGCCAGGTTCGCGTGGCTGTCCAGCACCGCGCGGCCCACCTGTCCGCAGCCGTTCTCCCGCAGGCGGGCGTTGGTGT
The DNA here is from genome assembly GCF_000949455.1 of Ruthenibacterium lactatiformans. Lineage (GTDB taxonomy): Bacteria > Bacillota > Clostridia > Oscillospirales > Ruminococcaceae > Ruthenibacterium > Ruthenibacterium lactatiformans. The sequence continues at coordinate 43,989 of NZ_JXXK01000009.1, read as the reverse complement.
TCTCCACTGCCTGCGGCTGGACGTCAAAGGCCAGCACACGTCCCGCAGCGCCCACCAGACGGCACAGGAACAGTGTGTCATGGCCGTTGCCCGCCGTCGCGTCCAGCGCGAAAGCGCCGGGCCGCACATGCGTCCGCAGAAAGGCGTGGGCCACGGCCAGCGCGTTTTCGCCGTCGCCGTCCGGCGCGCCTCGCACCCATTTTTGGGGGAGGCTCAAAGGGCCGGCAGCGGCGCCGGCTTCTCGCGCGCGGGCGGGCTCTTCCCCTGCGGCGGGCAATGCCTGCTCCTGTGGGCGAAACCCGCACCGGCGCAGCAGCGCCTCCATCGCGGCATTGCCCGGCGGCGTTTGAGTATAAACCGGCCCCGGCCCGGCGGCGCGCAGCGCCCGGCGCAGCAGGAAGGTTCCATACCCCCGTCCGCGCCATTCCGGCGCGACCGCGCAGCCGAAAATTTCCCCTGCCCGAAGTGTCAGCGCACCGATGACGGCCCCATTCTTTTCCAATACAAAAACACCCGCCTCCGGCGCGGCGCCCAGCGCATCCAGCGCGGGAGCGTCCCCGTGGCGGGCAGCGCGCACCTCCAGCATTCGGCACGCCTCCTTTTCTTTCGGGCTTGATACACATTTCTGTGTTCGCAAAAAGCAGCGGCGCCTATCCCTGAAGCGGACGGGAAAAGGCGTGGCGTGTTTTTACAAAGCCCCGCTTTTCCAAAAATTCCTGGCTTTTCAGGTTGACGCGGGCGCAGGACGCCTGCACGGAAACACAGCCTGCGGCCTTGAACTGCGTGGTAAGCGAGACCAGCATGGCGCTGCCCACATTGCGGCCGCGCGCATCCTCCCGCACATAAAACTCATGGATGACACCCACAGGCGCGCATTCCGAAAAAGGGAAACGCACTTCGGTGTCGGCAAAGCCCACCGCCTCCGGTCCCTCAAAGGCCAGCACGATGCGCCGCCCAGTCTGCTCCAGCGCTTGGGCCAGCGCCTGCGCGAACGCCTCTCTGGGCAGCTCGCGGCCCGCCGCCGTACACATCAGAGTATAAAATTTTTCCGCGTCGGGCGCGGAAAGGCTGCGCAGGATCATAAACGCAGACCCCCTTTTTCTGTTCGTTCCCGCGGCGCTGCCGCGCCGCCGTGCCCGCTGTGCCGGCGCGTGGGCCGCTCATGGAAAAAGCCCCGGCCTCCGCCGCAGGGACGCGCCCGGAGAAGCCGCACAGGCCCCCGGCAGCATTCCCCGGCAGGCAGCCGGAGCCGCGGTCAAAATGCCAGCATATGGCCGGTAAAGCCGTAAATGGCCAGAGCCAGGATGCCGATATACAGCAGCGTGATGGGCAGCCCGCGGAACGTGGCCGGCACCGCGTCGCTCTGCAGCTTGCGCTGCCCCTCCGTCACCACCTGCACCGCCAGCACATATCCCACGCCGCTGCCCAGTGCAAAACCCATGGTCTGCACCAGGCTGAAGCTCTGGATGGTGCTGATGAACAGCGTGCCCAGAATACAGGTATTGAATGTGGCCATGGGCAGCACCGCCACAATCTCCCGCGCGCCGTGCAGGCGAAAAAACACCACCACGACCAGCAGTACGATAAAAAACGCGACCGTGCTGCACAGCACCATCACCAGCGGGCGGATATACATGCGGTATGGATACTGAGCCAGCCAGAGGTTGACAAAGTATCCAAGCGGTGCGCTGATGAGCTGGACAGCACACAGCAGCGCGCCGAACGTCAGGGAGTCCACAGTGGTGTCGTCCACCAGCTTGACAAGGCGGGATACGCCCAACGCGCGGGTAAACACCGCGTTCTGGGCAAACACCGCCATCACCGCGTAGGCAAAAAATACGCTCAGGGCCTTCAGCACTTCTATCATAGATGCTCCGCCCCCAGACTCATTTGTTGTTTTACGCTGGCAGCTGCGGCGCGCCACACGCACATGACCAGGGCCAGCAAGATAAAACCGCCGCTGGGCAGCTGCGCCATGGGGAAGAGCGCGTTTTTCATTACCTGCGTCCCCATCAGCGCGCCCGCGCCCAAAAATTCCCGCAGGCCGGAAATCAGCAGCAGCATCAGGATATAGCCCAGCGAGGTGATGATGCCCTTGCGCAGCGCCGTGCGCACACGCTCGCGCTGCGGCCTTTCATACCGTTTGAGTACGATGGGGTCCGCCACCAGCAAAGGCAGGTACAGGCCCAGCAGCGCCAGGTCCGACACCGGGTACAGCAGGCCCATCACATACCGCACGCCTACGAACACGGCCGCGGCTGTGAGCGCATAGGTGAGCCCGCGGAACCGGAAATACGCAAAGCGGCTGAGCAGCGCCGCCAGAACGCGCGTAGGTGTGAGCAGCAGCAGTACCGCCACCGAAAGCATCACACCGTTTTTCAGCGTGGTAGCCGCCACGATGAGCGGCGCGAGCCCAAGCCCCTGCATAATGACCGGGTTGTTGAGAAACACACGGTCGCGCCGGGCGCGCTTTTCCACATCCGCGCGGTGGGGACGCGGGGTCTCGCCGATAAATTCGCTCATGAGCGCACCTCCCTGCGGAAGATCTTCTGGGAGAACAGGCGGTCCAGGTAGCCGGCCAGTGCATTCACCGCCAGCACCGCAAAGCACACGCCCGTGTCATACGAGCCGAAATAACGGAACATCATTGTCATAAAGCCCAGGATCATACCGTACACAAAATGCGCGCGGGTATTTTTCGGGCGCGTCACCGGCTCGTTCACCAGAAACACAGCCGCAAAAACAAGCGCGCCGGAGAGCATCTCGTATTTGAGCGAGAGCAGGCGGATGTCCAGATACTGCCAGGGCAGCTCCAGCCCCAGCGTGTTCACACGCGGGTAAAAAAACGCCACCAGCGCGCAGGAGAGCAGAAAGCCGAAAGGGATGCCCAGCGTGATGTCCCGGCGCATCCACAGGTACATGGCGCACGCCACGAGGATGAGCACCGAAGTGGCGCCGATGGGCCCCGCATAATTGCCGAGGATGAGGTCGAACGTATCCACGTTGGGCACGCCTCCGGCGCGCAGCGTGTGGGAAACGCTCTCCATCACGGTGGCGCTGCCGGTGTCCAGCACGCTCATCGTGGTGAACGGCACGGGATACAAAAACACCTCGCCCGGCCAGCTGACGGCGGCGACGGCATAGCCGAAGGCCGCGGGGTTGAACGGGTAATGGCCGTACCCGCCGAAAGCGTGCTTGCCCAGCAGGATGGCCACCGCCACACTGACGACGACCACATAGTAATGCACGGTGGCGGGCAGCAGCAGGACCAGCACCAGCGCAGAGGGGATGCTGCTGTTTTCCGTTTTGTCGCAGGGACGGTGGCGCAGCCAGGCCACCAGATGGTCGCACAGCATGGCCGTGAAAGCCGCCGTCAGGCACAGCACCGCAGGGCGCGCGCCGTAAAAATAGGTCGACAGTGCCAGCAGCGGCAGCGTCATAAACACGATGTCCCGGTTCGCCTCATAGGCGCTGGGGGGCTGCAGGGGCAGCGCAGTCTCAGGGCTCATAAAAGTCGCCTCTTTTCGTTTTGGGTTAAACGGGGCCGCCGGCGGGCCGCACGCAGGTTCCTTCCGGACGCCCGGCTTTCCGGGCCGGCCCGCACAAAGCCAGGCTTCCGCCTATACGCACGCGGCGCGGATGGCCGACATTGCGGCGGCGGGATCCTTTGCGCCGAACACGGCACTGCCCGCCACAAGCACGTTGGCCCCGGCAGCCGCACACAGCGGCGCGGTGGCTGCGTCAATGCCGCCGTCCACCTCGATGTCCGTCGAAAGTCCACGGCGCTGCGCCTCGGCGCGGATGGCCGCGATCTTTTCCACCGCCGCGGGCATGAACTTCTGCCCGCCGAAGCCCGGCTCCACGCTCATCACCAACACCATCTCCAGCGCGTCCAGATAAGGAAACACCGCCTCGGGCGGCGTGGCCGGCTTGATGCACAGCGCGGCCCTGCAGCCCTCGTCGTGGATGGCCTGGATGGTCTGTTCCACAGGGCTTTCGGCCTCTATGTGGAACGTCAACAGGTTCGCCCCGGCGGCGCAGAACGGCTTTATATATTGCAGCGGGCGCCGGATCATCAGATGCACATCGTAAAAGGCCGGCACGCGCTTTGCCAAAGCAGCCAGAACCGGCACGCCCAGACTGATATTCGGCACGAACGCGCCGTCCATCACGTCCACATGCAGCATATCCGCACCCGCGGCCATCACGGCCTCACAGCTACGGCCCAGCTCCGCAAAGTCCGCGGCCAGGATCGAAGGAGAAAGTTTGATCATACGGCACCTCGTCGGCCTGTCTTCCGCCCGGCCCTCGGACAGAGACAAAGCAATAAGTATTGATATTTTACCTCATTTCAGCCGAAAAAGCAAATGAGGCGGCGCAAACGGGCGATACTGCTTTATAAACGCCTGCCGGCACGGACGCCACAGGCGCCCGCGCCCTGCTCCTTCGCCTTGACAAGCCCCCGTTTGTGCATATAATAAAGTAGTATATATCTGCCCGGGTCACCGGGTCCAAAGGAGCCTTTTGATGCCTGTTTCCGAAACCATCCTGCCCGTGCTCATCGGCGCGGATATGAACTGCTACACGCTGGCGCGCGCTTTCCATGAGGCCTACGGCGTGCGTTCTTACGCCTTTGGCCGCTGGGCCATGGGCGATACCATGTATTCCCGCCTGGTCCGCTTCACCGCCGTGCCGGACATCGACAGCGCGGACACACTGCTGCGCACGGTAACGGATTTCGCCGCCGCACACGCGGACAAAACGCTCATCGTCATGGGTTGTACCGACGATTACGCCAGCCTGCTCATGGACGTCCGGGACAAGCTGCCCGCGAACTGCATCGCGCCTTACATCACGCCGGAGCTGCGGGACAAGCTGGTTTCCAAGGCGGATTTTTACGCTCTGTGCGACAAGTACGGCATCCCCTACCCCAAAACCTTCTGCGCCGAAGGCCCCATGGACGCCGCCGCCCTGTCGCCCGAAGCGCTGGGCTTCGCGTACCCTGTAATCGTAAAGCCCTCCAGCAGCATTTTGTACTGGAAGCACCCCTTCGACGGCATGAAGAAAGTGTATACCGCCGCCACGCCGGAGGAGGCCTCGGCCATTCTCGCGCAAATCTACGGCGCGGGCTACCCGGACATTGTCATTTTGCAGGACAGAATTCCCGGCGACGACAGCTTCATGCATGTGCTGACAGCCTACTGCGATAAAAACAACAGCGTGAAGATGATGTGCCTGGGCCATGTGGGCCTGGAGGAGCACACGCCCAAGGCGCTGGGCAATCACGCGGCCATCATCACCGAATACAATGAGCCGCTGATGACAAAACTGAAAGCGTTCCTGGAGGACGTCGGTTACACGGGTTTTGCCAATTTTGACATTAAATACGACAGCCGGGACGGCAGCTACCGCGTGTTTGAGATCAATCTCCGGCAGGGCCGCAGCAATTATTACGTGACGGGTGCGGGGCTCAACATCGCCCGCTATGTGGTAGAAGACCGCGTGCTTGGCAGCGACCTCGGCCCCTGTGTGATGAATGAAAAAGAGACCTTCTGGCACAGCGTGCCCCGTGCCGTGGTGTACAAATACGTCAAAGACCCCGCCTTTGTGGAAAAGGCCCGCTGCCTTGTGCGCGAGGGCCGGGAGACCACCAGCTTTGGCTGCGGGTACGACCTGCGCTGGAATCCCAGACGCTTCGCCTATTATCTGGTGCACATGCAGCGCTATTTCAAGAAATTCAAGACCTATTACAAATAGAGCTGCGCTCCGGGCGCACCGCATGGGAAAGGAGGCTCCTGTATGGAACAGGCATTGCCCAAGGTGTTGGGCATCCTCGGCGGGCTTGGCCCTATGGCCACTGTTTATTTTTACGAGATGCTCACGCGCCATACCCAGGCCGCGCGCGACCAAGACCACATCGACGTCATCATCAACAGCCGCGCCACCACGCCGGACCGCACCAGCTATATTCTGGGCCAAAGCGCGGAGAATCCCTTCGACATCATGGCCGCGGACGCGGCGCGGCTTGTCACGTTCGGCGCGGATGTCATCGCCATCCCCTGCAACACCGCCCACTATTTTTATGACAGGCTCAACGAGACCATCCCCATCCCCATCCTGAACATGGTGGAGGAGACTGTGCTGGCCGCGAAGGCGGGCGGCAGCGCCCGTGTGGGCATCCTGGCCACCACAGGCACGGTGCGCACCCGCACCTACCAGCGCATGTGCGAAAAACACGGCCTGCCCTGCGCCGTGCCGGACGATGCCGCGCAGGCTGCCGTGATGGATATTATTTACGGAGACATCAAGCAGGGCCGGCCCGCAAATATGGACGCGTTTGAGCGGGCCGCGGCCTCACTGCGCGCGCAAGGGTGCGACCGCGCCATCCTGGGCTGCACCGAGCTTTCGCTCATCAAACGCGACGAGGGGCTGGGCGCTTTTTATCTGGACTCCATGGAGGTGCTTGCCAGAAACGCGATCCTCGCGTTCGGCAAAACGCCCATCGGCTTCGACTGAAGCGCGGCCAACGCCGCCATTATTTGCACCGCGGCTCTGCTCCGCGGCAAACAGGAGGTAACACCTGAATGTGTGGATTCATCGGCTTTTCCGGCAATCTTGATAACAAAGAGGCAATCTTGCAGAAAATGATGGACCGTATCGTCCACCGCGGCCCGGACATGGGCGGCATGTACACAGACGATGGCATCGCGCTGGGGTTCCGGCGCCTGTCCATCCTGGACCTGTCCGACGCAGGCGCACAGCCCATGGCCAACGAGGACAAAAGCGTGGTCGTTGTATTCAACGGCGAGATCTACAATTTTATGGAGCTGCGGCGGGAGCTTGAGGCCAAAGGCCACACGTTCCACTGTGGCGCCGACACCGAGGTGCTCATCCACGGCTACGAGGAATACGGCACGGAGCTGATCTATCGCCTGCGCGGCATGTTTGCGTTCGTGCTGTGGGACGCCAAAAACAAGCGTATGTTCGGCGCGCGGGACATTTTCGGCATCAAGCCGTTTTACTATTACCCCGTCCCGGACGGCTCGGGGCTGGTGTTCGGCAGCGAGATCAAGGCCTTTCTCGAGCATCCCAAATTCGTCAAGGCCGTCAACGAGAATGCGCTGCGCCCCTATCTGACGCTGCAGTATTCCGCCACAGAGGAAACCTTCTTCAAGGGCGTGTACAAGCTGCCCGCGGCCCACTATTTTGTGTATGAGAACGGCAAGATGGACGTGCGCCGCTTCTGGGACTGCGAATTCGACCCGCAGCCGCAGAACTTTGAAGCCTGCGCGGACAAGCTGGACGAAGTGGTGCACGAATCCGTGGCCGCCCACCGCATTGCGGACGTAAAGGTCGGCTCTTTCCTCTCCGGCGGCGTGGATTCCAGCTACATTGCCGCTGTACTGATGCCGGACACCACGTTCAGCGTGGGCTTTGATTACAACAAATTCAACGAGACGAACTACGCGGCCGAGCTTTCGGACAAGCTTGGCATCCGCAACCGCCGCAAGCTCATCACGGCGGACGAATGCTTCGACGCTTTCCCGGACATCCAGTACCACATGGACGAGCCGCAGTCGAACCCGTCCAGCGTGCCGCTGTATTTCCTGGCGCAGCTGGCCCGGGAGGAAGTGACGGTGGTTCTCTCGGGCGAAGGCGCGGATGAGATCTTCGCCGGGTACGAGTGGTATGCCGACACGCCTGCCATGGAAAAGTTTAAGCGTCTGCCGCTTGGCGTGCGCCGCGCGGCGGCGGCTGCCGCCAAAAAGCTGCCTTATTTCAAGGGCAAAAACTTCCTGCTCAAATGCTCCGAGCGCCCCGAGGACTACTTCTTCGGCCAGGCGCTTGTATTCCCGGAGGACGAGGCCAGCGCCGTGCTGCAGCCCGCTTACGACAACGGGCCGCTGGCTCATGAGCTGGCCGCGCCGTTCTACGCCCGTGTCAAAGGACAGGATGAAGTGACGAAGAAGCAGTATCTGGACATGAACATGTGGCTGCCCGGGGACATTCTGCTGAAAGCGGACAAAATGTGCATGGCCCACAGCCTGGAGCTGCGCGTGCCATTCCTGGACAAAAAGGTGCTGGAATTCGCCGAAACGGTACCCGTGGATTACCGCATCCAGGGCACGGACACGAAGATCGTGATGCGCCACGCGGCCAATAAAACGCTGCCGGACGAGTGGGCAAACCGCCCGAAAAAGGGCTTCCCGGTGCCCATCCGCTACTGGCTGCGGGAGGAAAAATACTACAACATCGTGAAGGAATATTTCACCAGCGATTACGCAGCCGTATTCTTCAAGCCGGACGCGCTGATGAAGCTGCTGGACGACCATTTCCACGAGCGCGCCAACAACCAGCGCAAGATCTGGACGGTATTTACGTTTCTGGTTTGGTACAAGCGCTTCTTTGTGGATGAGAAATAACGCGGAAGCGAAAGCAAAAAGTTTCTGGCCCGAAGCGCCCGGCTTCTGGTACGCGCGGCGGCGGGGCCAGCGTTCATTTTGCCGCTGTTTTCCGGCATGCCGCAGGCCGCCGGGCTCCACCGCCCTGCACGCTGGCTGTCGTGGGCGGCGCGGTCCGGATGCTGCTCGCAGGCTGGGCGCATATTTTGCCGCACGCGGCCGGGCAGGCAGGCGCGCGGCCGGTATGCGGCCTCGGGCGCTGGCGGCCCGTGTCTCCCGCAAAAGGCGAAATACGGCGGACGCCTGCGCCGCCGAAACGCCGGGCGTTTAAGCGCCGCGGCATCTTCCGTTTTTCCGGCCGCCCGCGCGGCCCAAAATAAAAAGGGCGCGTTTCATTCGCGCGCCCCGAAAGGGACTGGTACCTATGGAAAATAAAAAGACCTTCTACATCACCACACCGATCTACTACCCCAGCGACAAGCTGCACATCGGCCACAGCTACACCACCGTCATCTGCGACGCCATCGCGCGGTATAAGCGCATGCAGGGCTATGATGTGATGTATCTGACGGGCACCGATGAGCACGGGCAGAAAATTGAGGACAAGGCCGCGGCCAAAGGTGTGACGCCGAAGGAATATGTGGATGAGATCGTCGCCGGCATCAAAGAGCTGTGGAAACTGATGGACATTTCCAACGACCGATTCATCCGCACCACCGACGATTACCATGTGGAGAGCTGCCAAAAAATTTTCACCCGGCTTTACGAGCAGGGCGATATCTACAAAGGCGTTTACAAAGGGCATTACTGCAAGCCTTGCGAAAGCTTCTGGACAGACAGCCAGCTTGTGGACGGCAAATGCCCGGACTGCGGCGGCCCCGTGTACGAGGCCGAGGAAGAAGCCTATTTCTTCAAAACCGGGAAATATGCGGACCGCCTGCTGAAGCTGTATGAAGAGCATCCGGATTTCATTCAGCCTGAAACGCGCAAAAACGAGATGATCGCTTTCATCAACCAGGGCCTGCAGGACACCTGCGTTTCCCGCACCAGCGTGAAGTGGGGCATTCCCGTCCCGTTCGACCCCAAGCACACCATGTACGTCTGGGTGGACGCGCTTTCCAACTACATCACGGCTCTGGGCTACGGCAATGAAACATATCACGATTACGACAAATTCTGGCCCGCGGACCTGCACATCGTGGGTAAGGAGATCCTGCGGTTCCACACCATCCTGTGGCCCGCCATGCTGATGGCGCTGGATCTTCCCCTGCCCAAGCGCGTGTTCGGCCACGGCTGGGTGCTGCTGGACGGCGGCAAGATGAGCAAATCCAAGGGCAATGTGGTGGACCCCGTGGTCCTGTGCGACCGCTACGGCGTGGACGCGCTGCGCTATTTCCTCCTGCGTGAAATCCCGTTCGGCAACGACGGTATCTTCTCCAATGAGGCGCTTATCAACCGTATCAACGCCGACCTCGCCAATGACCTGGGCAACCTGCTCTCCCGCAGTGTGGCGATGATCGAAAAATATTTCGGCGGCACTCTGCCCGCCCAGCGCAAAGCCGAGCCGCTGGATGACGAGCTGGCCGCCATGGTGGAGGCCCTGCCCGCGAAGGTAACGGCATGCATGGACGTTCTGCAGGTGCCGAACGCGCTGGCGGAGATTTTCAGGGTCATCCAGCGTGCCAACAAATACATTGACGAAACGGCGCCCTGGGTGCTGGCGAAGGACGAGGCCAACCTGCCCCGCCTTGCCGCAGTGCTGTACAATCTGTGCGAAGTACTGCGTGTGGCAGCCGTGCTGCTTACGCCGTTTTTGCCCAACACCACGCCCAAAATGGCGCAGCAGCTTGGCCTGACGGCCGAGAGCATGCGCTTTGAGACGCTGGGCCGGTTCGGCGGCCTGCCCGAGCCGTTTACCGTGCACAAGGGCGAGGCGCTGTTCCCCCGCATCGACGCCGCAAAGGAACTGGCGGAGCTGGCCGCCGCCCAGGAGGCCGCGAAGGCTGCCGCCGCGCCCGCTCCGGCTCCCGCAAAACCGGAGCCTGCGGCCGAGCCCATCCGGCACGAGCCGGAGGTGGATTTTGAAACATTCTGCCGTGTGGAAATGCTGGTGGGCCAGGTGACGGCCTGCGAAAACATGAAAGAAAGCAAAAAGCTGCTCAAGCTGACGGTGTTCGACGGCGAACGTGAACGCACCATCCTTTCCGGCATCGCCAAATGGTACAAGCCGGAGGATCTGGCCGGAAAAAAAGTGGGCATCGTGGCCAACCTTGCGCCGCGCCCCATGATGGGCGGCAAATACGTTTCCGAGGGAATGGTGATGGCCGCAGACACTGCCGACGGCGGTGCGTCCGTGGTGTTCTTCCCCGACGACGTACCCACGGGCATGCGCATCCATTAACTTTCTTTGAAAAGAAAGTCCGCAAAGAAACTTTAAACGGGTTTCAGAATACACATGCGCCCCGGAGGCTTCCGGGGCGTTTTTGAACGGAGGGATACCATGATATTCGATACCCATGCACATTACACGAGCCGCCGGTTCGACGGGCACCGGGACGAAGTGCTGGACAGTCTGCCCGCACAGGGCGTATGCGGCGTGGTGGAATGCGGGGTGGACCTTGCCACCAGCCGCGCCGCTTTGGCGCTGGCTGAAACGCGGCCCTGGGTCTGGGCCGCTGCCGGCGTCCATCCGGAGAGCCTCATCGAGGACGACGCCTCCACGGTATATGAATTCCATGGCGACTGGCGCGCCGAGCTGGCGGCCATTGAACCGTTGTACGGCGATCCCCGGGTCGTGGCGGTTGGAGAATGCGGGCTGGATCACCATTGGCCCGTGCCGGAGGACGCCCAGCTGGCGCTGTTTGAAGCAGAGCTCGCCGCAGCACAGGAGCACAGCCTGCCCATTCTTGTGCATGACCGCGAAGCCCATGCCGAAACCTACGCGCTTTTGAAAAGGTACCGGCCCAGGGGCATTCTGCACGCATTTTCCGGCAGCGCCGACGACGCGCTGTGGATCGCCCGGCAGGGCATGCTGCTGGGCTTCGGAGGAGCGCTTACATTTAAAAATGCGCGCCGCGCCGTGGAGGCGGTGGCTGCGCTCAGCCTGGAAAATATCGTGCTGGAAACGGACTGCCCCTACATGGCGCCGGAACCGTTCCGGGGAAAAGAATGCCATTCCGGCATGATCCGCTTCACAGCCCAGAAAGTGGCGGACATCAAGCAGGTGCCTTTGGAGGAAGTGCTGCGTATAACAGAACAGAACGCCCGCGCGCTGCTGGGCGTATAAACGGCCCCGCACACCGGTCTGCCGCTCAAAAGCAGAAAGCTCCCGCCTTACCATCTTGAAAACGGTAAGGCGGGAGCTTATTTTCACAATGCCGGCCGCGGGGCACTCATCCTTCGAGGACCCGCGCCTTTTCCCATTTATGGCCCAGAAAACGCACGCCGAATACCAGTGAACGCACGGCCCAGTCGATCTGCATGGCCGTCCAGACGCCGAACAAGCCCATGCCCAGCCACGCGCCCAGCACATAGGACATGCCGATGCGGAACACCCACATGGACACCATGCTCGTCACCATCGTGAACCTGGCGTCGCCCGCCGCGCGCAGCGCGTTGGGCAGTGTGAACGAGGACGGCCAGATAAGCACCGTCACAACGCAGTTCACCTGCAGCACAGAAAGCGCAAGGTCCGTGGTCGTCTGCGGCATGGCGTAAAAGCCCACCAGGTACGGCGCCAGCAGGAACAGCGCGATATTCAGCAGGCCCATACTCACATAGGCCGCCGCCAAAAGGGTTTTCGTATAATGCCGCGCCTGCTGATAGTCTTTTGCGCCCACGCACTGGCCCACCACAGTGATCATCGCCAGGCCGATGGCCGAGCCGGGAATGTTGGACATAGAACCGACATTGTTGCAGATGGCATTGGCCGCGATAGCCGACGTGCCGAAGGTGGTGATGAGCCCCGCCACCAGCAGCTTGCCGATCTGGAACATGCCGTTTTCCAGCCCGTTTGGCACGCCCACGCGCAGGATGCTTTTGAGGATGCCGCCGTTCCATTCCGGGTGGAACAGGCGCTCCAGAAAGATGGGGTTGTCCCGGTTGCGCAGCAACAGCATCATCATCAGGCCCGCCACTGTGCGGGATGCCAGCGTGGCTGTGGCCGCGCCCGCCACGCCCCAGTTCAGGCCATAGATGAGCAGCGCGTTGCCGCCGATGTTGATAACGTTCATGATAAGAGATGCGAACAGCGAAATGCGGCTGTTGCCCATGCTGCGGAACAGCGCCGCCCCCGCGTTGTACAGCGCCAGCATCGGGTATGACAGCGCCGAAAGCCAGAAATATGTCTCGGCGGCCTGCATTACGTCCGGCTCCACATTGCCGAACACCAGTCGAAGGATGTGCCGGTTGAGCACCAGCACCAGCGCGCCGATGGCAACCGCCATGCCGAAGGTGGCGTATACCAGCTGCTTGGCGGAGCGGCAGGCATTTTCCCTGTCCCGCCGGCCCAGATACTGGCTTGCCACCACGGCGCCGCCCGTGGCCAGCGCGGCAAATATCTGAATGAGCAGGACGTTCACCTGGTCCACAAGAGAAATGCCCGAGACCGCCGCCTCGCCCACCGTGGAGACCATCACCGTATCGGCCATGCCCACCGTCACAAGCAAAAGCTGCTCCAGCACCAAAGGCAGGATCAGCCTCCAAAGCGCCTGCCGCGTAAACATCAGCGGGCGCGCGAATGTTTTTTGTGCCATCGTTTCCCCTTTTTGTGCGCCGCGGGCAGCGCCGCCGTCCCCGGAGAGACCGCCGGATGTCCGCTTCATTTAAAACAGCCGCAGGCCTTTTTCGGCCATGCTTTCCTTCCCTCGGGCCGCGGGCGGTGATTGTAAAGCCCGTGTAAACCCATGTCCTCTATTTTGCACCCGGCGCGCAAAAATTGCAAGCGCGCAAACAGCTGTCTGCAGTGTTTTTTGATTGCGAAGCTTGCGGAAAACACCGCGCACTTTCGCGCAAAAAATGCGCGCACCCAAAAGGTGCGCGCGAAAAGAACTTATTTGCCGAATACGTCCAGGCTTGCGGTCTTGCCCGGATAAATGCCCATCGGCTCGTAGTGCACGGTGGCCACGCTGACGATATGCGTGCTCTGCTCGGCATTGAAATCGTTCAGATACGGCTGGTGCTGGAAGTAGTTGGCGTCCAGCGAGCCGTCTTCCACACCGGTGTTGGGCATGACGTAATCGTCAAATTCCACAATGTCTAGCTCCACATTGTGCTCGGCCAGGAGGGGCTTCACATGCTCCAGGATTTCCGCGTGAGGGCTGGGCGACGCGCCCACCTTCAGCGTCACAGGCTCCGCGATCTCGGGAATATCCAGCTCCTGTGCGCCCATGGGCATCACAACGCCGTTGTAGCTCTCCTCGATCCATGCCTGCACGTCCCCGCTCATCAGCACGGCCACCAGAGCCTGCACGGCGGGGTCGTTTTCCCGGCCTTCCTTCACCGCAACGACATTGCCGTAGGTCTGCGCCGCCACGGATTCCGCGTCCTCTGTCGTGAGCACCTTATCCCCAATGCCCGCGCCGGAGGCGTAGTTGCCGTTGATGACGGCGAAATCCAAGTCCGGCAGGCTGGCGGGCAGGTTTGCCGCCTCCATCGCCTTGATGGTGACATTGTGCGGATTTTCAACGATGTCCTGTTCGGTTGCCTCCAGGCCCACGCCTTCCTTCAGCGTAAGGATGCCCAGGTCCTGCAGCAGGAGCAGGGCGCGGCCGCCGTTGGTGGCGTCCGCCGGGATGCCGATCTGATAGCCGGCGCCGCCGGAGCAGGCCGCCAGGCTCAGCGCCAGTACCAGCGCCAATACCAATGCCAAAAATTTTTTCATAACAAACTTCCTTCCCTCAACTGTTTTTCCAATATATCTCAAACCGCCGCAAACGGCGTGTTTGCCGAAGCCGGAGGCGCCCTGTTCAGCGCGTGCGCTTGTCCGCTTTGCGGGCGGCAAGATCAAAAATGATCTGGATGACGCACACCAGCAGGATCAGCAGCAGCACGGTGGCATACATGACGGGTTTCTGGTACCGCTGATAGCCGAAGCGGAACGCCAGGTTGCCCAGGCCCCCCGCGCCCACGCTGCCGGTGATGGCCGTATAGCCCAAAATGGTGATAAGGCTGATGGACAGCCCCCGCAGCAGGCTGGGCACGCTTTCCACCAGCAGCACCCGCGTGACGATCTGCCACCTGGTGGCGCCCATGCACTGGGCAGCTTCGATGACGCCTGTGTCGATTTCCTCCAGGCTCTGCTCCACCATGCGCGCAATGAACGGGGCGGCCGAAAGCGTGAGCGGCACCAGCGCTGCCGTGGCGCCGATGGACGTACCCACCAGCAGCCGTGTAAACGGAATGATGAAAAACATCAAAATGATGAACGGCAGGCTGCGCAGAAGGTTCACCAGCCATCCGAACACCGCGTTGAAGCGCGGCGCGGGGGCCACCCCGCCCGCCTTCGTCACTGTGAGCAGCACGCCCATGGGCAGGCCCAGCACATATGCAAACAGCGTGGCAAACAGCGTCATATATAAGGTTTCCAGCGTGCCCTCCCACAGCAGCGCGCCGTATTCGTTGAAAAACTCCGCCATTGTATTTACTCCTCTCTGCCCAGCAGCAGCTTTGTCACAGCGCTGCGCGGGCTGCCGAACACATCCGCCACCGCGCCGGACTCTGCCAGACGCCCCTCACTGATGACGGCCACATGGGAACAGATGGCCTGTACCACTGAAAGCTCGTGGGTGATGATGATGATGGTGACGCCCAGCTTTTTGTTGATATCCGTCAGCAGGGCCAGCATGGACTTCGTCGTAAGCGGGTCCAACGCGCTGGTGGGCTCATCACACAGCAGCATCTCGGGCTGTGTGGCCAGCGCGCGGGCGATGGCCACGCGCTGCTTCTGCCCGCCGGAAAGCTGGGCCGGGTACGCGCCCGCGCGGTCCTCCAGGCCGACAATGGCCAAAAGCTCCGCCACCCGGGCCTGCACCGCCGCCTTGTCGTATCCCTTCTCCAGCCGGAGGGGGAAGGCAACGTTTTCGGCCACGGTCTTCTGCATCAGCAGATTGTAGCCCTGGAACACCACGCCCATGCCCCGGCGCGCCGCGCGCAGCTGCGCGCCGGAAAGGGAAGCGATGTCCTGCCCGGCGAGCATGATCTGCCCGGAGGTGGGGCGCTCCAGCAGCGTCAAACAGCGCAGCAGCGTGGATTTTCCCGCGCCCGACATGCCGATGATGCCGTAGATGTCTCCTTTGCCGATCTCCAGGTTCACATCCTCCAGCGCCGTCACGCGCGGGCCCTTCCCCTCAAAGATCTTCGTCAGATGCGATATCGTGATCAAAACCGATTCTCCTTTTCTTTTCCCCTGTGCACCGCTCTGCGGCGGAGCAAACAAAAAGCCCGTCCCCGGAACTTACGTTCCAAGGACGGGCAGAAATGCTCGCGGTACCACCTTGTTTCGCTCTTTCCTCACGGAAAAAGCCTCAGCCGCTGCGCCCGCGGATGAAACGGGTTACAGCGCGGCACTGTAACGGGTGCGCCCGTCATGCGCTTGCCAAGGGCTCGCGCACGCAACTCAGAGGCCATGTTCAGCTATGCCCGCTTTGCTCCCTTCCACCGACCGGGAACTCTCTGAAAAAGCCTGCGCAGCTTACTCTTCTCGTCATCGTTTTTTGCGTATATTCCATATTATACACAAGTTTTCGCGGCTGTCAAGCAAATTTTTCTGCCGCGGTCAGGCCAGCAGCCCTGCGCCGCGCTCCCGCCAGCGGCCCGTTCGGTAACGCAAAAACGAGATAAGGTAATTGGCCGCCCAGCCCACAGGCACCGCGTACCATACCATCCGGATGCCCAGCCGGGGCGCCAGCACTGCCGCCAGAACCACGCGCAGCGTCAGGTTGACAAGATTTGCTGCGGTAAACGCGCCCATGTCTCCCGCGCCGCGCAGCACGCCGTCCGTGGTCATTTTCAGGCCGATGAGGATATAGAACCACCCCAGGAAACGAATGCAGGACGTTCCGGTCTCCAGCGCGAGGCGTGAGCTTTCCGCGTTGAGGAACAGCGCAATGAGCTGCTGCGAAAAGCACTGAAGCGCCGCGAAGATCACCAGCGCGAACGCAGCCAGAATGCCATAGCACGCCCGGTATCCCCTGCGCACACGGCTGTACTCCCCCGCGCCGATGTTCTGCGCGGTGTAGGAGGACATCGCGTTGCCCACCGCCGCCATGGGCACGGTGCAGATGCTCTCGATACGCATGGCCGCGGAATAACCCGCCAGCGTCTCGGCGCCGAAGCTGTTCACCACGGACTGTACCAGCATCATGCCGATGGACACCGTGGATTGCTGAAAGACGGACGGCAGCGCCACACGGGCCATGTTTTTCAATTCCCGCACATCGAAGCACACGGCCGACGGGGCATCGTAGGCCCGCAGCTCCCGCGCAAACAACAGGAAAGCAGCCACGGCGGATACTCCCTGGGCAATGAGCGTTGCCCATGCGACGCCCGCCACGCCCATCTTCAGCGTCAGCACCAGATACAGGTCCAGCCCCACATTCAGCACCGAAGAAAAAATCAACAGGTACAGCGGCACCTTGGAACGCCCCAGCGCGTTAAACATGGCTGAGAGCACATTGTACATAAACAAAAAGGGCAGGCCCAGAAAATAAATATTGAGATAGACCGCCGCATCGTCCAGAATGGACGCGGGCGTACGCAGCCATGCCATGATCTGCCCGCTGAAGGCAAGCCCGAACCCGCCCAGCAGCAGGCTCACGGCCAGAAATGTGAACAGCGCCGTGGAGATAAAGCGCTTCATCCTGTGATAGTCCCGCCGCCCGAAGGCTTGGCTGGTGAGAACGGACGCGCCCACCCCGCCGCCGATGGCGATGGAGATGAACACATTCGTCAGAGCATAGGAAGCCCCCACGGCCGCCAATGCGCTTTCACCCACAGCCTGGCCCACAATAACAGAATCCGTCATCGTGTAAAGCTGCTGGAACAGATTGCCGATGATCATAGGCGTTGAAAACGCGAGCAGCGCCTTTGCCGGGGCCTGCCGGATCAGATATTCCTTTTCCACTTTGACATGCTTTCCCTTCTGTGCCGGATGCCGCGCACCGCTATTCCAGCGGCACGTCGATCTTCCGGCCCCGGAAGTAGGTCTCCCTGTCCTGCGGGCCGATGGGACGCAGCACACGGCAGGGGCAGCCCACGGCTACCACGCCCGCCGGGATGTCCTTCGTCACCACGCTGCCCGCGCCGATGACCGTGTCATCCCCGATGGTCACGCCCGGCAGGATGACCGCGCCCGCGCCCACCCACACGTTGCTGCCGATGCGGACGTCGGCGTTGTACTGCATGGCCTGACGGCGCAGGCCCGGCTCAATGGGATGCCCCGCCGTGGCCACCGTGACATTGGGGCCGAACATCACACAGTCGCCCACATAAATATGGGCGTCGTCCACCAGCGTCAGGTTGAAGTTTGCGTACACCCCGCTGCCGAAATGCACATGGCGGCCGCCCCAGTTGGCGTGCAGCGGCGGCTCGATATAACAGTTTTCACCGATCTGGGCGAACATTTCCCGCAGCAGGGCGGCGCGCCTTTCCTGCTCGTGAGGGCGCGTGGCGTTGTAATTATACTGCTTCTCCAGACAGTCCGTCTGTTCGGCCATGATGGCCTCATCCCCCGGCAGATAAAGCCGGCCTTCCTCCATACGCCTGCGCGCTTCCTGTGAATCCATCGCAACAGCCATTGCTTTTTCCTCCGTTTCCCATTGCCGCGCTAGCTCCAGCTTGCGCGCCCGCGGCAGTGCCTTGACAGCGGCTTCCCGCCGCAGAGCGGCGCTTTTGTCCGTACACTGCTCCGCATATACCAGACGCACGGGCGCGCGTCCCCTGGTATACTTCGCGCCGCGCCCGCTTTGGTGGGCGGCAAGGCGCTTGGCCAGATCGTTCGTCCAGCCTGTGTACAGGCTGCCGTCGCCGCACTCCAGCATGTACACCCAATCCATTATCCGTTCAGCTCCATCGCGGCCTCACACGCGGCCACAGCGTCCTCCTCCGTGCCCGCAGTGACAAGGAACCGCCCCGCGTGGCAGAACCGCAGGGTCTCGATGCCCGAAAGACCGGGCAGCTCCTGCTCCGACGCACCCGCCCAGTGCGCGGGGAACGGCACCTTCAGCGCGGGCGAGCCAAAGGACGCGGGCACAGCCTGCGCCGCCCAGCCGCCCCGCTGGGACGGATATACCACAAAACGCGCCTTGCTGGGAATGAGCTGCTGCTTCCACGGCGCGAAGCGGGAGAGCCGCACGATGCGCCGCTTCATGCGGCCCAGCGCCTCATTCACCTCGGCGGCGGCGCGCTGCACGCTGCGGATGGCCTCCAGCTTGTGAGCCAGCATATCCTGCGCCAGCGCCACGGCCTGTGCAAAGCAGTCGTCCGGACGGTCCTCGCCATCCCACCGGGGATTGTACGCGGCGATGATATTGGCCAGCTGGTTGCCGCAGCCCGTATTATCGTCCAGATCCAGCGGCTGTACAAAGCTCTCGTCAAAGCGGCCCGCGTCCACGGGGCCGACAAGCTGCGGCCCCAGCTCCCGCCACAGCAGGCCGAAAGCCGCATAGGGCACACCGTTCTCCCGCACAGGGCTGTTTTTGGCATGATGATCGAACGGGCCGTCCCCAATGTCGAATACCAGCCCTGCAAAGCCTTGAGGCACCGCAAAGCCGCGCTGTATGGCAATGTTGGGGTTGCATATCTTCAAAAGCGCCGCGCTGAACACATCGTCGGCGTGAAATTTTCCGCCGTGGGTAAATGCGGTATCGGGTATCTGCAAAATATCGTCTCCTTTAAAGTGCCATAAAATCAAATCTACTCCCATAGCATAACATATGGGGGGCGTGTTTGGTAGCCGTTTTTTCACAGGAGGGCGAAAAACGCGGCTCCGGCTGTCTGCACGGGATACGATTTGGATACACAAAATGGGTATGCTATGGTATAGTAAAGGCAGTATTTTGTTTTATTTTGCCGTAAACTGCGGAAAAAAGGGGGTTTTCAAGGATGCATTTCAAACGCAGGCGGCGCCGTGCGGGCCGCGTGGTGCTTTTTGTTCTGGCTGCGGTGCTGCTGGCCGCGCTGGGAACCGGCATGTGGCTGCTGTGGCCCCGTGCCATGCGCCGGGATATGCCCAGTGCGGCGGCGCCCCAGGGCACGCTGCGGGGGCTGCGGCTCTCGTGGAGCTATCCAACGGCTGCGGGCGGGCTCTCCTCCGGCGGGCCGGAGGTTCTGGATACGCTGTTCGCAGACGCGGCGGCCTATGCCCAGGCCCATGGGCTGAACGCGCTGTTTCTGGACGTTGCGGACGCCGAATTGTCCAGCATCGCTTTCCGCGACCGCGCTTATGAGACCTGGCCCGGCGCGGCGGCAGACGACAGCCTGTTTCACAAATACGACCCGCTGCGCGCACTGTGTGAGCAGGCGTCCCAGGCGGGGCTGGCCGTGTACGCTGTGACGCCCGAGCTCTCCGGCAATGCGGATTGGGAGGCAGCGCTGGCGCGCATGCAGAAAAAATATGCCGTTGCAGGCCTGTATGTCGAAGGCAGCGCCCTGTTCGACAGTATTTCCCGGCAGGCGGTATTCTACGCGGACGAGGCCGCCTTCAACGATCCGTCGTCCCTGTTCCTTGCTTCGCTGGACACAGACGGCTTCCACGGCGCCGTATTCGATTATGCGCGGTGCCGGGCGCAGCCGGAGGCCTTCAGCGTGCTGGCCAGCGCGCTGGACGGCAGTGCGGCGCGGCCTGCGCTGCTGGAGTATACGCCCGGCGGGACACTGGCGGTATCCTATCCGGCGGACGGTGCGGCCGTCTACACCTCAGCCTGCTTTGTGATGGGCACGTCAGACCCGGCGCAGGAGCTGCTGCTGAACGGCACACCCGTGGAGAGCCGCGGCCCGGGCGGAACCTTCGGCGTGCTGGTGGACGTGGCAGAGGGCAGCAATGTGTATACCCTCACACAGGGCGGAACCAGCGTCTCTGTGACCGTGAACCGGCCCGCGCCCGCAGGCGGCGGGAGCGGCGGCACAACGGAGGTCCCCCACGACGACACTGCGGAAGTGGAGCCGGGCACGCCTGTGCGCATCCGAAACTGGATTGCCAGCCTGCTGTATGACCCCGCGTCCGACGGAAACATCAGCGAGACCGTACGCCAGGGCGCAGTTGCCACGGTGGCCGCCTGCACCGAAACACTGCGCGGCGGCAAGCGCACCTGGGCCTATCAGCTTGCCAGCGGGGATTTTGTGCTGGCTTACAATGCAGAGCCGCTGCCGCCGGAAACGCCCCGCGCCTCATTTACAGGCGCGGCCGCCGCGGCGACGGATACGGGCGAGGTGCTCACCTTTGCGGGCAGCGGCACACCGCTGGCCTATACCAACATGGTGGACGGCGCGCTGATGATGGATTTTTACGATGCGGACTTCGCGGCGGATTTCGCCGTTTCCGGTTCCGCTTTGGTGCAGAGCGCCGCGGTGGATCCGGGCGATGGCTGCACACGCGTCACGCTTACCTTTACCCAGCCCGTCTGGGGGCATACCGTGGAATATGCGGACGGCACCACGCAGGTCATCCTGAAAAAGCAGCCGGTGCGCAGCGATGTATTCGGCAAGCCTCTGACGGGAGTGGCCGTGCTGCTGGACGCAGGCCACGGTGACCATGACCCCGGCGCAATGGGCGCGGCGGGCACCGGGGCGCCCGCGGAAAAGGACGTCAATCTGGCTCTGACGCTGGCCGCAAAATACCGTTTGGAGCAGCTTGGCGCCACGGTGCAGACCATCCGGACAGACGATTCCTTCCTCTCTCTGGAGGAGCGCAACAGAGCCATTGTTGCCGGCCAGCCTGATTTTTTCATCGCCGTCCACCACAATTCCATCGACCTTTCCGTAGATGCGAACCTGCAGACGGGTACCGAGTGCTATTACTTCTACCCCGCGGGCAAAGCGCTGGCCCAGGCGCTGGTGCGCAATGTAACGCAGGCCACCTCCCGGCCGGACCGGGGCGCTCAGTGGGGCTACTATTATGTCACACGCAGCACCGTGTGTCCCGCAGTTCTGCTGGAGGCGGGCTTTATGGTGAACCCCTCCGAATACGAAAACGTCACCAGCGAGCCGCAGCTCTGGGCCGCAGGGGACGCCATTGCACGCAGCGTGCTGGAATGCGTGCCGCCGGGCTGAACCGCGCGCAAAAACAAACACCGCCGCCCCGGCAGCTTCGGCTGCGGGGCGGCGGTGTTCCAGCTTGTCGAAAAAGCTGCGCTTTTGCGCCAAGCTGCCTGCGAACAGGGCCTGCGGCCCCGTTCGCCGCGCACGGCGGCCTTCGGCTGCCGCTTCGCTCTACACGCCTCGGCACTGGCCCTGCGGGGCGCCGCGGGGTTATTTTAAATGAAAAGGGGGTCCTCCGCCTCTTTTTGGCGGCATTCGCCGCGTGGCTTGCACTTTGCTGCGCAAAAATGCATGGCTTTGCCACCGCCAGCTTTTTCCCCGGACGCTTCTTTTACTTCTCTGCCTTTTTCAGCTCCCGGGAGCTATTCCGGCGGAGCGTCCCCGCCGCCGTGCTCGCCGCGCGTCACCAGCAGGCTCTCGATGCGCTGGTCCTTCACTGAACGGATGGTCACATGAAGCTGCTTGTAGCAAAAGCTTTCCCCGGCGCTGGGAATATGCTCCAGCTCGGCCAGCGCCCAACCGCCCACAGAGTTGTAGTCGCAGTCGAACGTTTTGTCCACGAAGCCGATGGCGTCGAAAAAGTCCTCCACGTTCACGTCGCCCTCCACCTGCCAGCTGTTCTCGCTCAGCTGCCGGATGGGCGTTTCGTCCTTGTCCGTCTCGTCCCAGATCTCGCCCACAAGCTCCTCCAGGATATCCTCCATGGTCACGAGCCCCAGCGTGCCGCCGTGTTCATCCGTCACAACGGCCATGTGCTGCTTTGCCCGGCGGAACTCCGCCAGCAGCTCGCTGATGCGCTTGCTGCGGTAAACAAAAAGCACGTCCCGTTTGAGCGCCGCGGGCTCGATGGGCTTTCCCGCGGCCAGCCGGGCCAGCAGGTCCTTCGCATACAGTACGCCCACCACGTTGTCAATGGTCCCTTCATACACCGGGATGCGCGAATAACCGCCCTCCACACACAGCCGGATGATCTCCTCCGGCGGCGCGTCCAGCGCCGCCGCGGCCATATCCACCCGGGGCACCAGAATGTCCTGCACCGTCGTATTGTCGAACTCTATGGCCGACTGGATGATGTCTGTTTCCTGGCGGTCCAGCACGCCTTCTTCACCGACGGTGTCGATGATGGTTTTGAGTTCCTCCTCAGTCACGCTAGGCTGCACGTTCAGCTCACTGGAGCGCCGGCCTGTAAACAGGCGCTTGATCTGCACAAAGACCCACACCAGCGGAGCCAGCAGCGTTTTGACGATGTAAAGCGGGCCGCCCATGGCCATGCTCACGCGCTCCGCATGGTCCTTGGCGAAGCTCTTGGGCAATATCTCGCCAAAGACGAGCACCAGCACCGTGATAACGGCCGTGGCCACTGCCGCGCCCTGCTGTCCCAGCAGCGACGTGGCAATGACGGTGGAGATCGACGATGCAGTAAGGTTTACCACATTGTTGCCGATGAGAATGGCGGACAGCGTCCTGTCGTAATCATCGGAAAGGCCCAGCACGCGCTGCGCCTTTTTGTCTCCGTCATCCGCCTTATTCTTCATGCGGATGCGGTTGACCGACGAAAGCGCCGTCTCGCTTGCCGAGAAGAACGCCGAGAACGCCAGCAAAAGCAGCAGTGCCAGGTACATACCAGGGCCGGGGGTATCCAAAAAACCACTCTCCTGAAATCAATAGGGTCCCTTCCCGCCGTGCGGCCGGAAGCAAACAAAAATACTATAACAAAAAATGTGCAAAAATGCAAACAGACGCGCCGCGGCAGCCTGTGCCGGGCGCGCCCAGAGGCGTCCGTATCCGGTTTTCAGCGCGTGCGGTTCCAGGTATGGCGGCTGAACAGCACAATAATGGGGAATATTTCCAGTCTGCCCAGAAGCATATCCAACGAAAGCACAACCTTGGAAAAAGTTGAAAACAGGGAATAGTTGCTGGCCGGCCCCACGAGGTCCAGCCCCGGGCCGATGTTGTTGAAGCATGCCAGCACGGCCGTCAGGTTCGTTTCCAGAGAAAAATCATCCACGGAGACGGCCAGAAAGCTGGCCACCGCGATGGCGCAGTAGGCTGCCATATAGACGTTCACACCGCGCAGCACCTCGTCCTTCACAACGCGGCCGTTCACGCGCACCACATTCACACTGCGCGGGCGCAGCATGCGGCGCACCTCAGCCGCAAGGCTCTTGAACAGCAGAAGCAGGCGCGCTACCTTGATGCCGCCGCCCGTGCTGCCCGCGGACGCGCCCACCACCATCAGAATGCACAGGATGGCCCGGGAGAGCTGCGGCCACAGGTTGAAATCTTCGGTGGCGAAGCCCGTGGTCGTCATCACGCTGCTGACGGTGAAGGACGCATGATGGAACGCCTCGCCGAAGCCGGAGAAAAGCGGCGTGATGTCCGCTGCAATGACAAACATGGCCGTAAGCATGATACCGCCGTACAAAAGCAGCTCTTCGTCCAGCAGCGCCCCGCGCCACTCCCGCAGCAAAAGCAGAAAATAGACGCTGAAGTTTACGCCGAACAGCGCCATGAACACCGTACACACATTCTGCAGGTACGGGCTGTAATCCGCCATGCTGTTGTTTTTGATGCCGAAGCCGCCCGTGCCCGCCGTACCGAAGGCCGTGCACAGGCTGTCGAACAGGGGCATGCCGCCCGCCAGCAGAAACAATACGCACAGGACGGTGAGCACGATGTATATCTTATACAGCAGGCTGGCCGTCTGGCGCATGCGGGGCACCATTTTACCCACGCTGGGGCCGGGGCTTTCGGCCCGCAGCAGATGGATGCTGTAACCCGCTCCCTTTCCCGTGGGCACCACGGCCAGCAGGAATACCAGCATGCCCATACCGCCCAGCCAGTGTGTAAAGCTGCGCCAGTACAGCAGCCCGTGGCTCATGGCCTCCACGTCTGTCAGAACAGACGCGCCTGTGGTGGTAAAACCGGACACCGTCTCAAAAAACGCGTCTACATAATGCGGTATCTCGCCCGAGATGTAAAACGGCAGCGCGCCCATGGCCGAGAGCAGGATCCAGCCCAGGGCCACGATGATGAAGCCCTCTTTGGCGTAAAACTCCCGCGTGGCCTTCGCACACACGCCGTACAGCGCGCCGGACAGCGCCAGCAGCAGCGCCACCGTCCACAAAAAGCCCCGCAGGGGTGCGCCCGTCTCGCCGTAAACAAAGCACACGGCAATGGCTGGCAGCATGAAAAGCGCCTCCAGGAAAAAGAGCACGCCAACCAGCTTGCCGATCATTTTCTTGTTCATTCGTTCCTCCGGGAATGCCGGCCCTCAGTCGGCAAAAATGTCATTCAGGTCGTTGATGGGCTGGCCGCTCGTCGTGACGACGATGACGGTGTCCCCGGCCTGGAACACGTCGCTGCCCCGCGGGATGATGGTGCGTCCCTTGTGGGTGATGCAGGCGATCAATATCTCGGGCTTAAGCTGAATGTCCAAAAGTGTCTCGCCCAGGTGGCGCGTGGTCTCGGATGCGCGGAATTCCAGCGCCTCGGCCTTGCCCTCCACCATGCGGTGCAGCGTAATAACGCTGCCGCCCGTGGTGTTCTGCATGGCGCGCACATAGCGCACGATGTCCGTGCTGCACAGCGCCTTGGGGCTGATGAACGTGTCGATGCCCATGCTCTTGAAGGCTTCCACATATTCGGTGCGGTTCACCTTTGTGATGACTTTTGGCACCCCGATGTGGCTGGCATACATGGAAATGATGAGATTCTCCTCATCCATATTCGTCAATGTGATGACCGCGTCCGTGGAGCTGATGCCCTCTGCAGCCAGAATGTCCTGCCGGGAGCCGTCGGCTTCGATGATGACGGCGCTGGGAAGCAGCTCAGCCAGCTCCACACAGCGCTCATGGTTCTGCTCGATGATCTTGACGCCCAGCCCCGCGTGCAGGCAGCGCATGGCCAGATAATAGGCGATGCGGCTGCCGCCCACGATGATGGCGTTGCGCACCTTCTGCTTGACAATGCCAAGATGCTTGATGAGCTGGGCAAGGTCCTGAGAATCGGCAGTGACATAGATATTGTCCCCCGCCTGCAGCGTGAAGCTGCCGTCCGGGATATGCACGGTGCCGCCGCGCTCCACCACGCACACAAGCACGCGCACCCGCGCGATCTCATACAGGCGGTTGAGCGGGATGCCCGCCAGCTTGGAATCCTCGCCCACATGGATCTCTACGATCTCCACACGGCCCTTGGCAAAGGAATCCCGCTTGAGAAATGAGGGGAACTGCAGCAGGTGATGGATCTCCCGCGCGGCCGCAAGCTCCGGATTGATGGTCATGGAAAGGCCCAGCTCGTCCCGCATCAGCACCAGCTGCTCGGCATATTCGGGGTTGCGCACCCGGGCAATGGTGTGCTTTGCGCCCAGCTTTTTTGCCACGATGCAGGTGAGCAGGTTCGTCTCGTCCCGGCTGGTGGCGGCAATAAGCAGATGCGCGTCTTCCACACCCGCCTCTTTCAGCACGCCGATGGACGCGCCGTTGCCGTGCACCACCATCACATCATAGGATTCCAGGCTCTGCTCCAGCACCTTGGGGTTTGAGTCGATAACCGTGATATCGTGGCCCTCGCTGGAGAGCTGTTCCGTAAGGGCGACGCCTACCTTGCCGTCGCCCACAATAATGATCTGCATATTTCCGTCCCTTTTCCCTCCGGCCGCGCAGATAAACGCGGTGTTAAAGTTTTTCCAAAGGTATTAAGATTTTATGAATGCGCCTGTCGCATGAGTATTATAGCACAAAAAAAACGTATTGCAAGGAAAGGGGCTCTTCGTACGCGGTTTCCCCTGTAAAGCAGCCGCGCGGCGGGCCAAAAAGGCCCGCCGCGCGTTCGTTTTGTTCCGTTCCCGCGTTATTCCACTTCCTGCGTCCAGCCCATATCGTCGGGCAGCGTGCCCCACTGGATGCCGGTGAGCGTGTCGTACAGGCGCTGGGTGACAGGGCCTGTCTGGAAGCCGTTGATGGTGAGCACCTCGTCCTCGTAGCGCAATTCCCCCACGGGGCTGATGACCGCCGCTGTGCCCGTGCCGAACACCTCTTCCAGCTTGCCCTCCTTGCCTGCGCGGATGACGTCCGCGATGGGCAGGCGGCTCTCACAGTCCACCTTATAGCCCCATTTTTCCAGCAGCTCGATGCAGCTCATGCGCGTGATGCCCGGCAGCACCGTGCCCACGCAGGGCGCGGTGCGGATGACGCCGTCGATTTTGAAGAAGCAGTTCATGCTGCCCACTTCCTCCACGTACTTGCGCTCCACACCGTCCAGCCACAGCACCTGGCTGTAGCCCAGGTCATGGGCCTTCATCTGGCCGATCAGGCTGGCCGCATAGTTGCCGCCGCATTTGATGTAGCCCGTACCGCCCGGCGTAGCGCGGACATACTCGTCCTCCACATAGATCTTCACCGGATTCATGCCCTCCGCGTAATACGCGCCGGAGGGCGAAGCGATGATGATGAACTGATAGCTTGCACTGGGCTTCACGCCCAAATGCGCCTCGGTGGCGATGGTGAACGGGCGCAGATAGAGGCTGGTGTCCGGTTCTCCGGGCACCCAGTCTTTGTCCACGCTGACGAGCGCCTTG
Organism: Ruthenibacterium lactatiformans; assembly: GCF_000949455.1. Classification (GTDB taxonomy): domain Bacteria; phylum Bacillota; class Clostridia; order Oscillospirales; family Ruminococcaceae; genus Ruthenibacterium; species Ruthenibacterium lactatiformans. The sequence continues at coordinate 16,752 of NZ_JXXK01000009.1, read as the reverse complement.
ACAGCCTGTACGAAATCCTCCACGGGGATTTCCGGAATGCACAGGCGCCTATGGGTGCTCTGCATGCGGGCGGCGTTCTTTTCCGGCCGGAACAGCAGCACGCGGCCATTCGCAGCACGGTAGGCTTTCATGCCCTCAAAGCACTCCTGCGCATAATGAAACACCAGCGCGGCCGGGTCCAGCTCCAGGGAATGGTACGGCTCGATGCGCGGCGAGTGCCAGCCACGGCCCTCGGTGTAGTCCATGATGAACATATGGTCCGTGTAATGGTTGCCGAAGCCCAGATGCTTCTCGTCCGGCTTTGCCTTCGGCGCGGTGGTCTTTGTCACTTTGATGTCCAGCATACTTTTCCCTCTTCCATTGATGGCTGCGCGCAAAACCGCACAGCGGCAAAGTTCCACACCCGGCGCGCAAAAGAACCGCGGGGGCTGGTTTTACTCTATTTTAGCCGCCCTGCGGCCATTTTACAAGGGGCAGACCGCTGAAAATGTGTAAATCCGCCATTTTTTCCGCGCTAAGGCATATTTCCGCTCCACCGTCCCGCGGCGGGCGGTTTGCTTTTCGCACCGCTTCGTGTATAATGAAAAGCGGTTCGGCAACGGCCGGGCCGCACAGGAATGAAGAGAGGTTGGGAAAGCAATGGAACAGCAGATCCGCGCCGTCCTGTTCGACATGGACGGCCTGATGTTCGACACCGAGCGTCTGGGAGACGAGGTGTGGCGCGCCGTGGCGGGCAAATACGGCGTGACGATGACGCCGGAGGATGTCTCTCTGCTGCGGGGGCGCAACTACGAAAGCGGCCGCCGTGCATTTTTGGAACGCTTCGGCGCCGGGTTCCCCTACGACGACATGTCCGCAGAGGTATGGCGCGAGGTGGAAGCAAGGCTGGAGCACAGCGTGCCGCTGCGGCCGGGGCTGTTCGAGCTGCTGGACGCGCTGCGCGCCCGGAACTGCAAAATGGCCGTTGCTTCCTCCACAGACAGCGCCCGCGTGCTGCACAATCTGGAGACCGCCGGCGTGCGCGGTTACTTTTCCGCCGTCATCGGCGGCGACCAGGTGACGCATTCCAAGCCGGAGCCGGAGATTTTTCTGAAAGCCGCGGCGGCACTGGACACACCGCCCGGGCTGTGCATGGTGCTGGAGGATTCCTACAACGGCGTGCGGGCGGGCGCTGCCGCCGGGTGCTTCACTGTGATGGTGCCGGACATGGACCCGCCCACACCCGAAATGGAGCGGCTGGCCTGGGCCATCGTGCCCGGGCTGACGGATGTTGCGCGCCTGCTGGAGCAGACGGACCTGCAAAAGCGGTGACAAAACGCCGCCCGCTTTCCTCGAAAATAATATTGTATAAAGAAAACAGCCCTGCGGAACAGCATTTTGTTCCCCGGGCTGTTTTTTCGTATGTCCGCCGGGCCGCGCACAGGGCCGTTTTCCTGCCGGAGATCCGTTCCACGCAGCGTTTTACCCGCTCCCCTGGCCGCGCTCTCCCGCCTTTTTCGAAAAACGCATGCGTCAGCATTCCGGCGGCTCTGCATCCAAACGGTCCATCTCTGCAAACAGGCTTCGCACCAGGCTGACCGCCAGCATACGCTGGCGGGGCGAGCGCCCCTGCACCAACGCAGCAAGACACGCTTCCGCGTCTCCGCCGGGCGCGCCGCCCAACACCAGCAGGTCCAGGCTTACGTGCAGCGTCTGCGAGAGCTTTACCAGCGTCTCCAGCCCGGGCGCGCGGCTGCCGGATTCCAATTGGCTTACAAACACCGTGGATACACCGATCTTCTCCGCCAGCTTTTCCTGCGTGAGCCCCGCGTCCCGGCGTGCAAGCCGGATGCGCGTGCCGATCTCCCGATTGTCCATCTCGCACCGTCCCGTTGTCGTGTTTTGATATTAGCTTACAGCTAATGTTAATCTTTTGTAATAAACTGACAGCTAATTTATTATTGCTATAAGTTAATATATGTGATACAATGAGTTTAACGCTTCGCGGGATACTCTTGCCCCCGCCCTTCCGGCGCTCCAGGCATGCCGGTACAAAAAAACGCCGCATCCGAAGATGCGGCGTTGTAAGAAAGCAGCTGCTTACGCGGCAGCGGAAGTGCTGGCGCTCTCAGAGGTGCTGGCGGAAACAGACTCCGCAGCAGACTCGGAGGTGCTGGCAGAGGAAGCGTCGGCGGCCGGAGCAACATACTCCTCACCGTTGATCGCCTCGGTGTAGCCGGCGATGCACTCGAACATATACGCGTAGTCGGCGCCCGTGGCCGGGTCAACAGCGCGCTGCCAACTGTAAACGAAGTCATGAGCCGTCAACGGGGTGCCGTCGGACCATTTCAGGCCCTCGCGCAGATGGAACGTATAGGTCAGGCCGTCCTCGCTGATCTCAACGCTCTCCGCCTGGCCCGGGGTCGGGGTGGTGCCGTAGGCAACCGTGTACAGGCCTTCAAAAGCGTGGTCAATCATTGTGCCGCCGTCCACAGCACTGTTCAGCGCCGGGTCGATGGTGTCGGGGTCCGGGCCGGTGCAAACCTTCAGCGTATCCGTGCCGTTGCTCGCGTTCATGAAGAACTTGAAGCCCAGCGGGGAGGTGCTCAGGTTTTCCAGGTTCTGCTGGGCCATATAAATATCCACATAGTAGTAAATCGGGCACAGCATCCACTCGTCGAAGATGATGTCCTCAGCCTGATGCATCATCTCCATGCGCGCCTCAGCGTCGCCGGAGGACTTGATCTGCTTGATCAGGCTGTCGAACTCGGCGTTGGACCACTGGGCGTCGTTGTTGCCGCCGCCGGTGATCCACATATCCAGGAAGCTGATGGGGTCGTTGTAGTCGCCCAGCCAGCCGTTGCGGGCAACCTGATAGTCGCCGTTCTTACGGGTGTTCAGGAAGGTGGCCCACTCCTGGCTCTCCAGCGTCACTGTGGCGCCCAGCTGGCCCCACATCTGCTGCAGCGCCTCGCCGATCTGCTGATGGCCGGTGCCTTCGTTGTACAGATAGGTGATGGTGGGCAGGCCCTCGCCGTTGGGATAGCCGGCCTCAGCCAGCAGCTCCTTGGCCTTGGCCAGATTGGCCTCGTTGGCCCCGGCGGTCGGGTCATAATAGTCGCCGCCCACTTCGCGGAAGGAAGAGCCTTCCGCAGCATCGCTCAGGCCCTCGGACACGAACGCGCCGGCCGGGATCTGGCCGGATTTGCCGATCTGCTTGCAGATATAGTCGCGGTCGACCGCCAGCGTGAACGCCTGGCGGACCAGAGGATCGTCAAACGGAGCAGCCTGCGTGTTGTAGCTCACATAGTAGGTGCCGATCTGCCCCTCTTTGTGGAACTCCGGCGTGGAAGACAGCGCGTCGATCTCATCGTTGGGGACAGCGTCGATGAAATCCAGTTCGCCGGACTGGAATGCCGTCAGCTGGGCTGCGTCATCCTCCATCAGCGTGAACTGCAGGGTGTCCGGGCCAGCCAGGCTGTCCACGTTCCAGTAGTTCTCGTTCTTGACCATCGTGATGTGGGAGCTGGGCACCCACTCAGCAATCTTGTAGGGGCCGTTGCCGATGTAGGTGGCAGCGTCCACAGCCCAGGCTTCGCCGTTTGCCTCAACAGTCGCCTGCTGAACGGGAGCATACGCGGGGAACGCGGTCAGCTCCAGGAAATACGGCGTGCGGGCCGTCAGCGTGACCTGCAGCGTGTTGTCGTCCAGAGCTTTGACCTGCAGCGCATCCGGATTGTAAGCCGGAGCGGCGTCGGAAGCAGAACCGGACGAGGAAGAGCCCGCGGGAGCGGAGCTCGCAGTACCGGTCGAGGACGTGCTGCCGCCGCAGGCCGTCAGGCCCAGGCTCAGCACCATGACGACGGCCAGCACAAGTGCCAGTTTCTTCATAGTGAACTTTCCTCCTCAAAAATTGTTTATTCAACATTTCACACATGGCGCACCCATAGCATGCCCCAAGGTGAATTGTTTACAATTATACACGCGCGGACGCGCCGCGCAACGCTTTTTTGCAAATTGTCACTTTTTTGCAACTTTATTATAATAAAGCAGCGGGGCGGAAAAACGGCGCTTTCAGCGCCTTTTTCCATTTATTTCACTTTGTCCAGATGGTGGCAGGCGGCATAGTGTCCGCCAGACACCTCGCGCCATTTGGGTTCCTCTGCGGCACACTGCTCGTCTGCGTAGGGGCAGCGGGTGCGGAAGCGGCAGCCGGAAGGCGGGTTCAGCGGGCTGGGCACATCGCCTTCCAGCACGATGCGCCGGGATTCCCGGGCCGTCTTGGGGTCCGCCACCGGAATTGCGGAGATCAGGCTCCGGGTGTAGGGGTGAACGCTGTGGAAGGTCAGCTCATAGCTGTCGGCCAGCTCCACCAGCTTGCCCAGGTACATCACGCCGATGCGGTCCGAAATATGCTTCACGACCGAAAGGTCATGGGCGATGAACAGGTACGTCAGGCCGTACTGGTCCTGCAGATCTTCAAACATATTGACGACCTGTGCCTGAATGGAAACATCCAGCGCCGAGATGGGCTCGTCGCAGACGATAAACTGCGGGTCCACAGCCAAAGCGCGGGCGATGCCGACGCGCTGGCGCTGGCCGCCGGAGAATTCGTGCGGATAGCGGTTGGCATGCTCGGAGTTCAGGCCCACACGCTCCAGCATTTTAATAATGCGCTCCCGGCGGTCCGCCTTGGAGGACGCAAGCTTGTGGATGTCGATGGCCTCGCCCACGATGTCGCCCACCGTCATGCGGGGGTCCAGGCTGGCATAGGGGTCCTGGAACACGATCTGCATCTTGCGGCGGTACGGCAGCATGTTCACGGCCGTCTTTTTGCCGAATTTCGGCTTGCCGCTTTCGTCCAGCACCGGGGTTCCGTCCTCGTTGTACAGCGGCACATTTCCGCTGTCAAACAGCGTTTCGCCGTCATAGAGGATACGGCCTTTCGTCGGCTCGTACAGGCGCAGCAGCGTGCGGCCCGTGGTGGTCTTTCCGCAGCCGGATTCGCCCACCAGCCCCAATGTCTCGCCCTTGTTGATGGCGAATGAAACGTCGTCCACGGCCTGAACGTACTTTTTGTTTTTGCCCATGCCGCCGGCGGGGAAATATTGCTGGAGGTGCTGTACCTCTACCAGTTTTTCACTCATTGTACATTCCCTCCCTGTGCGGCTTCAAACTCCGCCTTTTGGCAGAGCCAGCACTGCGTGTAGTGCGTGTCGCTGAAATCGGTGCGCGGCGGCATCTCGCGCAGGCACACTTTCATGCACGCGCCGCAGCGCGGCGCGAACGGACAGCCCTTGGGCGGGTTGAGCATGTCCACGGGTGTGCCCTCAATGGGCACCAGGCGCTCATGATCCTTGGAATCCAGACGCGGGATACTGCGCAGCAGGCCCTTTGTATACTCATGCTTGGGTTCGTAGAAAATTTCGTCCGTGGTGCCGTATTCGACAATCTTACCCGCATACATGACGGCGATCTTTTCGCACATGCGCGCCACGATGCCCAGGTCATGGGTGATCATGATGATGGCCATGCCCAGCTTTTCCTTCAGGTCCATCATCAGCTCCAGGATCTGAGCCTGTATGGTCACGTCCAGGGCGGTGGTCGGCTCGTCTGCGATCAGCAGCTTGGGCTCGCATGCCAGCGCAATGGCGATCATCACGCGCTGGCGCATGCCGCCGGACAGCTCGTGGGGGTACTGCTTCAGGCGCTTTTCGGGCTCGTTGATGCCCACCAGCGTCAGCAGCTCCTTGGCCCGCTCGTTGGCTTCTTTTTTGGACTTGCCCGTGTGCAGCAAAATCACCTCACGGATCTGGTTGCCGATGGTGTACACCGGGTTCAGGCTGGTCATGGGGTCCTGAAAGATGATGGAGACCTCGTTGCCGCGGATCCTGCGCATCTCCTTTTCACTCATATCGTTGATGTGATGGCCGTTGAAGTCCAGTGTACCGCCGATCAGGCGGCCGGGATAGGCCGTCAGGCCCATCAGGCTGTACGCCGTGACGGATTTGCCCGAACCGGACTCGCCCACGATGCCCAGCACTTCGCCCTCTTTTAGATGGATGGACACGCCGCCCAAAGCCTTCACTTCGCCCGCGGGGGTGAAGAAGGAAAGGCGCTCGTCCTTGATGTCTACCAAATATTCACTCATGTGTGCGTCCCTTCCTTTCGTTTAGTTTTTCAGCTTCGGGTCGAATGCATCGCGCAGGCCGTCGCCGAACAGGTTGAAGCTGAGGATGACGACGGAGATGGCGATGGCCGGCGCGAACAGGCGGTACGGATAGCTCTGCAGACCGTCGATGGCCGTGCTGGCCAGGCTGCCCAGCGATGGCATGGGCGCGGAAACGCCGATGCCCAGGAACGAAAGAAAGCTCTCGGTAAAGATGGCCGAAGGGATCTGCAGTGTGGTGGTGACGATGAGCGTGCCGATGCAGTTCGTCAGAATGTGCTTTTTGATGATGCGGCCCGTGCCGGCGCCAAGAGCGCGGGCGGCGGTGACGTACTCGCTCTCCTTCAGCGTGAGCACCTGGCTGCGCACGATGCGCGCCATACCCACCCAGTACAAAAGAGCGAATACGATCAGGATGCTGATGAGCGGCACGCCAATGATGTTGATCCAGCCGAAGCCCGGCTTTTCCGCCAGAGACTGCAGCGGGTATTTCAGCGTAGAGGCCAGCAGGATGATGATGAGCAGGTCCGGCACGGTGTAGATGATGTCCACGATACGCATCATGAACAGGTCTACCTTGCCGCCCAAAAAGCCGGCAACAGAGCCATAGACCGAGCCGATGAGCAGCACCAGCACGCTGGCCAGCAGGCCAACAGACAGGGAAACACGGGTGCCCATCATAACGCGGACGGCATAGTCGCGCCCCAGGGAGTCCGTGCCCAGAATGTGGGGAAACACCTTTTCGCCCGCGGCCATGGCGGCCTGCTCCGCCTCGGAATACTGCATGGGGCCCAGGTTCTCGCTGCCGCGGATCTGAGTGGCGTAATCGTAAGGGTAAAACGCCGGCACGATAAACGCCAGGATCAGCACGATGATCAGCACCGCAAGGCTCACCATGGCGATGGGGTTTTTCCGCAGACGGCGCAGACCGTCCTTCCAGAAGCTGACGCTTTCGCGCATGACGGACAGGCTTTCCTTTTCGGAATCGCTGGCGGGCGCAAAGTCGTCGACGTTGAGCTGCATGCTCAAGATCTGTTTTTTGTTTTCCATTCCTTCGCTCTCCTCCCGCTTATTTCAGCTTGATCCGCGGATCGATGATCTTGTACACGATGTCCACGATCACGTTCATCGTGATGATGAGCGTGGCCAGGAAGATCGTGGTTCCCATGATGACCATATAATCGCGGCCGGTGATAGAGCTGACGAAGCTGTCGCCCAGGCCCGGGATCGTAAAGATCTTTTCAACGATCAGGCTGCCCGTGAGCGTATAGGCCAAAGCCGGCCCCAGATAAGTGACGACAGGCAGAATGGCATTGCGCAGCGCATGCTTAAACAGGCTCTTGCCCTGGGAAAGACCCTTGGCGCGGGCGGTGCGCATGTAATCCTGCCCCAGCACATCCAGCATGGAAGAGCGCATCAGGCGGCAGATGTACGCCGTGGGGTAGAAGCCCAGAGCGATGACCGGCATAATATAGTTTTTCCAGCCCGTAAGGCCGTAGGACGGCAGCCACCCCAGCTTCAGGCTGAATATATACAATAATATGGTACATACAACAAAGCTCGGCACCGCGATGCCGCAGGTGGCAATAACAATAATGACGTTGTCGATCCACTTGCCGCGGTTGAGCGCCGCCACACTGCCCAGCACCACGCCCACGACGACGGCAATGGCCAGCGCGATGCCGCCGATGCGCGCCGAAACCGGGAACCGGGAACCGATGATCTGGGCGACCGTGCGGCCGCGCTGCTTGATGGACGGGCCCAGCTCGCCCTGCAGCAGGTTGAGCATGTAGTTCTTGTACTGCACGATCACCGGTTTATCCAGGCCGTACTTTTCCTCCATGGCCGCAAGCACCGCCGGGGACGGCGATTTTTCGGACAGGAACGGCCCGCCCGGAACCAGGAACATGAGGAAGAAGGTGAGCATCGACACGATGACCAGCGTCACCAATGCCAACGCAACGCGCTTTGCGATATATTTCGCCATTTTGCCAACTCCTTTAAAGAAATAACGTTCCGCCCGGCCCGCGCGAGAGCCGCCGGAGCAAACTGTATTTTGCGCGCGCACACCGCAAAAAACAGCTTTTTGCCGCGCCCGCAGGAGAAAAAAGAATATAAACAAAAAATGGTGTCTAAAAACAACGTTTAAACACCATCGTTTAACATTCTCTGAATCATCATTTTAACAAGTTTTCTATGGTTTGTCAATTTTACTGCATGGATTTTTGTTGCCATGCGGCGACAAATGTTGCCAACGGATACATTTTTTTGAAAAAAAGCGTTTCTCTGTCCTCAATGTGCGTACACTCATAACACAAAAAAGCCCGCGGGCGGTTTCCCCAAAGGGAACGCCCGCGGGCTCACCGCGTGCAAAAAAGCAATTACGCAGCCGTGGAAGCGCTGGCGCTTTCGCTGCTGCTGGCGCTCTCGGCAACCTCAGAGGTGCTGGCGCTCTCAGAAGCGCTGGCAGACTCGGAAGTGCTGGCAGACGCAGAGGTGCTGGCCGGCTCGGAAGCGCTGGTGCTGGCCGGCTCAGACACAGACGTGCTGGACGGAGCTGTGGAAGCCGGAGCGCTGGAAGAGGAAGAGTCGGTGCCGCAGGCAACCAGAGACAGCGCCATCAGCGCCGCAACAGCAAGAACAAGAACTTTTTTCATAGTGAAAACCTCCATTTTTTCGATTCTTTATACAGCCTCTCTGCCCGCGCCGCAGAGTGCTGCGCAAGGGCATTTGTAAAGGCTGTGTCTGATTATAGCATTTTTTGCGTAAAGGACAAGATGTTTTTTGTGCATTTCAACGAATTGTAACTCTTCAAACACACTTTTTTCACAACATTCAGAAAATCGCTCAAAACATCTTCCGGCCGCGAAAGCACTTTTAGGCAGATTGGATATACATTGCGGATCCGGCGCTAAGCCCTGGGCATGCCGCAAAACACAAACTGCCCCCACGCGGCCGCTGAAAGCCGGGCTAAAACAGCAAAGGAAAAAATTTCCTGACTATATCAAGCTTAAATCCTGTTAAACACACCATTCAAAAAGTATTTTTTTTGAAATGCCCTTTTTGACCATGCATTCGTTGACAAGGGTGCCGTTCATGCGCTATGATGGTATTAAATTCGGCGTATTGATCCAGCCGCCCCGCGGCTGTGGATGGAGGGAAGCTGTGGATGTCCGGTACTGAAACGCTCTGGCAGGAGCTGATCTGCCGCCTGGAAGGCGTGCAGGCGGCCCAGGTGGTATTTGCCGAAAACGGCATGCCGTGCGAGATCCACGTGCTCGCCGGGCCCGAGAAAAGTTCGAAATCGCTGGTACGCGATATCCAGTCTGCTTTGACGGCGCAGTTCGGCGTACAGGTGGACCACCGCATCATCAGCGTTGCACAGCTCTCCGAGGGGCTTGCCCCCCGGGGGGATTTCCGTCTTGCCCATACGGGGCTGGAGATCAAAAGCGCGGGCGGGCGTGTGTCTGCTTCGGTAACGCTGGCGCGCGGCTGCGACACGTATACCGGCCACGGCGAAAGCGCGAATACGCCTTTTGCCCGGCGACGGTGCGTTTCCGAGGCCGCGCTTGCGGCAGTGAACCGCGCGGCGGGTGAAACCTGCTTCGAATTGGCCAGCGTGGATGCGGTGACGCTGGCGGGACAGGGTATCGTGGTGGCGCAGGTGTACAGCCTGCTGGATGGCCAACGCCTGCTTGGCAGCGCATTTTTAAATGAAGACCCCGACAATGCTGCGGTACACAGCGTATTGAGCGCGGTAAACCGCAGGCTTTCCGTTCTGCCCCACACGGCGGGGTAAAACGGGGCCGCTTTCCTTTGGTAAACAGGGGCGGGCCGGCACAGCGGAGCGGATATAGCATGCCCGGATAGCGGAGGGCAGAGTACCGTAAGGAGGCTATATCTGTTATGAAAAAGATCCTGTTTGCTCTGGCTTCTCTGTGCTCTTTGGTTCTCGCCAGCGGCGCTTTCTTCTGCGTAAGATAAGTACTTGAACGGGCCGGACACGGCCTGTTTCCCGGAGCCCTGCCGGCCGCCCTGTTTTTTGAAGTTTACGGCGCTTGTGTGCGCCATCTGGGATATATTTATATTGGGATATATTTATATAAGGTATATAGAAATCTGCGGCGCCGCCCTGCGGCGTCAAAAAACGGCGCATTTTGCGCCGGGCTGTGTGTGGCGCAGACCTGCGCCGGGAGGAAAACGGCTATGGACGAAAAAAAGCTGCGGGTATATACGACCGCCGTCTCCATTGCGGGGCTGTCGGTTTTTTTGCTTTCCCTTTGGGAGGTATATCCTTATTATCTGCCGGGCAGCAGCCGCGGGGATATCTGGAGCTACAGCCTGATGATGGTGCTGCTGATGGTGGTGTGCCGGATGCTGCCCATTTATTTCGCGGAAGACAAAACGCTGGAGATCAGCTTCGTGCCCGTACTGGCCTGCGCCATAACGGGCGGAGCGCCGCTGGCGGTGGTTCTGTTCGGGGTATCGACGCTTTTCACCGTGATGCAAAACCCCGCCACCAAGCATTATTACTGGCCATTGGCCCGTGAGCCCCGCAAGGAGCTGTTCAACACCGGGAACATCCTTGTTTCCATCAGCGCGGGCGGGCTGCCGCTTCTGTTGGCGGGCATGCCGGATAACCTGGCCTCTCTGCCCGCCCTTGGGCTTTCCCTGCTGTTCGCCGCACTGTGCATCCTTGTCAACCTGACGCTGTTCATCCTGTATTACCAGGTAGGCGGCATGGGCCAGTTCGGCACGCTGATGCGCCAGAATATCGGCGGCCTGCTGCCCAACATCATCGCCACCGTTCCGCTGGGACTGCTGCTGGGCATCGTCATCAACATGCCCAACAGCTACTTTTACATCGTGCTGTTCATGGCGCCGCTCATGCTGGCACGCTATTCCTTCAAGCTGTATCTGGACAGCAAATCCATGCATATGCGCACCATCGCCGCCCTGAGCATGGCCGTGGACGCCAAAGATCATTACACCCAGGGCCATTCCCGACGCGTAGCGTATTACAGCGAGGCCATTGCCCGCGCCATGCACAAATCTCCCAGCTTCGTGGCCGACGTCAAGACGGCCGCTCTGCTGCACGACGTGGGCAAAATCGGCATCGACGACGCCGTGCTCAACAAGCCCGCCGCTCTTACAGCCGAGGAATTCGAACTGATCCAGCAGCATCCTGTGATGGGGCGTAAGATCATCGACAGCATCCGTTTTTCCGACACGGTAAACGACGCGGTGCTGTATCACCATCACCGTTACGACGCCAAGGGCTATCCCGCCGAAGGTCCCGCTCCCGGCGAGCTGCCGCTCTCTGCGGCTATCCTTGCCGTTGCAGATACTTTTGACGCCATGACGTCGGACAGGCCCTACCGCAACGGCATGTCCCGCGAACAGGCGCTGGCTGTGATGCAGGAGGTGGCCGGTTCACAGCTCGACCCCAAGGTCGTGGAGGTATTCATTTCTCTGGCTCCAGAGCTGGACGCCGCACGCGAGCCTGAAGAAAGCCTGCTGTAGCCCGCGGGCTGTTCACGAAAGGAGGCGCACGGCTTGGTGCTGCTGGCATTCATTCTGTGCGGGCTGGCCGCCGGCCTTGCCTGCGGCGGCAGCCTGCGCGCGATGGCACAGCACAATATCGCGCTGCTGTGGCTTCCGGTGGCCGCCTATCTGTGCAAGGCTGCGGGGCCGTATGCAGCGCGTCTGTTCCCCGCGTTTGCGTCTTATGCGCCCCTGGCCGTATGTCTGCTGCATTATGGCCTGCTGTTTATTTTTGTGGCGGCCAATCTGCGCCGCGGTGTTTGGAGTTTTGTGTTCGGCGCCGGGGCCGGGATGAATTTTGCCGTTATTGCGCTGAACGGCGGCGCAATGCCTGTCTCCGCGCACGTGCTGGAGTCGGCCGCTGGCACCCGCCTGGCCGCGCAGCTCGCTTCTGGTGAGATCTTTGCCTACGCGCCTGTCACAGACAGCACGCGTCTTGTTTTTCTGGGCGATGTTCTGGCGCTGGAGCCGTTCGGGCGCCTGCTGGGCTTTGCCAGCATCGGGGACCTGGTGCTGGGAGTGGGCGCGGCGATGCTTTGCTTTACGATGCTGCGTCCCGCAAAACATTCGGTGTGACCGCTGTCTGTACGCACGCCGTCCCTGCCGGCAAACAAAGCGGTGCAGAAAACGCGGGCGGTGCTCCGGCTATAAGCGGCCCGTTCCGTTCGCCGCGGTATCTCCCAGTTGGGACCGCCGTTCCTTGCGGCCTAACACACGTTTTGTAGGATGTACCGGAACAAAGCGCCGATTGTTTTCAACGCGCGGTTTTATTTATGAACAGCTCTATAATGCTGCAAAATAAAAGGCCCCGATGCACGGACAGCGAAACAGTCCGTGCATCGGGGCCTTGGCGTATCCTTACACAGGAACTTCCCCATGCGCCTTTTCATACTCATTCACATATTTTTCCAACGCATACTCCATCTCTTTATTGGTAGAGCGTTTGTTCTCTATCGCAATGATTTTCAGCTTTGTGATCAAAGTCTCAGAAATGCGCAGGGAAAACGGTGCATAATAGTTTCCCACGGCACAGCCTCCATTCAAAGTGATATCAAAAGTATATCGTAATCACTTCAAATTATCCGAATGCATATTGATATCAAAACGAATTCATGCTATGCTTAAGAAGAAAGTTCTGGAAAGGAGTGCTGCGGCAATGGGCCCACAGGACCTGCTGGATGCGTTGGATGAGATCGTTTATGTGAGCGACCCGAATACATATGAATTGCTTTACGCCAACCGCCGCTGCCGTTCTCTGCTCCCCACCCGGGATTACAAGGGCAAGCCATGCTATGCACTGCTGCAGGGCCAGCCCGCCCCTTGTCCTTACTGCACCAATGCCCGGCTCACACCGGACAAATTTTACGTTTGGGAATTCAACAACCCTTCCATGGGGCGGCATTTTCTTTTGAAAGACAAACTGATTGATTGGGACGGACGTCCGGCGCGGCTGGAGATCGCGGTGGATATCACCGAACAGGAGCTGCTGAGCCGGGACACCGCCCGCAAGCTGGAGACCGAGCGAACATTGGTGGAATGCATCCGCCGCCTGATGGACGCGGCATCCTCCCGCGAGGCCGCGCAGGCCGTGCTGTCCTGTGTCGGCGGTTTCTATCAGGCATCTCACGCGTTCCTGCTGGAGCTACATGCTTCCGGCAGAAGCGTGCACTGCACCCAGCTGTGGACGGCCGCCGACGCGGAACCTCTGGAGTTTCCTTCGATCTCTCTGTCCAACGGATCGCTGCTCAACCGATTGCTTGAATCGCCTCAGGCACAATGTATCCTTGCGGAGCGGCTGGGCCCTGAATACCGTCAGGTCGCGGCACAGATGCAGGATGCCGGGGTCAGCGCCCTGCTATTTGCGCCGCTGCCGCACACGTTCGGCCGCGGCCTGCTGGGCGTTGCAAATGCCGCCTCCGGCATTGACGATACACGCGTGCTGGAATCGCTGGCCTACTTTGTCGGTTCCGAACTGTCGCGCCGGCGCCTGCAGTCCCGTCTGGAATACCAAAACCGTCACGACGCGCTCACCGGGCTGGAAAACCGTCTGCAATACCAGCGTTTTCTGGCCGGTCCCATTCCCGCCGGCCCCATCGGCGCGGTATTCTGCGACATCAACAGCCTCAAGCAGATCAACGACCGCTACGGCCACAGCCGGGGCGACGCCGTTATCATGCAGACAGCAGACGTACTGCGCGCCTGCTTCCCCGGCGCGCACATCTACCGCATGAGCGGTGATGAATTCGTCGTGCTGTGCCCGGGTGTGACGCAGGCCCGGTTCGAGACAATGCTCGCGAAAGCCCGCGACCGCCTTGCCAGTGAAACAGACTACGGCGTTTCGTTGGGCGGAGCCTGGCACGCCTGCGCCCGGGAAGATCTTGACGAGCTGGTGCGCGCTGCCGACGAGAGCATGTATGCGGACAAGCAGGAGCATTACGGCGTACCGGAGCATGGCTGACACGGCCGCGCATATGCGCGAGGAACTTTTTGAAAAAACGCCCCGCCCCGGGATACCCCGGCGCGGGGCGTTTGCCTTTGCTCCAGCCAAACACGGATGCTTCATCCGGGTATACTTTCACCGCCTGTACCGCGCTGTTTGCAGCCCCACCCAGGCAGGCGACCGGCCATTCCCCACGCGGCCGCAGCAAACAGCAGGAGCAGCACCGGCACATAATTGACCAGATAACGGCTGCGCGCCTCCCATATCAACAGAAAGAAAAACAGCCCGCAGACTGAGAGCCGCGCGGCAAACAGCACGTCTCGGCTCTGCTTTTGCAGCGCGCCGGCCAAAAGATACAGCAGCATGCAGAGCATCAATCCGTTGGCATAGCGCAGGAACAGCGAAAAGTGCGCCCTGCCTTCAAAAAAAATTTCCGCCCAGAAGCTATGCGGCTGGGTCGGTCCCATGGCCAATTTATGCGGCAGATAATAGGTGCCCTCGCCCCACGTATAACCGATCTTATCCAGTGCGTGCCGCACCAGACCCGCGGGCCCCATCTCCTTCAGGCGCGCGGCGATCTCGTCCCGGATAAGCGCCTTGCGCGTCTCACCGTCCGGCGCAGAAAATGTCAACACATAATCCTCGTTGTTGTACCCGCCGTTTCCCGCGAGGCCCATCATTATCCAATGCGTTTTGGGTATCTCATCCCCCGGCTGCGCCTTACGGAACGCACCGCTGTGCGCGGCCGCAAAGCTGCCCGCATTCACGCCCGCCACCACGGCGGCCAACAAAGCCAGCGCTGCCAGTCGCTCCCGCAGCTTTGGGAACGAGATCATCCAATCCAGCACCACGGCGATGACCATGATAACGACGGTCACTTTAAGCAGCGTCCCCAAAACGCCCAGCACAAAAACAGCCGCCAGCGGGCCCCGGCCCGGCCGCCCCTCCCGTCGGGCCGCGCGCAGGCGCAGCCAGCAGTACAATATGGCAATGGGAATGGGCGCGGTGACGGTATCCGTATAATAGACGGGCGCATACAGCAAAAACGGCGCTGTGGCCGCACCCAGCAGCAGCGTCAGCGCGCCGGCCCGACGGCCCAGCAGACGCGCGGCGCATAGGTACAGAAAGAACAGTGCAAGCTGCAGCAGCACCGCGCCGAAGCGCATGCCCCAAACCAGCAGCTCATACTCCTCCGTCACACCACAGGCCCGCAGCAGACGAAACAACTCCGCCAACAGCAGCATGAGCGGCTGGTTGTTGGGGAAATTGTTGAAATAAATACCGCCCTGCGCACCGTCTGCCGCAAAGTCCAGCGCGGCGCGCAGCACGATGCCGAAATCCCAGTCTCCGGTGGCACCCACCACCAGCGCCCTGCCCACATGGGCCTGCGCCAAAAAGCACAGCGTGAAAAACGCCGCCAGCAGCGTCCGGCGCAGCCTTTTGCCCGGGGCGGGCAGCAGGCGCAGCAGCCACGCGGCGCACAGCACGCCCACAGCCAGCGCCAGCCCCCCGGCCAGCAGGCTCCGCGGGCTTTGCGTGCCGAACACGTTCTGGTTGCAGAAAACCGCACACAGCACGATGACGGCGAACAGCAGCGCAAACGCGCCTGTAAACGCCCGTTTGAGTTTTTCACCCGCTTCGTCCATGGCTTCCTCCTGCTTTCCAGCGTCCCTGTGGGCACACGCTCTTTCTTCGAAAAAGGCCTTTCAGCCTTCCCTTTCCGCCCGCCATCCCTTGCAGACATCCACCCATGCATCGAAACGGGAATACTGTTCCAGCTCCGAGATGGTCAGTTCAATGGCACTGTTGCTGCTGCCGCAGGCGGGGAACACTGTTTCAAACCGCCGCAGAGAAGCATCCAGATATATTTTTACGCCCGGGTTGACAGCAAAGGGGCATACGCCGCCCACAGCGTGGCCCACCATCGCCTCCACTTCGCCGGGGGTGAGCATCTTTGCCTTGGTGTGAAACTGCGCCTTGAAGCGTGGATTGTCCACCTTGGCGTCGCCCGCCGCCACCACCAGCGCACAACCGCCGTCCACCAGGAACGACAGCGTTTTTGCGATGCGCTCGGGTGCGCAGCCCAGCGCCTGCGCGGCCAATTCCACCGTGGCGCTGGATACATCAAATTCCCGGATGCGCGCAGCGGCGCCGAAACTTTCAAAATATTCCCGTACCTTTTCAATTGCCACGTTCCCTCTCCCCTTCTGTGCCGCAGAGCAGATCTTTTCCGCCGCAGCTATAAAACTGAACCCATTGTAACAAATAACCGTCAGAAATGCAAAAATTTGTTTGGTCGTCCCGGCTGCGGGCAGCCTGAAAAAGGGGTGGTGACTGCGCCCGCAGGCGCGTGCCGGAGCGGTGCGAAGCCTCCCTTGCGGACAACCGCGCTGAAAGCGCGGCTCTTAGCGCGCAGATGCCCCTTTTTTATTTAAAATAACCCCGCGACGTCCCGCAGGGCCAGTGCCGAGGCGTGTAGAGCGAAGCGACCGCCGAAAACCGCCGTGCGCAGCGAACGGGGCCAAAGGTCCTGTCCGCAGGCAGCTTGGCGGGAAAGCGCAGCTTTTTCGACAAGCCAAAAGGCGGCGCAGCAAAACTGAACAGCACCCCATTTGTTAGG
>NZ_JXXK01000008.1 GCF_000949455.1 Ruthenibacterium lactatiformans | reverse complement strand
AACGCAAGGAAGAAAACATCACCGAGGGCAAGGCAGCTCTGGACAAGGAGATGCGCCGCAACCTCATCACCATCCCTGAGGAAAAGTACGACGAATTTATGGCTGACCTTGCGCGCCGCCAGCGCCTGAACACGCCGGAAGAGCTGTACGCGGCCATCGGCTACGGCGGCATCCAGCTCTCCCGCCTGATGATAAAGATCAAGGACGAATACACGAAGCTGCTCAAGGAACAAAGCCCTGCCGAGGTGCTTCAGGTCCCCATCAAAAAGCAGAAATCCAGCGAGGGCGTTATTGTGGAAGGGCTGGACAACTGCCTGGTCAAATTTGCAAAGTGCTGCAACCCGCTGCCGGGGGACGATATCATCGGCTTCATCACGCGCGGCTTTGGCGTTTCCATCCACAAGCGCTCGTGTTCCAACGCGCGGGCCGGCCTTCTGGGCGACGACGCGCCCCGCTGGGTGAACGCCCATTGGGCGGAAAGCGTGAAGGAGAGCTTCAAATCCTCGCTTGAGATCTCGGCCATGGACCGCGACGGCCTGATGGCCGACGTGGCGGGCCTCATCGCGGAGATGCATCTGCCCTGCTACGCCATCTCGGCACGGCAGCTGGCCGACGGCCGTGCCACAATGGCGCTGACCATCGGCGTGAACAACACCGAGCATCTGAACACCGTCATCGCGCGGCTGAGGAAAATCAAGAGCATCACCACCATTACCCGCGTGTGAGCGGAAAAAAGGCACGGAGGAATGAACGATGAGAGCTGTCATCCAGCGCGTGAGCGCGGCGGACGTTGTTGTGAACGGCGGCGCGCCGCGCGCCATTGGCCGCGGGCTGATGATCCTTCTGGGCGTGCGGGACACCGACACGCTGGACGTCTGCGAAAAGCTGGCGCAGAAATGCGCGGGCCTGCGTATCTTTGAAGACGCCGGCGGCAAGCTGAACGTTTCGGC
Source organism: Ruthenibacterium lactatiformans (assembly GCF_000949455.1). Lineage (GTDB taxonomy): Bacteria > Bacillota > Clostridia > Oscillospirales > Ruminococcaceae > Ruthenibacterium > Ruthenibacterium lactatiformans. Next base: position 129,296 of record NZ_JXXK01000008.1, on the reverse strand, counting down.
CGAGGAGCTGGGCTGCGAGGCGCTGGTAGTGTCCAATTTCACGCTGTACGGCGATACGAAAAAGGGCAAGAGACCCAGTTTCATCGCCGCGGCAAAGCCGCCGCTTTCGGTGGAGGCGTATGAAGCATTCGTGGCCGAGCTGCGAAAAACAGGCCTGGCCCGTGTGGAGACGGGTGAATTCGGTGCCGGTATGAAGGTGACACTGACCAACGACGGCCCTGTGACCATCGTGATCGACACCGACGAATGGAAGCGCTGAGTGCGGCGTGCCGCCTGAAAAACGAAGGAGAAGGATATGAAAATATACCATATTCCCGCGGCGCCGCCGCTGTACACCAACACGTTTCTGCTGGTGGGGGAAAACGGCCTGGCCGCTGCCGTCGATCCGGCTGCCGGGGCGCAGGAATATCTGCGGCTGCTGGAGCAGGAGGGCGCGCGGCTGACGCATATCCTGCTGACGCACGGCCATTACGACCATGTGGGCGCAGTGGAGGAACTGCAGCGGAAAACGGGTGCGAAGGTCTGGCTGGCCCCGCAGGACGCGTGCGGCGGTGAGCTTTTTCCGTTCACCACGCCGGACAACGCCTATGCGGACGGAGAGGAGATCCGCGTGGACACGGATCTCGCGTTCCGCGTCATCGCCACGCCCGGCCACAGCGCCGGGTCCGTCTGCCTGCTGTGCGGCGGTCTGCTGTTCAGCGGCGACACGCTGTTCGCGGGGGACGTGGGCCGTACGGACCTGCCCGGCGGCAGTTGGGACACACTGCGGGAAAGCCTGAAAAAGCTGTGCGTCGCAGTGACGGAAAACGTGCAGGTCCTGCCCGGCCACGAGGAGTTTTCCACCATGGACCGGGAACGGGCGAACAATCGGTATCTGCAATTTTAACAAAAAGATAGGAATTAATCATATGGAGATCTATATCCGGGGCCTTGCCTCCGGCTACGAGCCCGAGCATGTGACGCGGCTGTTTTTTCGGCCCGCGCTGCTGGCGAAACGGTGGCCCGCCCGCGGGGCGGACGCCGTTGCGGTGCTGCGGGGCAAAAAACGTTTTGTATGCGGCGTGCGCATGAACGGCCTGTGCGCCGTGCGCACTGCGCCGCTGGCGCAGGACACGCCGCCGGAGCAGGCGGAATATGAGATATGCCGCCTGCTGTTTCTGCTGCTGTGCGAGGCCACGGGCCGCCGCCCGGCCTGGGGCATGCTGACGGGTGTGCGGCCGGTGCGGCTGGTTCACGACATGCGCCGCGCCGGTAAGGCGCAGGAAGAGATAGAGTCGTTCTTTCGGGATAAATACTTTGCAGACGGCGAAAAATATAAGCTGGCGGTGCGGACGGCGGACAATCAGGCGCCCGTACTGGCGCTGAACACGCCGCGCAGCTACAGCCTGTACATCTCCATTCCGTTCTGTCCGTCCCGATGCAGCTATTGCAGCTTTGTTTCCCGCACCACTGCGGAATCGGGCAGCCTCATTGAGCCTTATGTCCAGGCGCTGTGCCGCGAACTTGCGGAGATCAGCGCGCTGGCGCGGCGCAACCGGCTGCGGCTGGAGACCATCTACATCGGCGGCGGTACGCCGACGGCGGTTTCGGCCGCGCAGCTGCGCACGCTGATGCAGGCCGTGCGCGACAATTTCGACGTGCCCGCTGTACGTGAGTATACCGTGGAAGCCGGCCGGCCGGACTGCACCACGCCGGAGAAGCTGGCCGTCATCAAAGAATACGGCGCCACGCGCATCTCCATCAATCCGCAGACATTATCGGACGAGGTGCTGGCGGCCATTGGCCGCAGGCATACTGCGCAGGATGTTCTGGACTGCTTTGCACAGGCGCGGCGGCTGGGCCACGGGAACATCAATATGGACCTCATCGCGGGGCTGCCGCTGGATACGCCTGCACGGTTTGCGCAGACGCTGCAGGGGGTGCTGGCGCTTGCGCCGGAGAACATCACGGTGCATACGCTCACGCTCAAGCGTGCCTCAAACCTCGTTATCGAGCACGCGCCGAATGCCTATGGGGATGTGGCACGCATGCTGGATTCCTGCGCGCTGCTGGGGGAAAACGGTTATGAGCCGTATTACCTGTACCGCCAGAAGGGCACGCTGCAGAATCTGGAGAACACGGGCTACACCAGGCCCGGCTATGCGGGGCTGTACAACGTGTTTATTATGGAGGAGGTGCACACCATCCTTTCGGCGGGAGCGGGCGGTTCCACCAAGCTGGTGGGGCCGGACGGGCACATCCGGCGCATCTTCAACCATAAATATCCGTTGGAATACATCGAGCGCTTTGATGTGGTGCAAGCGCGCAAGCAGGGAGTTGACGACTTTTATGCCAAATACGCTGATCTGGATCCCGAAACGGCTCGTTGAACTGGGCCTTGTGAACGTGGCGGCCCGCTCGCCCGAGGCGTTCATTGACTACTGCGAGCAGGACTATGCCGCACGCGTCGAGCACGCGGCTGCGTGCGTGCGGGAGAGCGGCGCGCATGTGGTGATGCTCACCGGGCCGTCTGCCTCCGGAAAAACGACCACCGCTCACAAGCTGGCGGACTGCATTGCCGCCCATGGGCGGCGCAGCGCGGTGGTGTCGCTGGACAATTTTTACAAGGACCTAAAGGATTATCCCCGTCTGCCCGACGGCAGTGTGGATTATGAGAGCGTGGACGCACTGGATATCTCGGCCATCAACCGTTGTCTGCTGGAGCTCATCCGCACGGGCCGAACACAGATTCCGGATTTCGATTTCTGCGGAGAGCGCCGCCGCCACGGCGTTATCCCCGTGGAGGTGGGGGACGGTGTGGTGGTCATCGAGGGCATCCATGCGCTGAACCCCCGCCTGACGGCGCTGCTGCCCGAGGGCAGCGCGTTCAAGATCTATGCGGGCATGCGGGAGGAATACTCCCGGGACGGCCAGCGCATTCTGCCCACGCGGGACGTGCGCCTGGCACGCCGCATGGTGCGGGACCACAAGTTCCGCGGCCACAGCTTGGAAAAGACTTTTTCCATGTGGCCCGCCGTCTGCGAGGGAGAGGATAAGAACATCAAGGTTTTCAAACCCGAAGCAGACCTGCTGCTGGATACCAGCTTTTCCTACGAGGTGTGCTGTCTTGCGCCTTTTGTCACCGCGCTGCGGGGTGAGCTTGCGCCGGGAACGCCTTATGCGGCGCAGCTGGAAAGCTTGTGCAGCCGTTTTGCACTGTGCATGCCGCTGCCCGAACAGAGCATCCCCAGGACGTCCATGCTGCGGGAATTCATCGGATGAATGCATTGCAAAGCGCGCGGCTTCATACTATACTATAATCAAAGCTCAAGTAAAACAGGTAAAATAAGAGAGGTGCTGGAAATGACCACGTTCGATAAACTTAAGGGCGCGGCCGCCACGCTGGCGGACGCGGCCGTAAAGACAACAGGAGACCTGGCCCAGAAGGGCAAAAAGCAGATGGACCTGCTGGCGCTGGAAAACAAGCTGAGCCGCGCCCAGCGCCAGCTTGGCGCTCTGGTGTATGCGCTGCACAAAAACGGCGAGGAAAACACGGCGCTGGTGGAGCGCTACATAGAGACCATCGCGGCTGTCGAAAAGGATATCGCGGCGCTGGAGCCTGCGCCAGCAGCCGCCATGGCAGACGATGCACAGACGGCTGTCTACTGCCCCCAGTGCGGCGCGGAGGTAGACCCACATGCCATATTTTGTCCTGGGTGCGGGGGCAAACTGTAACGGGCCGAAAATGCGCTTTGCGGTGATCCGCAGGCGCAAAAAAATATAGCGGGGCCGGCGCGCCGCGCTCCCGGAAAAGGGGAGCGCGGCGCGCTTTTCTGCCCTTTGGCGTGCGCCCATGGCGCATGGTGTCCGCGCAAGAAAAACGGTTCCGCGCAGTTTGGGGCCGCAGATGTAAAAAAAGCCCGCGGATGGGGGCAAATCCGGGAAAAAAAGGGCCAAACTACTTGCAAAGTGAGGGCCTATCATGTAAAATCTATGGAGTAGACGGAAAGGGGTATTCCATGAACGGGCTGACGCAGAAAGAACGCTATAACATGGAAGACCTGCTGGAGATTGTCGCATTGCTGCGGGATCCGGAAAATGGCTGCCCGTGGGATAAGGTGCAGACGCATACGTCCATCCGCAAGAATTTTATCGAAGAGACCTACGAAGTGGCGGACGCCATCGACCTTGCCGATGCCAGCCTTCTGTGCGAGGAGCTGGGCGATGTGTTGCTCCAGGTGGCTCTGCACACGCGTATGGAGGAAGAACAGGGGGCGTTCACGTTCGGGGACGTCTGTACGGGCATCTGCAAAAAGCTCATCTACCGGCATCCGCATATTTTTGGGGACGCCGGCGCACAGACGCCGGACGAGGCGCTGCAGAATTGGGAGGCGCTCAAGCGCCGGGAAAAGCACCGCGAAGGCGCGGGGGATGACCTGGACAGCGTGCCCGCGGCCCTGCCGGCGCTGATGCGCAGCCGAAAGGTGGCCAAACGCGCGGCTGACCACGGCTTCACCTATCCCGACGCGCAGGCTGCCATCGCGGACCTGGAACAGGAGCTGACGGAGCTGAAGCAGGCTGTGGCGCAGGGCAGTGCGGATGCGCAGCAGGAGGAATTGGGCGACGTGCTGTTTTCTGCGGCGAACGTATCGCGCTTTCTGGACTGCGACGCGGAAGAGGCGCTGGACGCCGCAACGGTGAAATTTGTGCGGCGCTTCAGGGAAATGGAACGCCTGGCCGCCCAGCAGGGCTGCGCGGTGGATGATTTAAGCGCCGCAGAGTTGGACAAACTATGGAAAAGAGCAAAAGAGGTTTTTACAAAGCGCTAACCGTGCTTTGAAAACATACACTCAATCATTATTTCGGAGGTTTATTACAATGACCAAAGTTGATCTGATCGCGAAAGTTGCCGCTGAGGCTGAATTGACCAAGAAGGACGCCGAGAAGGCTGTCGCTGCTGTTCTGGACGGCATCACCGAGGCCTTGAAGGCCGGCGACAAGGTTGCTCTTGTCGGCTTCGGCACGTTTGAGACCCGCGAGCGCCCCGCCCGCAAAGGCCGCAACCCCCGCACGAAAGAGGAGATCACGATCCCCGCTACCACCGCTCCCGCTTTCAAGGCCGGCAAGGCTCTGAAGGACGCCGTGGCGAAATAAGCGATATCGGCCCTTTTCCATGCAGCCGGAGGACAAGCCCTCCGGCTGCATTTTTCTTACAAGACAACAGAAAGGAGCGCAGCCATGCGCATTGACAAATTTATGAAGGTGAGCCATCTCATCAAACGCCGCACTGTGGCCAACGAGGTGGCGGACGCCGGGCGCATCACAGTGAACGGCAAGCCCGTTAAGGCAAGCTATGCCGTCAAGGAAGGCGACGTCATCGAGGTGGCGTTCGGCCAGAGGCCCGTGCGCGTGAAGGTGGTATCCACCGAGGCGCCCACAGGCAAGGACCTTGCCCGCGAGATGTACGTGGTGCTTTCGGAGTAAGCCGTTTTGGTTTGCACGCAGTCCCTTCGGCTTCCTGCGCGCCGTCATATGCGCGCCGCTCTTTGCATACACATGGTGATAAAGAGAGGTGCAAAACAAATGACGATCAATCCGGCCGCCCCGGCGGCGAACCAGGCGCGGCAGACGCCGCACAGTGTTGTAATAGAGGACCGCAAGCGTCTTACAGCGACGGGCATTTTGTCCATCGTCTCCTACGACTCTTTCACGGCCACGCTGGAAACGCCCGGCGGCACGCTTGCCATCGGCGGTGAAGGGCTGACGGTCAGCGAGCTTTCCGTTCAGACGGGCGAGGTGAAGATCAACGGTTCCATCGAATATGTCCAGTACACCGCCAAACGGGAAAAACAGGAATCCCTGTTTAAAAGGCTGGTGCGGTAAATGGTTGGCGGAGTCCCGGTGGGGCTCGCGCTGCGGGATCTGTTCTACGCCGCCGGGCTGGGGTTTCTTCTGTGTGTGGGCTACAGCGCCGCACGCATGCTGCTGGGTTCAGGCAAAGCGGTATGCTTTATCTGCGACGCCGCTGTGCTGGCCGTGGGGGCGCTTTTGTACCGCAGCGCGGCCATGAGCCGTTTTTATGCAGGCCAGCCGCGCTGGTATACGCTGGCGGGATGTGTGCTGTGTTTTTTGGCCAGCCGCGCCGCATTGGAGCCTCTGCTTTCCGGCGTCGAAGCGTTCGTTCGCTGGTGCCTGGCCTGGCCGTTCGTAATGCTGTGGCGCGCGGTGCTGCGCCCGTTTGCGGGTGCGGTTTCGGCGCGTTTTCAGCGTGTGCGTACGGCGCACAGCGCCGGCCGTGTGAAAAAAAGCCGGGCGGCCAGAAAGAAAAGGTTGCAAAACAGCGGCCGCGTGTTGTATAATTCAAAGTGACACTGGGGGAAGTGTACCCTTTTGTGGATGGAGCATCCCCGTGCGGCCGTGCTGCAAAACGCGCCGGCCGGGGAAGAGAAAGGTTTATGGCAGAGAGAAAGCGCAAACAGAAAAAAGGCTTTTCGGCCCTTGCGGTACGCATAGGGCTTGTTTGCGTTTGCATCTATCTGTGCGTGTCGCTTGTATTTGCGCAGATCGACATCGTTTCCAAGCGCCAGCAGCTGGAGAACCTGACGCAGCAGGTAGCCGCCCAGGAGGCGGCCAACACCGAGCTGCAGCGCACACTGGATTCCGGCGACGAAGCGGCGTATATGGAGCGCATCGCGCGCGACAAGCTGGGATATGTGCTGCCCGGCGAGCATATCTATGTGGATATGTCGGGGGACTGACTGCACCGGTTTTGGTAAGCATTGCGGCTTCGCAATTTTTATAACTTTATTTAACGTAAGGAGTTATCGCAATCCATGGCAGTAGAGGTAGGAAGCATCGTAGAGGGCAAGATCACCGGCGTAAAAAAATTCGGCGCGTTCGTGGCTTTGCCCGGCGGCCAAACCGGCATGGTACACATTTCCGAGGTGTCCAACGAGTATATCCAGGAGCTTTCCGACGTTTTGAGCGAAGGACAGACCGTGAAGGTGAAGGTGATGAGCATCTCGCCCGAGGGCAAAATCGCGCTTTCCATCAAGCGCACTGAGCCGCGCCCCCCGCGCCCCCAGCGCGCGGATACCGGCCGCACCTGGCAGCCCCGCACTCAGTCGCAGCCGCAGGGTGAAATGTCGTTTGAGGACATGATGAGCCAGTTCAAATCCCGCAGCGAGGAAAAAATCTCCGACCTGCGCCGCGTCACCGAGGCGCGCCGCGGCGGCGGTTACTCCCGCCGGGGGCATTGAGCGGGCAGAGCCTGCGGCGCGCGGGCTTTTCCGGCGTATAATGAAAGAAATCTCCGCTCAAAGCGGCGCGGCTTGTTCAGTTGCGCCGCTTTTTAATTTACATTGCGTGCGAATTGTATATTTTTTTGTGTATGCTAAAATAACATTTTGTAAATATTGCCTATAAAATCCTTGTAAAATCACGTGCTGACGTGGTATAATCAAAACAGAAGAAGCGGGGTTGTCCACGCCGCTTTTTCAACTGTTAAAGGAGGCTTTGGTTTATGAAGATCACATGCACAGGACGAAAAGTCAACCTGAAGGACGCGTTTATACAGCGCGTGGAAACAAAGCTTGCAAAGTTGGACAAATTCTTTTCCGACAGCGCGGAGGCGAACGTTACCGTGACCGTGGAAAAGGACTGGCAGACGGTGGAGGTGACCGTTAAAGACAAGGGCTTTACGAGCCGTGCCGAGAAATCGGCCGACCGTATGGAAGATGCGTTCGACGCGGCGGTAGACCTGCTGACGCGGCGCATCGTTAAAAACCGCAAGCGTTTGGAAAACCGTGTCTATCAGCCCGCGGTGGAGGAATTCGCGCTTGCCGCCCACGAGGCGGAGCCGGAAGAAGCATACAGCATCATCCGCGAAAAACGCTTTTCCTGCAAGCCAAGCACCGTGGATGAGGCGATTTTGGAGATGAATATGCTGGGCCACACGTTCTTTTTATTCCGCGACGCGGACACCGATGAGATCCACGCGGTGTACCGCCGCAAGGACGGCAGCTACGGCGTACTGATTCCGGAACGCTGATGCGTACTTTTCAATGAAGATTGCAGGCAGAGCGCCGCACGAAGTTTCGCGCGGCGCTTTTTTGCGCCAAGCGCCGGAAAATATTTTGCATGGGCGTCAAAAAAGGGTTGCTTGTGACGCGGCGTCATGAAATATAATGGCAGGGAGGTGATAGAGATGCCAAAAAATGAACGGGCGCTGCCGGATGGCTTTATGACCGTGGGAAAGCTGGCGGAAAGAATGGGCGTCACGGTCCGCACGCTTCAATACTACGACAGGGAGGGACTGCTTTCTCCCACGGCAGAAAGCGGAGGCGGGCGAAGACTGTACACGGATAAGGATATGATACAGCTCCATCAAATCCTGTCGCTGAAGTCTCTGGGTTTTTCCCTGGACGACATCAAAAACAGGCTTGCGCCGTTGGATACGCCCGCCGACGTTGCGGACGCGCTGGCAGCGCAGGCTGCCGCCGTGCGGGAGAAGATCGCGGTGCTGACGGAATCACTCACGGCCATTGAGACTTTGCGTGCCGAGGTGCTGCAGATGCAGACGGTGGACTTTAAAAAGTACGCGGATATTATTGTGAACCTGCAGATGAAAAATGAGTTTTACTGGCTCATCAAGCATTTTGACGAAAGAACGCTGGACCATATCCGCAGCCGCTTCGACAAGGAGAGCGGCCGGGCGATGCTGGAGACCTTCAACCGCCTGCAGGACGAGGCGCTGCGTCTGCAGGCCGCAGGCGAGCCGCCCGAAGGGGCGCGGGGGCAGGCGCTGGCGGCCGCATTTTGGCAGATGGTGACGGAGTTCACCGGCGGGGACATGGAAATTTTGGCAAAGCTGATGGAGATGGGAAGCTTTGACGGAGCGGACGCCGCGTGGCGGCAAAGGCAGGCCGCGGCAAGTGCGTACATCGAGCCGGCGCTGGACGCCTATTTTACCCGGATCGGGACAGGGCCGACAGGGGAGGATATGCAATGAGCTGTGCGATACGGGTGGAGGGCCTGCAAAAAAGTTACGCAGGCCGTGCGGTGCTGAAGGGACTGACCTTCACGGTGGAGCAGGGCGAGATCTTTGCGCTGCTGGGGGTGAACGGCGCGGGAAAGACCACGGCGCTGGAATGCATCGAGGGCCTGCGGCGGCAGGATGGCGGCAGTGCTGTGGTGTGGGGCAAGGCCGGGATACAGCTTCAGTCCGCCTCTCTGCCGGCGCACATCCGGCCCATGGAGGCCGTGGCGCTGTTTGCAAAATGGAACGGAACGAAGCCGGATGCGGCCATGCTGGACGCACTGGGCATCGGTGGGATGAAAAAAACGCAGTACGGCGCGCTGTCCACCGGACAAAAGCGGCGGCTGCATCTTGCACTTGCGCTCACCGGAAGGCCGGACGTGGTATTTCTGGATGAACCCACAGCCGGGCTGGACGTGGAGGGGCGGGTGGCGCTCCACGCGCAGATCCGCGCACTGCAGGCGCAGGGGAAAACCATCGTCCTGGCCAGCCATGATATGGCGGAGGTGGAAAGCCTGTGCAGCCGCATCGGCATCCTGAACCGCGGAGAGTTGGTTTTTCTGGGCACTGTGACGGAACTGACCGCGCATATCGGCAGCCGATACCTTGTGTGCGTCCGGACAGCGCAGGGTGAGGAGCGTTTTGAGGCTGACGACGTAGGGGAGGCCCTGCTGCCGTTGCTGGAAGCTTACAAACGGTGCGGCGTCGCGATTCTGGATGTTACAGTAGGACGGGGAACACTGGAGCAGCATTTTATGGATATTGCGAAGGAGGATGTATGATGGGGGCGTTTTTGTATGGCACGGCGCTGCAATGGCGGCTGGACATCCGCAGCAGGACGCTGCTCATTACCTGCTATGTGGTGCCGCTTTTGTTTTTTGCAATGATGGGAGGGATTTTTACATCGGTCAACCCGTCCGCGCGGGAAACGCTGGTTCCGTCCATGACGGTGATGGGTGTCTCCATGGGGGCGCTGATCGGCCTGCCGCCCTCGCTGGTGGAGATCTACGGCGGCGATATCAAAAAAATGTACAAAGCCAACGGTGTGCCGCTGTACTTCGGTCTCATCCCGGCGCTCTTGTCCACATTTCTGCATCTGATGCTGATGAGCGCGGTAATCTATTTGGCTGCGCCGCCTGCATTCGGCGCGGCGGCGCCTGCCGACCCGGCAGCGTATTTCGGTGCCCTGGCGGTTTTTACTGCCGCGTCGCTGAGCGTGGGCGGCGTGCTTGGGGTGGCAGTAAGGGATCAGGCGAAGCTGACCATGTTTTCCCAGCTCGTTTTTCTTCCCTCCATTCTTCTGTCGGGCATTATGTTCCCGTCGGAGCTGCTGCCCGGCGTTCTTGGTGCGGCGGGACGGATATTTCCTGCGTCATGGGGCTTTTGCCTGATGAAGGACGGCGGATTTTCCGCTGGGAACCTGTGGCCGCTGGCTCTGGTGATGGCAATGTCGTCCGTTCTCTGCATGCTGCTGCTCAAGCGCTTGGAGAAAGAGTAAGGCGGAACCGACCGGATAAAATGTTCTGGGATAAAGCGGTTCTTTTCATTGAAGCGCCGACAGCGTGAAGGAGCAAAACATCCTGCCCGCATAAATTCCGGGCAGGATGTTTTTAGACCATCGAAAAAGGCAAAGAAGGAAAAGAAGCGTCCGGGGAAAAAGCTTGAAAAAGGGATGGCGAACCCCTTTTTCATTTAAAATAATCCCGCGCCGTGCGCGGCGAACGGGGCCGCAGGCCCTGTTCGTAGGCAGCTTGGCGCAAAAGCGTAGCTTTTTCGACAAGCTGCAAAACATCCTGCCCGTATAAATTCCGGGCAGGATGTTTTTGTGCGGCCGGCGCCGGGAACAGGGCCTTCCGCAGGTGATGTATGATGGTCAAGCAGGCGGTCTATAACAAGAGCTTGTCCAATTCTATGTTCAACTGTGTCTTTAAAGCTGCCAATTCTTCTGAGGAGGGACGATATTTCTCCGACGACAATTCCTTCCCCAACTGCCAAACAGGGCCGGGGCGGGGCGTATCGCCGTTTCTTCTGGAAAATATATGCCGTGCATATGGACGCCGCCTACGCGCAGAAGTTCATAATTCAGCTTTTCCGGCTTAAACGCTTTTATAAACGGCTTCAGCTGCGATAGACATTTCTGTCAGAAAGCCATATCTGAATTCAAGTGCTAAAAGATGCAGCTCAGAGACGCATTGCTTGCATAGAAAAAGAGAATGTCTTTTTATGCGCTGATTGTCACCGATAACGACGTAACCGGTTTTTGATTCTCTGACAAAATATGGGGTCTTCTGCTTTTTGATCAACTCGATTCTTTCACAGTCGCTGCAGCTATCTGCCATTTGCCTTTTCGCCCCAAACGGCGGCTTCCTGTTGTTTCACGGACAATATACCATTTTCTAAGCTCGCACTTCGGGTACCGCTCGTGTTCACTAAGAAACATGGTATCTATGCCGCTAAGCGCATGCTTCGCCTGCGGCTTACATTCGCCAACCGGACATATTATACCATAGCGCCGCGAAGCGGCCACAACAAAACCGCATCCATTGCGGTTTTGCATGGTTCAATGTTCTCAAAGCAATGCGCGATAAGCGCATCAGCGCATGAAGTGCGCGCAGCCGCGCAAGCGGCGGGTTTGAGGTTATTATACCATATATGAAAGAACAATGCGGCGTATTTGCAGGGTGCCTTTAAGGTACGGCGCGACCGGATGGAGACATCGGTACCAAAAGCTGTTCTGTGAATTATTTTGCTCCCGAACCGGGAGGTGTTGCAGTTCATGTTCCGTCCGGCCGTCGGATCGGTAAGGGAAGGGGGACAGGTGCCGGGCGCCGCACCGCCGGATCATTTCATTCAGAAAACAGCCGCCGCTTGTGATGCGGCCGGGCTTGTGCTATACTTAAACTGATAACGCACGTTGTACGGCTGGTACGGGCTTTATCGCCCCCAAGCCGTCACGGCGGTCCCGGCCTGCGGAATGCCGGGGCGCTGCCCTGACACGATTTTAAAAAGACGAGGAAAACAATTTTGAAATATGATTTGATCGCACCCTGCTATTTTGGCACAGAGAGCGCCGCGGCGTTCGACTTTAAGCGCATCGGCGCAGAGGATGTCGCTGTCACAGATGGACGCGTGGCGTTCCGCGGCGGGCCGGACATCATCGCAGCCGCCAATCTGTGGAGCCGCTGTGCCGAGCGCGTGCTCATCCTCCTTAAGACCTACAAGGCCGTTACCTTTGACGAGCTGTTTGACGGCGTATCGGCCATTCCCTGGGAAGAGCTGCTGCCCGCGGACGCGGAGTTCCCGGTGAAGGGCAGTAGTCTGTCCAGTGCGCTTTCCAGCGTTCCGGCCTGTCAAAGCATCGTGAAAAAGGCTGTGGTGGAGCGGCTCAAGCGCGGGCACCGGGTGCAGGTTCTGCCAGAGGACGGCGCGCTGTACAAAATACGTTTTTCCATCCGCAAAAATATGGTGGAGGTAATGCTGGATACCTCCGGCGACGGCCTGCACAAGCGCGGTTACCGCAAAAACAGTATGGAGGCGCCCATCAAGGAGACGCTGGCCGCGGCCATCATTGACCTGGGCCGCATCTATCCCGACACACTGGCGCAGGACCCGTTCTGCGGCAGCGGTACGCTGATGATCGAGGCCGCGATGAAGGCCATGAACATGGCCCCCGGCCTGCGGCGCCGCTTTACGGCGGAGCACTATGCGTTTCTGCCTGCCGCCGTCTGGAAAGAGCAGCGGGAGAAAGCCCTTTCGGAGATCCGGCGGGGCGTGGAATTCCAAGGCGTAGGCTTTGACATTGACCCTGCGGCGGTGGCGTTGGCTGCGGCCAATGCAAAGCTGGCGGGAGTGGAAAAGCACTGCAGGTTCTTTACGGCGGATGTGAAGGATTTTTCCCCTGCCCCCGGCGCGATGGTGTTCACCAATCCGCCTTATGGCGAGCGCCTGGGAGACCTTGCCGCCGCCGCGGAGCTGGAGCGCATGCTGGGCCGTCGGCTGGAGGAAAACCCCGTGCGCAGCGCATACATTATTACGGCGGACGCGGATTTTGAGCAGCATTTCGGCAAAAAGGCCAAACGCCGCCGCAAGCTGTACAATGGCATGATCCCCTGTCAGGTATATATGTATTTTTGACCGCAGGCCCCATGGGGCGCGCGGAAAGGAGCGTTTTGCAATGGCAAAAAACTTTTGTCCTATCTGCGGCACGGCGCTTGTGCCGGGCCTGGACGCATGCCCGAACTGCGGACGTAGGATCGAACCCGATGAGCCGGACCGGATGGCGGAGCCGCCGCAGGCACAAGCGCAGGACGGCACCCGCGATGCAGGGCTGTCCGGGCAGGAGGGCGGAAGCGCGCCCGCGGCCGACTTGCCGGAGCCACCCGTGCGGGAGGCGGGCACGGGTGAACCACGGCAGGCCGGACGGCTGGAGGAGCCGCCTGTGACGGTCTCCGCGGGGGAAATCCCGACGCAGCCCGGACCGGGTGCGCCCGTGCCTCCCATCCACGGGCAGGGGGAGGCGTATCCGTATCCGCCGCAGGGCGGCAGCCCTGTGGGGGCTGCGCCGCGGCCCATCTATATGCCGCCGCGGCCTGAGGGAACACCCGGCCCGGGCGTTCCGCCGCCCGCTTATGCGCAGCGGCCTGCCTATTATACGCCCGGCATGCAAAGCTACGGACAGCCGGAGCTGCCCGAGCCGATATCCATGGGCTCCTATCTCGGAATGTCCCTTTTGGGAATGGTGCCGGTGATCGGGCTGGTGTTCCTGCTCGTCTGGGCGCTGGACAGCCCGGGCCGCCCCAACCGCCGCAACTTTGCGCGGGGCTTTCTGGCTGCGCGTGTCATCGCATGGGCTGTGTTTTTTGTATTGACGTTCGTGCTGTTTTTGATAATGGCGGTGGCGTCCCCGGCTTTTTACTACTGAGGCAGGGAAAGAAACGCAACGGAATGGAGAGAGAGGTGGAGAATGGTATATTGTATGATCCTTTCGGCGGTTTGTATTGCGCTGGGGCTGCTGTGCCTGCTTCGTCCGGCGCTGGTTTGGAAATGGACCGAGCAGTGGAAATCGTACCGCGCCGATGAGCCGTCGGAGTTATACAGGTTCGGCATCCGTTTCGGGGGCGCGCTGTTCCTCGTTTTCGGCGTTGTCCTTCCGTTTCTGCCGCTGCTTTTGAAATGAGCGCGGTCCGGCGCGGAATACCCGGATGCGTACAATAAAAAGCGTCCCGCCTGCGGCAAGATGCAGACGGGACGCTTTTTGTTTCCGAAAAGAAGGAGAGAAAGCTCAGCGTGCCCGGCGGGAAAGCCGGGCGGCTTCCTGAGGATGCTTACACCTCGAAGGAATAGCGCAGAGAACTTCCACGCTGAGCATGGATGCCTGCCAGCGCCATATGTACCGCGCCGCCCTGCGCGCCGCGCAGCCAGCCGCAGGCTGCGCGTGGCTTTGTGCCGTGCGGGCCGGGGCCGCTGTCGCTCAGCGCTACGCCAACCGGTCCGGTGCATTCGATGGGCGGCAGGCCCGTTTCCATCAGCTCCGGTTCCTCGCCGGCGGGCAGGGGCGGCACGATCTCGTAGGCGATCACCGGCAGCCAGCCCTCCTCCAACTGCGGCAGGCGCGGTGTGGGGCCGCGGTGAAGGAAAGCAAGTTCATTTACATAAAGCGTGTGCTTTGCGCCTGTAGCCGGGTGTGCGAAAGGCACCGCACAGGCGGCAGCGCTCACTTCGTTGACGGCGAATTCGCGGCCGACGGGCATCCACCGCGGCCCGGCGGCGACCTCCAGTGACAGGCTTTTTACAGCGGTCTGCATCCCGCGGGGCCAGGGGGCGTGCACACGGTGGCACACATAGCAGTCGCCCGGCAGGCACAGGGAAGCGTAAGCGGCGCGCACGGCGTCTACGGCGGCGTCGGGCCGTTCGCGCCGCACAAAGGGAACCCAGGTGAAGCTGCTGGATGCGCACGGCTCCACAGGCAGGCCGTTGATCAGGCGCGGGGAAAAGGAAGCCTCCGGGATGGGCCGTTCTCCCTCCAACATCCGCTCTTCCAAGGGCGTGAGGCGCTCGCCGTCCACCCCCGCATATTTTTTGCAGAACGTGCGCACCGCGCCGCTGTCCAGAAACAGAAGCACATCAAGCGTAAGCCCGGCGTCTGAAACATACAGCGCCGGGATGCGGCACAAATGCCCGGCCCAGGTGAACTGCCAGTCCACGGGCACGGCCTGCGCCGGTGCGCCCTGGGGCGCCGTCCAGAAATTTTTTCCGTAATAAACCGCAAGAGAATCCTTTTCCTCCATACCAGCTCCCTCACACGCCTTCCAAATTGAAAGCGGGAGTGTATTCCTCCTTTGCACTGCTTTTTTCCTGCATGAAGCCTTCCGTCAGGCCAAGCTCTACCGCATAGTCCACAGCCTTTCGGTATTCATACGTCGAAATGCGCCGCCCCAGGGCCTTGTGCTCCTTCGCCTTGTAGAACGGCGTGTACTGGCTCATCAGGCTCGTCAAAAAGCTTCCCGGCGGAAGTTCTTTGGCCATAAAGCGAAGCACGGCGCGGGTATCCGCCGCGGCGCCCGGCAGTGCCAGATGCCGCAGGATAACGCCGCTGCGCATCAGTCCCTGACCGTCCAGAACAGGCGGCCCGGCCTGCGCGATCATCGCCTTTACGGCGGTGCGGGCAGCCTCGAAATAGTCCGGCGCGTTTGAATATTCGGCGGAAAGCTCCGGCGAGCGGTATTTGACGTCCGCCAGCCAGATGTCCACATAGCCGCGCAGGGCGGCCACGGCCTCGGGCGTTTCATAGCCGCTGGTATTGTATACCACCGGGATATGCAGCCCGGGCCGGGCCATATCGAGTGCCTCGCATACCCAGGGCAGGTAATGCCCCGCCGTGACAAGGTTGATGTTGTGTGCGCCTTGCTCCTGAAGCTCCAGAAAAATATCCGCCAGGCGCCGGGTGGATATCTCCCGCCCGAAATTTCCGGCGCTGATGCCGTGATTCTGGCAGTAGCAGCATTGCAGCGGGCAGCCCGAAAAGAACACCGTGCCGCTGCCCTGTGTGCCGGAGATGCAGGGCTCCTCCCAGAAATGCAGCGCCGCGCGCGCGATTTTCACCATACCGCCGCCGCCGCAAAGGCCATGCGTCCGCGTGCGGTCCGCCCCGCAGCGGCGAGGACACAACGTACAGTGGGTGGGCGTCTCCATGCCTTATCCTCCCCCGTCCCGATTTTCTCAAGGGATAGTGTACCATATTTTCTGCATTTGTGGTACAATATTCCTTAAGAAGAAATCCCGGAAAGGGGGCTGTTCATGCAAAAAATGCTTCATACGGCAGAAGAAAAGTTTCTGGTGCAGCTTGCAAAGGAGTATCCCACCGTGGCTGCGGCCTCCAGTGAGATCATCAACCTTCAGGCCATCCTGCGGCTGCCGAAGCCCACGGAGCACTTTATGAGCGATCTGCACGGTGAATCCGACGCCTTTACGCATATACTTGGAAATGCCTCCGGCGTGATCAAGGAAAAGGTGGACCGTGTGCTGGCCGGCGAGATGTCCGACGCCGAGCGCGCGGAGTTTGCAACGCTGATCTATTATCCCGCGCAGAAGCTGGCCCAGCTGAAGCCGCGGCAGAGCGACCTGGGCGCATGGTATCGAAAGACGCTGTACCGGCTGATCGACGTGTGCCGCATGATGTCCTCCAAATACACCCGCAGTTTTGTGCGCAAGCGCCTGCCCGGGGATTTTGCATATATCCTGGACGAGCTGCTGCACGCCCACTTTGAGGACCACGATAAGGAATTTTACTACGGGCGTATTCTGGATTCCATCATTGACATTGGCCGTGCGGATGACTTTATCACCGCTCTGGCGCAGCTCATCCAGCGGCTGGCCGTGTACCGCCTGCACATCGTGGGTGATATCTTCGACCGCGGCCCCAGGCCGGACATCATTTTGGATGAGCTGATGCGCCACCATTCCGTGGATGTACAGTGGGGTAACCACGACGTGCAGTGGATGGGCGCGGCGGCCGGCAGCACGGTGTGCGTTGCCAGCGTCATCCATGTGACGCTCAGCTACAACAATCTGGAGACGCTGGAGGACGGCTACGGCATCAGCCTGAGGCCGCTTTCCCAATATGCCGAGGAGGTGTACCGGGACACGGACGTTTCCGGCTTTTGGCCCAAGCTGGTAGAGGAGGGCGAGTATACCCCGGCTGACCTTGCACGCACCGCACGGATGCACAAGGCCATCGCCGTAATGCTGTTCAAGCTGGAATGCGCGCTGATCGGCCGCAACCCGGATTTCGGCATGCAGGGCCGCGCCCTGCTGGAACAGGTGGATTTCGTGTCTCAGACCATCGTGATCGACGGCGTGGAATACCACATGAAAGACTGCGATTTTCCCACGGTGGACCCCGCACGCCCCGCCGCGCTGACGCCCGGCGAGCGCGACGTGCTGGATAAGCTGTGCCAGAGCTTCATGCAGAGCGAAAAACTGGCGCGGCACGTTCGCTTTCTGTATGCCAAGGGAAGCGTGTACCGCATTGAAAACAACAATCTGCTGTTTCACGGAGCCGTGCCGCTGGATGAAAACGGGGAGTTCGCCCGGGTGGAATACGGCGGGGAGACGTTTTCGGGACGTGCGTGGATGGACAAATGCGAACGCATGGCGCGCCAGGGTTATTTCGCGCCCGTGGGCAGCGATGCGCGCCGCCGCGGGCGGGATTTTCTATACTATCTGTGGTGTGGCCCGCTGTCGCCCATTTTCGGGCGGGACCGCATGGCGTCTTTTGAACATCTGTTCGTGGACGGCGAATTTCCCGAACGGAAAAACCCTTATTATGCACACATCGAAAACGAGGATGAGGCTGTGGCGCGCGGCACCGCGCGGCGCATTTTTGCGGAGTTTGGGCTGGATTTTGAAACGGGTCATATCGTGAACGGACACATTCCGGTGCGCGCGGCCAGCGGCGAGCAGCCTGTGAAGGCGGGCGGAAAGCTCATTGTCATAGACGGCGGCTTCTGTAAAGCGTACCATCAGCGCACGGGCATCGCGGGATACACGCTGGTTTCTTCATCCCGCGGGCTTTCCCTGCGCAGCCACGGCCCGTTTGAAAGCACCCAGAAGGCGATTCTGGACAATTTGGACATCCTGTCTACCAAGGACGTGTTCGAGCCCAGCGGCAAACGCGTCTATGTAGAAGATACGGACGAGGGCGCGCGGCTGAAGGACCAGATCGCGGACCTTAAAAAGCTGTTGGCCGCGTACGCGGACGGCAGCGTGAAAGAGCAGGCGTGATGCAAGGCATGCGTCTGCCATAAAAACACAGGAGGCTGAACCCCATGCAGCAAGAGAGACCCGGCGCGCCGCTGCCGTTTAAAGCGTGCGAAAATTTTCGGGAGCTGGGCGGATATACAGGCTGCGGCGGAAGGCATGTCAAATACGGCGCGTTCTACCGCAGCCCCGCGCTTGCCAATATTAAAACTCCGGCGGACCGCGCCCGTTTCGAGGCGCTGGGCGTGCGTACCGTGTTCGATTTCCGTTCGGAAAAAGAGCGGACGCTCGCGCCGGACCCGGATTTCCCCGGCGTGGTGAACATTCCGGCCAGCGCCATGCTGGCTGAGGACGGCAGCGAGGTGGATTTCGACCTGGAAAAGCTGCTTCGCAGTGAAGACGGCATTCGGATGCTGACAGAAGGCGTGCATGAGAGCTACGCACGGATGCCCTTTGGCAACCCGGCGTACCGGGCGCTGTTCGGCGCCATCCGCGCCGGGCAAACGCCCATTTTGTTCCACTGCACCGCCGGCAAGGACCGCACGGGCGTGGCGGCGGCGCTCATCCTCAAGGCGCTGGGCGTTTCCCGGGAGGATATCGTGGAGGATTATCTATTGACCAATGCCTGCCGCACCACGGGGCGGGACCAGTTCCGCGGAATGCTGGAGCGGGCGGGACTGCCCGCAGCGCAGGCGCAGCAGGTGACGGAAATCGCCACAGGCGTACGGCGGGAGAGCATTGAAAGTGCGCTGGACGCCATTGAAGAAAAATATCCGTCTTTTGAAGAATATCTGCGGGCCGAGTTTGAAATCGGCGCGGCAGAGCTTGAGGACATCCGCGCGCGTTACCTTGTATGAGGCCGCGCATCACCCGACAGTAAAGGAGAAAAAACTATGTCTACCCCACACAATGCGGCCGCCGCGGGCGATTTTGCAAAAACCGTGCTCATGCCCGGAGACCCGCTGCGCGCAAAATTCATTGCCGAGACCTTTTTGGAAAGCCCGGGGCTTGTTACCTCGGTGCGCGGCATGCTGGGCTACACCGGCACGTATAAGGGTGTGCCGGTATCCGTGATGGGAAGCGGTATGGGCATGCCGTCTATCGGCATTTATTCCTGGGAGCTGTTCACCCAATATGGCGTGGAAAACATCATCCGCATCGGTTCGGCGGGCTCGTACAGCCCGCAGGCCAAGGTGTTCGACGTGGTGCTGGCCACCAGCGCATACAGCGAAAGCAGTTATGCCAAAACGCAGAACGGCTATGACAAGGACGTGACCTATCCCTCCGAGGCGCTGTGCGGCGCACTGCGCAAAAGCGCGGCGCGGCTGGGCATGCCGCTCATTGAGGGCGCGGTGCATTCCAGCGACGTGTTTTACCGCGACGCCGAGCCGGATTATTGGGAAAAGCTGCGGGACGAAAAGGGCTGTCTTGCCGTGGAGATGGAGAGCTTTGCGCTGTTCCACAATGCGGCCGCCACGAAAAAAAACGCCGCGTGCCTGCTCACAATTTCCGACAGCTTTGTATCCCATGAGGAGACGACGGCCGAGCAGCGCCAGACGAGCTTCACGAATATGATGGAGATCGCGCTGGGAAGTGTATTGGAGTGACGACGATGGAACAGAACATCGACCGGAAAGCGCTCATCCGAGCCGCGTTCGCCGCGCGGGAGTATGCTTACACGCCCTATTCCAATTTCAAGGTGGGCGCCGCGCTGCTGGCCAAAAACGGCAGCGTCTATACAGGCTGCAACATCGAATGCGCCACGTTCACCCCGACCAACTGTGCCGAGCGTACAGCCCTGTTTAAGGCTGTGAGCGAGGGGGTGCATGAATTTGCAGCCGTTGCCGTGGTGGGAGCAAAAGACGGCGCGCCGGACGACGTGCTTATCACATCGCCCTGCGGCGTATGCCGGCAGATGCTGTACGAGTTTGGCGGGCCGGATTTACGGGTTATCATGGCGAAAAGCGAAAACGACTGGCAGGAAATGACGCTGGGCGAATTGCTGCCTTTGGGCTTTGGCCCGGAAAAGGTGCTGTGACGTTTTTTGATAAAAAGCGGCCGTTCTGCAGCGCCCCGGTGCAGCCGGACGGCCCGTGCCCGGCCGCGCGCTTTCAGGAGCATGCTGCGGCCTTTTTGAAGCATTTGCACAGCGGCGCTGTAAAAAATTTGTAATCTGCGCCATGCCGGGCGGGCTTGAAAAACACACGGGGATTCTGTATACTGGACAAGGGAATTCATAAGAGCGGCTTTTGGGCCGCGGCCGCCGGAGGCGGCTGTAAAAAAGGAGCTGTTGCCGTTCTATGCACGGCAATGGAATCATCTGTCCGCCCCGTCCGGGACGGACGACCGAAAAGGAGAGTTGACATGAAAAAACTGCTTGCACTTGCATTGGCTGTCGTGTTGGCGCTTTCCGTGTTCGCCGGCTGTGCCGCCGGCGGCAAAAAAGCGGAACTTGCCCTCATCACCGACATTGGTACCATCGACGACAAATCTTTCAATCAGGGCGCCTGGGAGGGCCTGGTGAAGTATGCCGAGGAAAAAGGCATCTCCCACCAGTATTATCAGCCCACGGAAAAGAGCACCACCGCGTACCTGGAATCCATCGACCAGGCTGTGAAGAACGGCGCGAAGGTCATCGTGACGCCGGGCTTCCTGTTTGAGGAGCCTGTTTACATCGCGCAGGACCAGTATCCGGACGTGACGTTCATCCTCATTGACGGCAACCCGCATGATGCGGACTACAACTATAAGACCGCCGACAACTGCGTGGGTATCACCTACGCCGAGGAGCAGGTGGGCTTCCTGGCCGGCTATGCGGCCGTCAAGGACGGCATGACGAAGCTGGGCTATATGGGCGGTATGGCCGTGCCTGCCGTTGTAAAATACGGCTACGGCTTTGTGCAGGGCGCCGAGTATGCCGCGCAGGAGCTCGGCATGGCTGACGGCAGCATTGAGCTGATGTACAACTACACCGGCGGCTTTGACGCCACGCCGGAAGCCCAGAACCAGGCCGCGTCCTGGTACAACAACGGCACCGAGGTCATTTTTGCAGCGGGCGGCGCTGTCGGAAACTCCGTGATGGCGGCTGCGGAAGCGGCCGGTACCAAGGTCATCGGTGTGGACGTGGACCAGTCCGGCGAATCCGAGACGGTTATCACCTCCGCGATGAAGGGCCTGGGCACCTCCGTTTATGATATGATTGCCGCATATTACAACGGTTCTTTCCCCGGCGGCGAAAACAAGGTCTACGACGCGGCCAACAACGGTGTTGCGTTGGCCATGGACACCGCCAAGTTCGACAGCTTTGCGAAAGCGGATTATGACACGCTGTTTGCCGCGCTGCAGAACAACACAAACAACATCGCTTCCGACATCCTCAAGAATGTGGATGCGGACAACAACGAGATCGCCCTTACGGATATCCCCGTGAAGGCTGTTGTCGTCACCGAAGTGAAATAATTGCTTTCAAGCGCAAAAGGGCGGGGCGGCTGCGGCTGTCCCGCCTTTGGTTTTCTTGCGCGCCGCAGGGAAAACGGGTACAATAAAGAAAAGCGCCCGGTGCGGGCGGAACAAATAGACACAGACGGGCCGCGCGCCCGGGAAAAGAGGAGCTGTATGACAAAACAGGAGATATTGGCAAAGGTAGACCACACGCTGCTGAAAGCGGACGCAGGCTGGGAGGACATCCGCCGTATCTGCGATGAGGCGTTGGAAAACAGCACCGCATCCATCTGCATCAACCCGTGCTGGGTGGAACGTGCCGTGGAATATCTGGGCGGCCGCGTGCCTGTGTGCACGGTCATCGGGTTCCCGCTTGGAGCCACGACGACGGCGGCAAAGGTGGCTGAGGCAAAGCAGGCGTTGGCCGAGGGATGCGAGGAGTTCGATATGGTCATCAACATCGGCCGGCTGAAAATGGGGGATACCGATTACGTGCGGGATGAGATCCGCGCTCTGAAGCAGGCCGTGGGGAACAAGGTGCTGAAGGTTATCATCGAGACATGCCTGCTGACAGATGCGGAAAAGGAAACGATGTGCGGCGTGGTGTGTGAAGCGGGAGCGGATTTCATTAAAACTTCTACCGGCTTTTCCACCGGCGGGGCCACATTCGACGATATCGCGCTGTTTGCGCGGTGTGTGAAGGGCCGCTGC
The DNA here is from genome assembly GCF_000949455.1 of Ruthenibacterium lactatiformans. Lineage (GTDB taxonomy): Bacteria > Bacillota > Clostridia > Oscillospirales > Ruminococcaceae > Ruthenibacterium > Ruthenibacterium lactatiformans. The sequence goes on along the minus strand of NZ_JXXK01000008.1, from coordinate 106,870 downwards.
AGGATCAAAGCGGCAGGCGGTATCCGAAGCGTGGCGGATATGGAACGCTTCATCGCGCTTGGCGCCGACAGGCTGGGTACATCCAGTGCCATCAAAATATTCAACAACGAGGCTTCCGGCACAGAATATTGAAGCCCGCCGTCCCGGCACCGTATTTTCGCGGCGCCGGGACGTTTTTTATCGGGATATTTTTTACCGCGAGTGACAGATTGTTAACAATTATTTGCTGATTTTATGGTATAATGAACATGTTCACATTATTTTAGAAGAATTTTTCGCCGCAACGCGGCGGGAACAACGGGAAAAGGAGGAACCACTATGCCCATCGACAAATCCATCGATTACTCGGCCATTACGCCCGAGATCAAGGCGCTGACGAAGCTGTGCCTTGCGGACAATGTCATCGAGCCGGAAATGTATGTGAAGTACGCTGTCAACCGCGGCCTGCGCGACCTGAACGGCAACGGCGTGCTCACAGGCCTGACAGAGATCAGTGAAATACAGTCCAGCAAAATGGTAGACGGCGAAAAGGTGCCCTGCGAAGGCAAGCTGTTTTACCGCGGCGTGGATGTGGAGCAGATCGTATCGGGATTTATCCGCGAAAAGCGGTACGGCTTTGAGGAAACCGTTTATCTGCTTTTGTTTGGCGCGCTGCCGGATGAGGCACAGCTGGATGATTTTAAGAAGCTGCTGGCGGGCTACCGCTCGCTGCCCACGAATTTCGTGCGCGACGTCATCCTCAAGGCGCCCAACGCCGACATGATGAATACGTTGGCCCGCAGTGTGCTGACGCTGTACAGCTACGACGCCCGGGCCACGGACAACAGCACCGAGAATGTACTGCGCCAGTGCCTGCAGCTCATTGCGCTGTTCCCCATGCTCTCGGTATACGGTTATCAGGCGTACAGCCACTATGTGCTGGACAAAAGCCTGTTCATCCACAACCCCGTGCCCGAGCTTTCCACCGCTGAAAACCTGCTGCACATCCTGCGCGCGGATGGCAAATATACCGAGCTGGAGGCCCGAATCCTGGATCTGGCGCTGGTGCTGCACGCCGAGCACGGCGGCGGCAACAACTCGACCTTCACCATGCATGTGGTTACTTCTTCGGGCACCGACACCTATTCTGCCGTGGCGGCGTCTCTGGCCAGCCTGAAAGGGCCCAAGCACGGCGGTGCGAACATCAAGGTAGTTCAGATGTTCGAAGACATGAAACAGAATGTCAGGGATTGGACGGACGAAGAGGCCGTCGAGGCCTATTTGCGCGCGCTGCTGCACAGGGAAGCCTTCGACAGAGCGGGCCTGATCTACGGCATGGGCCATGCGGTATACTCCCTGAGCGACCCGCGCGCCAATGTGTTCAAACACTTTGTGGAGATGCTGTCTGAGGAGAAGGGCCGCCATGAGGAATATGCGCTGTATGCAGCAGTGGCGCGCCTTGCGCCCAAGGTCATCGGAGAAGAGCGTAAGATCTATAAGGGCGTTTCCGCCAACATCGACTTTTACAGCGGTTTCGTTTACAGCATGCTGGACCTGCCGCTGGAGCTGTATACCCCCATTTTCGCCATCAGCCGTATCGCGGGCTGGAGCGCCCACCGCATCGAGGAGCTCATCAATGCGGGCAAAATCATCCGTCCTGCATACAAGAGTGTCAAACCGCGGGTGGACTATGTGCCTTTGCACGACCGCAAATAATTTACAAAACAAGACCGGGAGCCTTCCAGGCTCCCGGTCTTGCATTGCTCTGCGTGGAATGCTTCAGATATAATCTGAAAAATATGCCTTGCCCGTGGGAATCAGCCGTTCCAGCAGCGCCGTGGTCTTGGCGTCCGCCGTCAGGCGGTCAATGCTTTTCAGGTATGCAGGGCGCTTGTAACCCATCAGCATGCAGATGGCCGTGCCGATGCTCATTTCCGCGGTGTAGGGCGACGGTTCCGCCGAAAGCGTATGTGTGCCGTCTGCATGGAACCGCACGGTAAACTCCTGTTCGTTCCAGTCCAGCACTTTGTCGTGGATAAGGAAGGTTATGGCATCGCCCGAGGAGGCTTCGGCAAAATTATAGCTCATGATGAACGCCGCAAAATCTACGATGCGCGCCATCACATAGGGCTGCACGGTCTCGCGGATATCGCTGTCCTCCAGCGTGAAAGCCAGCGAATGGTTGGTATAGTTGCAGCCGGAGACCTCGGTGACCATGGAATAGTGGGCCGTGACATAATCCCACATGCCGCGCCGGGCCTCATCGTTCAGATATACCATTTCCTTGATCTTGAAGATCTCGCGCTTGAGCAGATAGACAAGATAACCCTGCGGCTCGTCCGCGGCGTCGTAGTACATGGCCACGACCTCGTCGTCCACATCCCACCGCCAGTATTCATCCCAGGCCAGCGCGTTGCGCACAAGACAGCCGTGTGTTTTGGCGGCAAAGCGGTCATGCACCGCGGCAAGGGAGGGATCGTCCCAGGCGATGCGCCGCACTTTTCCCGGCACAGGCTGGGGCTTGGGCAGCTGATTGTCCCGAATGCGGAACGTCATTTTGTCCGACACGATCTCCCAGCCCTTGTGACGGTAAAAGGGGATGGAGTACGGGCACAGGAACGAGATGCTCTGTCCGCGCCCGCGCATATCGGTGAGCGCCTGGCGGATGAGCGTGCTCATCAGGCCGATGCCCGCGTATTCCGGATAGGTGGCCACGCCGGTGACGAACCCGGTATCCAGCAGCGAGCCTTCCACATTTACCTGCATGGGATATACGGCGATCTGCGCGGCCAGCGTTTTGCCCTCGAAGCAGCCCAGTACATGGGCTGATTCCAGAATGGGGAATTTTGACTGCTTGATTTCATCCTCCTGCCAGCCCACCTGGACCAGCTCCTCTTCCGTTACCTGGAACGCATAGCGCAGCAGTGCGTTGAATTGCTCCAGATGGGAGGCGTCCAGCTCCTGAATGGTGAACCCGTCGGGCAGTGATGTGTATTGCATAACAAGGATCCTTTCGCTTGAGCGGCGCACTGCGCCGCCAGTGGCATTTACATTGATTCCTGACCTTATCATACCACGCCCCATGCGCCAGTGCCAACCCCCAAATGGGTTTTCCCGGCCGCCGCAGGTGTTTTTTACCGTTTGAATATTTTCCCGGCCGCCGCGCATCCTAACCGCAAGAGGTGAAAAGAATGCAGAATCTTGAGGATTACACGCCGGAAATGCTCGTATTTTATCAAAACCTGCCGGCTCCCGTACAAAATGCCGTACGCCACGCGGATGTGGAGCTGGAGGATCTGGACAGCCTGGCTGTATTTGCTGAAAATCTGGCCAAGCTGTACGACGGCGGACGCAGAACGGAGGGCTGAGCATGCTTTTGGATGAATATTACCGCGCGGACCCGGAATTGCGGGATGTGTGGATCGCGCTGCCCGGAACGGTGCGCGCGCAGATCCTGCAATGGGACGCGCGTGTGACGACGAAGGGCGAGCTGCAGAAGCTGGCCGAGGGCTTTGCGCATCATCTGTAAAGCGCCGGTACGCTCTGCGCCGTTTTCAGGCCGTTCCGCAGGGCTTTTCTGGAAAAGAGAGCCCGCGGGGCGGCCTGCTTTGTCTTTTTGTGGAGAAAAGCAGTAAAAAGCGTATCTATTTTGCCGGTTTTGACTTGCGGCCGCGCAATTCCCCGTTTATAATAAAAAGAAAAAATCTCTGCACCTTTTGCGGGGAACAAGAGGGATGCGTGTACCATGAAAATTTCTACCCGGGGGCGCTATGCGCTGCGCCTGATGCTGGATCTGGCACTGGCGGACCCTGAGGAGTACTGTTCGGTCAAAAGCATTGCTGCGCGTCAGCAGATCAGCGAAAAGTATATGGAGCAGATCATCTCACAGCTTGTAAAAGCGGGCTTTGTGCGCAGCGTGCGCGGCGCACAAGGCGGTTACCGATTGGCCTATGCCCCCGAGAAATACACAGCGGGGCAGATCCTGCGGCTGACGGAGGGCGACCTTGCTACGGTAGCGTGCCTTGCACAGGACGCGCCGGAATGCCCGCGGGCGGAGCAGTGCGCCACGCGCTGGCTGTGGGAACAGATGGATGACGCGGTGAACGATGTGTTGGACAGGGTGACACTGGCCATGCTTGCCGAGGTGAGCCGGCAGCGGGGCAACCCGGAATGTGTGCTGTGACGCGCCGGATAAAAACCGTAAGTTTTTTGTAAGGCTTTCGGCAGCAGGATCGTTCTTTTTCTGTGGTTTAATAGAACCATGGAATGAAGCCGCACCCGATGCGGTGAAGAGAAAGGGGCGTTCGCTGTGCCGGGGCAGAAAACCCATGCGCGCCGTCCGGTTCAATGGCTGTATTTGCTGGTTGGCTGCGCTGCATTGGCGGCAGCTTTCACACTGTGGATGACTCATTAATCTTTGACGGGAAATTCAAACAGACGGAACATCGCCCGCGCGGTATTTTGCCGCGCGGGCGACGCCATATTCTGCCGCGCTTGAGAAAGCGGCGCGGATGTGGTAAACTAAAACATAGTTTACAGCCTGTTTTTATTACAAGGGCCTGGTTCAACGGGCCGCATGCCCCAAAACAGCACAGACAGGAGGGACGAGAAATGCGTTCGTTTGAATCGCGTGAAGATTATCTGGAGGCGATCCTGGTGCTCCAGAATGAAAAAGGGGCGGTACGCAGCATTGACATCGCCGCAAAGCTGGGGTTTACAAAGCCCAGTGTGAGCCGGGCCATGGGCCTTTTGCGCGGTGCGGAATACATCACGGTGGACCGGGACGGCTTCATCCGTCTGACAGAGACGGGCCGCGCGGCGGCGGAGAGCGTGTATGAGCGTCACCGCCTGTTGACGGACTGCCTGATTCGTTTGGGTGTCTCGCCCGAGACAGCGGCCGAGGACGCCTGCCGTGTGGAGCATGTCATCAGTGCGGAGAGCTTTGAAAAAATTAAGGAATATGCCGCGCGGATACCGGAAAAATAATGCAGCTCCGTAAGGTAAATCAAAAGCCGCTTTCCCTCGCGAGGGAAAGCGGCTTTTTCTGGCGGCTTTGCGCAGCAAAGCAATCCATGCGGCCACATGAGCCAGAACGGCACACCGCTTGGAGTCCAAGCGCCCGGAGATGCGTCAAAAACAGTAGTGCAGCGGCTGTCTTTGCACGACTTACAGGAACAACGGCGCGAAACGGGCTGCGGGCTCAGGATGTCCCAGCAAAAACCCCTGAAGATAATCCGCGCCGAAAGGCTGCAAAGCGGCAAGCTCGGCCGTAGTTTCTACGCCCTCCACACACACGCGGATGCCTACACTGTGGCAAAGCTCCACCATCAGGTGTACGAAAGAGTGGTCGAAAGCACTGCCGCACAGCCCCTGTACAAAGCTCCGGTCAATTTTCACGATGTCGACAGGGGCGTGCTTGAGGACGCTGAGGGAGGAATAACCCGTTCCGAAATCGTCCATGGCCACACGCAGCCCCAGGCCGCGCATCTGTGCCAGAAGTCCCGAAAGCCGTTCCAGATTCGGCGCGAGATAGCTTTCCGTCAGTTCCACGATGATATGCTCCGCGCTCACGCCCTCTTCGCGCAGCGTTTGGGCCAGATATTCCACCAGGGTCGGGTCCTCCAGCTGCAGGCAGGAGAGATTGACAGCCATGCTGAACGCCGGATACTCATCCAGAAAAACCGCGCACTGGCGCACCGCCTGCCGAAAGGCCCAGCGGCCGAAGGAAAGGATCATGCCGTTCTTTTCCAGCAGTGCGATGAACTCACCGGGCGGCACACTGCCGAACCGCGCACACTGCCAGCGGCTTAGTGCCTCTGCGCCGCAAAGGCGCCCGTCCGGCGAAAAGACAGGCTGGTAATGCAGAGAAAAACCATTGCAGCCGTTTTCGATGCTTTCCCGCAGAAGCTCCGTCAGCTCCATGGCTCGCTCAGCCGGGCCGAGAATGGCGGACGAAAATACCTCCATGCGGTTCTTCCCGTGGCGCTTGGCGTGGTCCAGCGCAGAGCTGGCGCACTTCAGCAGGCCCAGATAGGTGGTGCCGTCGTGCGGGGCAAAGGCACATCCGCAAGACAGCGTACAGAAAAATTTACTGCCGTCAAAGGTTTGCTGTGTGCTGAAGGCCTGCTGCACAGCACCGAAATAGCCTTGGACAGCACGCAATGTGCCGCCGCGCAGGACGACCCCGAATTCATCGCCGTCCAGCCGAAAAACTGTGCCCCCCGGAGGAGCGAGCGTCTGCAGTTTTTGGCAGACGATACGGATGACCTCATCCCCAAACAACCGATTGTACAGGCCGTTGATGCGTTTAAGGCCGTCGATGCCGAACAACAGCACGCACACACCTTCGCGGGGCTGGGCGTCCAGCAGGCGGCGCACCTCGTGCTCAAATTCGAATTTGTTAAATACGCCCGTCAGGTGGTCCACTTTGTTCTTTTTTCCCAAGTTGGTGATGATACCCGCAAACAATACGGGTTCGCCGCCCGCGTCGCGCTCCAGGTGCCCGCGGCAGCGCATCCAAACCCATTCGCCGTGGCGGTTACAGGCGCGGTATTCGACACAATGGCTGTCGGCACGGCCGTCCGTGATTTCCTGGTTGGCTTCCAGAAACGCCTGCTTGTCGTTGGGATGCACCTTCGCACCCCAGACGGCCGCCGCGTTGGCAATGACGCGGCCGGGCAGGTCAAACTCGTCCACCATGGCCTGGGGATAACAAAAAACGCCGGTTTTCATGTTGCAGACGTAGACATAGTCGTCGGTACTCTGCACCAGAGCGTCCAGCAGATAAATCGTATCATAGGTGAAGTCCACGCCGGGGCTGCGCTGTGGGGAATGCAGCAACGCGTACTGGGCGTTGGCGATGTGGAGACGCCGCTTTTTTTCGTGGAGCTTTTCATCCACGTCGCTTAATAGCTGTGCGACGGAGCGCGCGGGACCGTTCGGCTCCGGCGTTAAAACGCCGAAGGAAAACGCGTCCGCCTGCTCGGACAGCGCCTGGACTCCATGCAGGGCTGCCAGCGCTGTATTCATACGCTGTACCGCCTGCTCTCGTGGTGCGCCGCGCATCAGCGCCAGAAATTCATCTCCGCTCAGGCGGCAGAGCACATCGCCTTCCTGCAGCACGCCGCGCACTGCCTCTGCAATGGAAACGAGCAGCTGGTCCCCGGCAGCATGCCCGAAATGGTCATTGGCCTTTTTCAGGTCGTTCACATCAAACATGCAAAGCGAGAAAGGTTCGCCTGTTCGGGCGCATGCAGCGGCCATCTCCGCCAGCGCGGCCTTTCCCGCGCGTCGGTTCAGCGCGCCCGTCAGTTCGTCGGTGGTTGCCGCAATGGAGAGCTTATGGTATTCCGTTACGTCCAGCGAATGCTGAAAGTGGACGAGCCGGCCATCGTGCCATTGAATCAGGCTGTCGAAGTTTTCATAGATGCAGCCGTTGCTGGTATTATGTTCCTCCCAGCGGAGCGGTGCTGCGGAAGGGCCGTCCCGCAGCAGACGCGGCACGGGGCAGAAGGGACAGCGCTCGCTCATCCCTTTTTGAAGCACCTGCCAGCAGATTTTTCCCTCCGGCTCCACAAGGCCGAACTGCTTTTTCATGCCGCTGTTCATGAACAGGATCTCGTCCGTGTCCACATCGGTGATATAAACGCCTGCGTTCATCTGGTTCATGATCCTGTCCAGAAGCCAAACACCGGAGTCGTGAGTGGAGTTCTCGCGGGGCGTATCCATCATAAGCCAGCCTCCTTTTTGGCACAAGTGTGCCATAAAATTCGGTCCATGACGGCGCACGGGGGAGTGCGGCAACTGGGGAAAAGGCATGCACAGTCATAAATAAGGTACCGTTCGTGCCATTATAACATTTTTGATGCCTTCATGTCAGCACTTTCGGGGAATTTAGCAGAAAGTTATCGGAAACAGCAGGCATGCAAAACAGGCCGTCCCCGGGACGGCCTGTTTTGCGTTGTGAGAAACACCACAAAAGAAGAATAGGATGGAATGGAGTAAGCAAAAAGGAGGGGCACGCGCCGCGCGTCACACCCGGCAGAGGGAGCGGGCGCGTGCCAGCGTTATGTCATGGCCCGGTGTTTGCGGGCCGGGCCACCTTAAAGAAGGGACAGCGCCTTGCCGAGAGCGGTGCATTCCGCCAGAGCGATGTCGTCGGGCGCCTCGTTCACTGTCAGACCCTCGCCGCACAAAACCGCCCCCGCGGCCGCGCAGCGGTCCTGCCAATCGCGCATCCACTGTCCGTCGCCCCAGCCGTAAGAGCCAAAGAGGGCGATTTTTTTGCCGGAGAGCAGAGGTTCAAGCTCGGTAAAGAACGGCTCGAACACACTTTCTTCCAGCACCTCGGCGCCCATTGCAGGACAGCCCAGCGCCAGTTTATCGTATTGCGCCGCATCTGCGGCACGAACGCTGTCTGCCGAAAAGAGCGCGGCGTCCTCGCCGGCGCCGTTCAACCCGTCCAGAACGGCCTGCGCCATTGCTTCGGTATTGCCCGTCCCGGACCAATAGATCACTGCGGATTTGCTCATAAAAACACCTCTCCGTGATTAGAATTGATAAAGCGGGGCGTTCAGCCTGCGGCGAGCATTTCGCCAAGTGTCAGCCCGCTGGACGCCATAGCCAGATACCGTTTGCGGCAGGCGGCGTATCGACGAAACAGATGCTGTGCCTGTTCTACGTCGCCGTATACCTTCCAGCAGCCGGAACAGCGATACTCCGCGCCGCCTGCTGCGATGAACCCGGTGACATCTTCCAAAGGATAACCCAGGAACAAGCCGATCTCGTGGGGGAAACCGCCTGCTTTTGCACTGCGCATCCGCCGCGAAAGCTCATCCAGCAAACGTCCCGTCCCCATTGAAACGGGATAGCCGCACGCCTGCAAAAAAGCGCGCCGTTCCGGCTGGCGCAGGCTTTCCCGCAACAATGCAGGGCGGTAGACCATGATAACAAGATGCCGACGGCAGCCACACAAAACGCGCAGACGCAGGCCGTTGCCGGAAAACAGGCTGCGGCACGAAGAAAGCTCCGTTTGCCAGCCCGGGATGTTTTCCTTATGCAGCGTAAAGATGCAGGCAGGTTTTACGCCCGAAAGCGTTGGCGCGCAATGTGTGCACAACAACGAAAGAAATGCGTCGCTCAAAATTCCACCTCCGGGAGCACAGCTCTGGTTAGCTTTAACTAACCAGAGCTGTGAAAAGAAGCGGCCGAAGCCGCAAATTTTCAACAGCGTGAGGTTAGCGTTAACTAACTGATGCTATAATAACATATGACGGATGAACTGTCAAGCGTTTTTTGAAAAAATTGAAAGAACGGATACCGGGAAGGATGCGCCACGGATGCCGGGAAGAAATACGCATATCCGTCAGCCGCGGGCGCCGGAGGCGTGAAGTCGTTCCCGGCGCTTGAGGTCCGGCCAGACGGTGAGCAGCATCGTAACAAAGCATGCGCCGCCGCCCAGAAAATTAGAGATAGGTTCCGCAAGAAAAACACCGTTGACACCCAGACCAAACCTTCCCGGCAGCCACAGCGTCAGTGGGATGACGATGACAGCCTTGCGAAGCAGCGAGAAAAAAACAGCCTGTCTGGCACGTCCAAGCGCCGTGTTGGTGGACTGTCCGGCAAACTGCAGTGCCATCATAAAAAATCCGAAAAAATAAACGTGCATGGAGGGAGCGCCGGCGGCCAGCAAGGCGGGGTCTGAAGTAAACAGGCGGATAAACGCCTGCGGGAACAAAAACAGGCACAGCCATACGGCGGCTGTGTACCCAACGCAGACCGCACTCATGAATTGAATGCCGGAACGCACGCGTTTGTATTCGCCTGCGCCAAAATTGAAGCCGATGACGGGCTGCGCGGCATTGGTAATGCCCATGACGGGCGTTGTGGTAATCTCCCGCACCGAGTTGAGTACCGTCATCACACCCACATAAACATCGCCGCCCCAGCGCTGCAGCGTGGCGTTGCACACCACCTGCACCGCGCTGTTGGTGGCGGACATGATGAAGCCCGAAAGGCCCAGGGCGCAGATCTCGCCCACCAGCTTCCAGCGCACGCGCATGGAAGACGGACGCAGGCGCAGCAGCGCTTTTTTGCCGCAGAGAAACGCCACGGCCCACAGCGCCGAGAGAAACTGTGAGATCACCGTTGCCAGCGCGGCGCCCTGTACGCCCATGCCCAGCGCAAAAATAAACACCGGGTCCAGAATGATATTCACCACAGCGCCCAGCAGTACCGTGATCATGCCCATGCTGCCGAAGCCCTGGGCGTTGATGAAATTGTTCATGCCAAGCCCCAGCATCACGAACACAGTGCCGCACAAATAAATGGTGAGGTAGCCGTCCGCATAGGGGAAAGTGGCATCACTGGCGCCGAACAGATACAGCAGCGGTTTTTTGAACGCGAGCACCAGCGCCGTGAGCACAAGGCCTGTGCCCAGCAGCATGGTAAAGGTGTTGCCCATAATATCTGCGGCGTGGGCGTCGTCGCCCCGGCCCCGTGCGATGGAGAAAAGCGGTGCGCCCCCTGTGCCGAACAGATTGGCAAACGCAATGACGATGGACAGGATGGGGAAGGTGACGCCCACGCCCGTAAGCGCCGCTGAGGACGCGCCCGGGATGTGGCCGATGTAGATGCGGTCCACTACGTTATACAAAACGTTAATGAGCTGCGCCACTGTAAGCGGCAGCGCCAGGGAAAGAATGTTGGCCGACACCGAGCCTTTCGAAAAATCGCTTTGCTGTTTGATTCCTGCAGCCGTTTCGGACACCTGCTTTCGAAAAAATTTTGTACGCGGGCGGGGATATGCCGCGCATCGGCGCATGAAATGCGCGCGGCCGCGCAAGCGGCGGGTTTGAGGTTATTATAACAGGACGCCGCGAAGCGGCTACAACAAAATTGCAGTGGCAAAGCCGCTGAAATTTTGCATGGTTCAATGTTCTCAAACCCATGCGCGACGGCGCATCGGCGCATGAAATGCGCGTAGCCGCGCAAGCGGCGGGTTTGAGGTTATTATAACAGGACGCCGCGAAGCGGCTACAACAAAATTGCAGTGGCAAAGCCGCTGAAATTTTGCATGGTTCAATGTTCTCAAACCCATGCGCGACGGCGCATCGGCGCATGAAATGCGCGTAGCCGCGCAAGCGGCGGGTTTGAGGTTATTATAACACACATCAGGCTGGAGCTGTACCTGATTTCCTAAACTCCAGCCCGACTGCCACAGGAGTCCCAAAAGCTGAGGGGCAGCAAAAAACGCGCGCGGAATTGCGCGCGCGAAATAAGAAGAAAGAGAGACTTATTCCGGGCCGAAGCGCCGCGCGGCCCGCCGCAATAACAATGTGACGGCGCAGCCCGTGCACAGCCACAGCAGCAGGACGGCAGGCAGAGCCAGGAGTGAACTGTAACTTGTCATATGACCGATAAAAAAGAAAGCGGCGTCCACTGTAAACGCACAGGGCACAGGCGCCAGAAGCCAGACGGCCAGAGCGTAAAAACGACAGCGTGCAGCGGGAATGGGCGCCGCAAGAGCCTCATATACTACGCATCCGGCGATCTGCAGCACAAGGCCAATGCAGACGGGCAGCAGCGCCTGGTATTCCCGCCAGCCGAGAACCGCACACAACAAACCGGCCAGCATCAGCCCAAATGCGGCGGCCCGCCCGGTTCCGGAGCCTTGGGAGACAGGGAAAGGCCTCGCAGAGCCGGTCAATTCCGGTGGAATGGATGAAAAACAGTCCAGTTCGTCTAGCAGGAGCGCGTCGGTGGAGACACCGAGCACGCGGCTTAGCTGTACGATTTTGTCCAGCTCCGGCATCGCGCCGCCTGATTCCCATTTGCTGACAGCTTGGCGTGAAACACCCAACGCTTCGCTCAATTGCTCTTGGGACAGCCCGGCGCGCTTGCGTAAAGCCGCGATTTTTTCGGATAATGGCATAAAGAAAGCACGTCCTTTCGGTTGATGTCTTTTTCAGTATACCCCTGTGTGCGGTTGCAGGCTATGGACTGAGCTTTGCACTTTGTCAACCGCAGGTTGCACAGGGCATAAAATAAATATCCCCCGGCAAAGCCGGGGGTTTTTTCATATGCGGGCATAGCCCTAGAATACTAGCACGCGCGTCACGTCGCGCAAGTACGGTCTGCCAGCCGCGAAAGTTCCGTTACTTGCCGCCCGTAAACGGGCACTTTAGAAGTTTGGCATGGTCAGCTGCTCTCCTGCTTTGTCCTGCTCGTACTGACATTGGATATACTCCTGTATCTTCTTTGCATTTTTCCCTGCCGTGTCCACATAGTACCCACGGCACCAGAATTCCCGGTTCCGGTATTTCTATTTTTGCTCCGGGAACTTCTCGTACAGCATCAGGCTGCTTTTTCCTTTCACCTACCCCATGAAACTTGCTACTGCTATCTTTGGCGGTATCTCGATCAGCATGTGGATGTGGTCCGCGCATACCTCCGCTTCGATAATCTTGATCCCTTTCCAATTGCACAGCGTCCTCAGAATGCTTCCAATTTCTCTTCTTTTCTCTCCGAAGAACACTTTCCTTCTGTATTTTGGCGCAAACACTACATGATATTTGCAATTCCAACTGCTATGCGATAAACTATTTACGTCGTTCATTTTCGAATGTCCTCCCTTTGCTTGCTTGTGCAGTTCGCAGACCGCACTTCCAGTATAGCAAAGGGAGTTTTTCTTTTCCCATTATCGACATTAGCCTTCTTTTGAACCACTCGCCTAGCGAGTGGTTTTCGACATACAAGAAAAAGCCGGGTGTGTGCCCGGCTTTCAGACTGTCGAAAAAGGCAAAGAAGTGAAAGAAAAGTCCGGGGAACAAGCTTGAAAAGGGGGGGAGCCCCCCCTTTTTTCATTTAAAATAACTCCGCGACGCCCCGCAGGGCCAGTGCCGAGGCGTGCAGAGCGAAGCGGCCGCCGAAGGCCGCCGTGCGCGGGGAACGGGGCCAAGGGACCTGTTGGTAGGCAACTTGGCGTGTGCCCGGCTTTAAAGTGGCACGTGCAGTCAGATATAAGCTGCTACGCAGTTTCGCCCTTCGTGTTTTGCCTCATAAAGCGCCTTGTCCGCGCGGGACAGCAGATCTTCCAGGCGGGGCGCATTTTCCGCCTCTGTGGTAGCGGCGCCGATGCTTACGGTGATGCAGCCCTGTGGCAGGTCGCCGCGGGGATATCCGCAGCGTTCCACCGCCGCGCGCAGCGTTTCCCCGGCCTCCAGTACCTGCGCGCGGCTGCAGGAGAACAAGCAAATGAAAAATTCCTCGCCGCCGAACCGAACGGCGACACCTTCGCGCCCCTCCATAAACTGCCGGATGACCGCCGCAATACGCTGCAGACATTCATCACCTGCAAGATGGCCGTATGTATCGTTGAACTGCTTGAAAAAATCGATGTCCACCATCATGGCGGAGACGGGCGGCATTTCGTTCCATCGGTCGTCCAACGGCAGACGTTCCAGCGAACGGCGGTTTTTCATCCCCGTCAGTTCGTCCGTGTGCGCCATTTGATCCAGCTGGACATTCATACTGCGGATGTCGGCGTTCTGCTGCTCGATGATGATCTTGGCGTAACGGGACGAGACCTTACTGCGGTAAAACCAAAGAGAGATGAAAAAAGCGCCCAGTGTGACGAAGCAACTGTTGACCGCATTGCTGTAAAAATTATCCGGTCCGGCAGGCGTATAGGGCAACAGCAGGTTTAAAAACAGGCAATTCCCGGTAAAGATAAGCGCGGACTGCCAGGGCTGCAGCACGGTGAGGGCTGCGGCAGAAAGCGTGACGTAAGTAAAAACGCTCAGGCTGTTGCCGCCGAATTGGTCCAAAAGCGTGACGCACGTCCCCCACAGACACAAAAAAGCGGTGTAAAATGTCTGCAGCGGTAAAAAAAACGTGTCCAGGCACGGCCTGCGGCGGCGCATCAGAAATACGATCAGCAGCAAAAACAGCAGCGTTACCGAAAACAGTGTTACGTACAGCCACCAATATCCTTGTCGGCGGAGAGAGGCGAACGGCCCACCTTTGCGCAGCAGCGAGAGCACCATCATCACAGCTTGAAAAGCGAGGATGAGCAGTGCGCTGAAAATGCCGGGGCGCAGGCTGCTTTGTACGATATCCTGTTCAATGTGCACGCGGTATCGGTCCTCCAGCGGAAAACCGAGCCAGCGGCGCAATTTTTGTAATGTCATAGTACGCTCCCATTTCGGACAGTTGTTTGGGTATAAGGTATTCATTATCATAGCACAGCCGCAGTGCCGATGCAAGAAAGGCGCGCGGGAGAGCTTCACAGCACAGGAGACAGGAGCGCTTTTTGCCAGGCAAAGAAGAGACGGGCAACAATAATACATTAAAAAACATTGCACAGGCGTTGCCACAGCACAGGGAAAAAGGTACAATAAAAATATCGGCCCGCGCAGCAGTACAGGCCGTGAAACACACGATGCGACCGCCGGGCGGCGCTTTTGGCGCCGTGTGAGCCCCGGCGGCCGGGAATAAGAAATTTCACAAGGAGGCATCCCATGGAATTCGACCCGAAATGGCTGACAGACCCGCAGGTGTTTCAAGTGAACCGTCTGCCGGCTCATGCATCTTATATGGTGCGGGGCGCGGACGGCGCGCCGCTGGAGCAGACGCTGGACGGCGCGTGGAAGTTTTTTTATGCACAGACGCCGGGCGCCTCTCCGCAGGAATTTTACAGGGAGGGATATGACGTTTCCGGCTGGGACGAAATCGCGGTGCCGGGCTATATCCAGCTTCAGGGCGGCGGGAAGTACGGTACGCCCCATTATGTCAATACCCAATATCCCTGGGACGGCCACGAGAGACTGGAGCCTCCTGCCGTGCCGGAGCGGTATAATCCTGTGGGATGCTATGTGCGCGGTTTTGCTGTGCCCCAAAGCTGGGATGGCCCTGTTTGCGTGCGCTTCGACGGCGTGGAAACGGCGTTTGCGGTATGGTGCAACGGCGTGTTCATCGGTTACAGTGAGGACAGCTTCACACCCGCGGAATTCGACCTCACGCCAGCTGTGCACCGGGACGGCGAAAACCGCCTGGCAGTGCGCGTATACCGCTTTTCCTCCGCAAGCTGGCTGGAGGACCAGGATTTCTGGCGCATGTCCGGTATTTTCCGCAGTGTGGCGCTGTTCACGAAAGCGCAGACCCATCTGGCGGACCTGTGGGTCAAGCCGCAGCTTTCAGAAGATCTTGCTGCGGGTACGCTGCGTGCGGAGCTGAAGCTGGAGGGAATGTGCGTGGGCGAGGCGACGCTGACGCTGGACGGAAAAACGGTGCTGGCCCCTGTGACGGGCGGGCATGCGGTGTTGGAGCTGCCCGTGGAACGCCCGCGTCTGTGGAGCGCCGAGGCGCCGGAGCTTTACACCTATGAGGTAACGCTTACCGACGCGGCCGGCCATCTTCTGGAGACCGTGCGCGGAAAGGCCGGCTTCCGCAGGTTTGAGCTGCGGGACGGCCTGATGCTGCTCAACGGCAGGCGCATCGTGTTCAAGGGCGTGAACCGCCATGAGTGGAACTGCCGCACGGGCCGAGCCGTAACGATGGAGGATATGGTGAGCGATGTGCGGGCCATGAAGCAGAACAATATCAACGCCGTGCGCACCAGCCATTATCCCAACCGCACGGAATGGTATGACCTGTGCGACGAGTACGGCCTTTATGTGATCGACGAGACGAACCTGGAGACGCACGGCACGTGGCAACGGCCGGACGGAGCGGAGAGCGCGCTTCCCGGCGACAGGCCGGAGTGGCTGGGCGCTGTGCTTGACCGGGCAAACAGTATGCTCCAACGGGATAAAAACCATGCCTCTGTGCTCATCTGGAGCTGCGGCAACGAGAGCTTCGGAGGCAGGGACATCTACGAAATGAGCCGCTTTTTCCGCGAAACGGACCCCACCCGGCTGGTGCATTACGAGGGAGTGTTCCATGACAGGCGTTACCCTGATACCAGCGATATGGAGAGCCAGATGTATACCCCGGCCGCTGATGTGGCCGCTTTCCTTGAAAAACATCCGGAAAAGCCCTTTATTATGTGCGAATACATGCATGCCATGGGGAATTCCTGCGGCGCGATGGACCGTTACACCCGTATGACAGACGTCATCCCTCAATATCAGGGCGGATTTATCTGGGACTGGGTGGACCAGGGGATTGAAACGGACAACTGCTTGGGCGAACGCTGCCTCGCCTGCGGCGGAGACTTCGGAGACCGCCCGTCGGATTTTGAATTCGTGGGAAACGGCCTGCTGTTCGCCGACCGCACGCCCACGCCAAAACTTGCCCAGGCGAAGGGCTGCTACCAGGATTTCGATATCCTGCCCGACGAGACGGGCGTTACCGTGAAAAACAAATCCCTGTTCACGGATACGGCGGACTATGTGCTGCTGGTGGAGCTGACGAAGAATGGCGCGCGGGTGAAAAGCAGCGAATGCAGCCTGCAGGCTGTTCCCGGCGAGACGGCGCGCGCGGAGCTGCCCTTTGCCGTTCCGCAGGCGCCGGGCGAGTATACCGTGGATGCGTCGCTGTGCCTGCGGGAGAATGCCCGTTGGGCCGCGAAGGGCCATTGTGTGGCCTTCGGGCAGTGGCATATTTCCCGGAAGGCGCCGGAAAAGCCCTGTACGCTGCCGGTCACGCTGGTGGAGGGCGACTGCAATATCGGCGTTCACGGCAGAGATTTCAGCCTGCTGTTTACGAAGAACGCTCAGGGCAGCGTTATCTCGTATCGCTGGAAAGGCCGCGAACTGCTGCAGCGCCCCATTGCGCTCAACTTCTGGCGCGCGCCGACCGACAACGACACCGCCGCGGGTATGGAGCTTGCGCACCTGCCCTTCAAAACGGCCGGGCTGTATGCAAAACTGCGCAGGGCAAAGGCAGAGACGGACGGGACGTCCGTGCGCATCCACGCAAAGTATGCGCTTCCCGGCGGCGCGCGGGCAAATGTCACCTATACCATCACAGGGGATGGAAAGGTGGAGGCTGCGCTGAAATGGAAAGGAAAGGCCGTGGAGAGCGTGCCGGAATTCGGCCTGATGCTGACACTGCCTGCCGAGTACCGCAACGTTGCCTATTACGGTATGGGACCGGGCGAGACGTATTCGGATTTTACCAGCGGCGCACACATGGGGCTGTTCGGCTTTGACGCACACACGGCGCTGCAGCCTTATTTCAACCCGCAGGAGAGCGGCGCGCGCACAGGCGTGCAGGCTGCCGCCGTTACCGACGCCGCGGGCTTCGGGCTGTGCCTTGCCGGGAATGGCTTTATGCTCAGTGCGCTGCCGTATACTCCGCACGAAGTGGAGAACGCCCGCCGCCAGTACGAGCTGCCGCCAAAGGTCAAAACCGTGGTACGCTGTGCAAAAGGGCAGCTGGGCGTTGCGGGCGACAACACCTGGGGCGCCGGACCCCATGCCGAATACCATGTGGCGCTGGAGAAGGGCGAAACCTTCCGCTTCACTTTTGGCGGCATGGGCGGCAATGGATGAGCCGGCCGGTGGCCGGAAAGAATAAAAAAGGAGAAGGGCGGCCGCGGGCGGCCGTGAAAAAGACCAATGAAAAAACCATCCTCCCGTACGATGACATACCTATGCCTGGCGCTGTTGCTGGTGCTGGCGGGGATTTTTTATCTGGTGAACCGCAATACCGGCGTACAGGCCAGCGACGACCCGCTGAGCGTCGGTATGGTAGAGCGCTGGAACGCCGCGCTGCCCGCGGGTTTTTCCAAGGAGTCTGCGGAGCATATTGCAGACGGCAGAGGTTACAGCTTTGCGAAGCTGACCTATGAAAAAGACGTGGCGGATATCCTGGCCAAATGGGAGACGCCCGCGGCGGATATGCAGGCGCGTTTTGACGCGGTGATCGACGCGCAGCTGGCGGATGCTTCTACCACACAGGCCGACGCGGCGCTCATTGAGGCGGCGCGCCCCACGCTGGATGAGAGCTGGGTGTGTTTCTCGCTCCAGAGCGAGGACGACCCGAATGATGTGATCCTGCTGGCATATCAGAGCGCTACGCATGTGATGATCGTGGCCGAGCAGCAGAAGTAATGAAGCAAAATCAAAGCGGCGGAACGAGGAGATGCGTTCCGCCGCTTTGATTTTTTCATATGTCTATAACGCTCGGCCCGGGCAGGCCGCTTTCGAAAACGGCCTGAGGTCATTTTGGGTTTTTCTTTTCATCCTGCTCCTGCGCTTTGCAGGCCATTTTCCAGCCCAGCACAATGAAGCCTGCCGCAATGGCGGCGCCGATGAGAAAAAATGCGAGTCCGATCATATACATTGCCTCCTGCGGATGTTTTACGCCGTATACCAGTATTTGCGGTCCAGATTCCGGTACTGCACGGCCTCGCGCACATGCTCTGCTTCGATGCGTTCGCTGCCCGCAAGGTCCGCGATGGTGCGGCTCACCTTCAGCACCCTGTCGTAAGCGCGGGCGGAAAGGCCCATGCGCTCAAAGGCGCCGCGCAGCACACGGTCGGCGTCCGGCGCAAGGCGGCATACGCGGCGCAGCATCGCGCTGGGAAGGCGCGCATTGCAGGTGACGCCCGTACCTTTATAGCGGGTGTCCTGCACGGCGCGGGCTGCCAGCACGCGCCGCAGGATCGCTGCGCTGCTCTCGCCGCTCGAATCTCCGGCAAGGTCGGCGTATTCCACGGGCGCGACCTCTACATGAAGGTCGATCCGATCTTATATAGGTCACGCGCTGACATAAAATATCCAAAAACTTGCAATAAAATGCAGAAAATTGACGTTGAACTGTATATTTATACTTAGTTATGCAAATAACGGCAAATGGAATTATTTGCCGTTTTTTGCATTTTATCCCATCAAATAAGACTTTGTAGCTATTAGTTAGTTATGACTATCTGAAATGGCCCTCAGAAACAGCAAATTAGTCTAATAAACTACTTTCGGAATAGCCCTAAAAACTGGTATAAAACAATCGCTTCTTTACCATGATATGCTAGTAGAACAACAAAGTATGGAGGGCGAAACAATGTCAACTAAAATGATAAGTAAGGCATCAATTATGGCTTATCTTCACCAACTGGAGTGTGACGAAAAAGCGTCGGCCACCATTGAGAAGTATCGGCACGACATCAATTTGTTTTATGAGTTTCTACCGGATGAAAAAGTCTTAACAAAAGAAGACGCAATTCGATATAAGCAATACTTGATTGAAAAAGGGTATGCTGCAACGAGTATCAATTCAATGCTGGTAGCAATGAATAGTTTCCTATCATATATTGGTGCGGCAGATTGCAGGGTTCGATTGCTTAAACAACAGCGTCGAATATTCTGTGAGATGGAAAAGGAACTTACTCGCGACGAGTATCTTCGTTTGGTCAGTGCTGCACAACGCAATGGAAATATGCGTCTAGCACTAATTCTGCAAACAATTTGTTCTACAGGAATCCGTGTCAGCGAACTGGAATATATCACGTTTTCAGCATTGAAGCGGCAGGAAGCGCAAGTACACTGCAAAGGTAAGATACGTAAAGTGCTGCTGCCAAAAACGCTTTGTACACGCCTTTTAGCATATTGCCGCGAACAAGATATACGCACAGGAAGTGTATTTGTGACCCATAAGGGTAAACCGATGAACCGTTCCAATATCTGGGCCGCGATGAAAAGGTTGTGTGCGCTTGCCGGTGTTGCGGCGCAAAAAGTGTTCCCACACAATCTTCGCCACCTTTTTGCCCGCACATTCTATAAGCAGCATAAAGATATTGTACGCTTGGCGGATGTTTTGGGACACAGCAGCGTGGATACAACAAGAATTTATACGTTAACTTCAGGAATTGAGCAGTTAGGTCAGTTAGCACGTATGCGTCTTTTGATTTAAAAACAAAAAACGCTCAGGAAAGAGCGGTGAATGTTACAGAATTTGCATTATGTTTATGTAACTTTCCTTATTATAGAGCCATTTTAGTAGCAGGTCAAGTCTTCTGTGCTTCAAAGACTACATAATTTGCATTATGTAGTTTAGTCACTCGTATCACCTGCCGTGACATGCCACATTATTATTAGCAACATTATACATTATAGGCCCTTCCCTCAATTCAGTCAACGAATATGCCGTTTTTTTACATTGCAAACAAGCCTACCACAATAATTTGACCGAATTATGTGAAAGGTCTCTTTCATTGTGCCTTTATTTTGGTTGTTAGCGGTAGACGTACGTTGATTGCCGCAGATATAAAGACATAATGCAAATTATGTAGTTGATGCCAGACAACGGAGGGAAACGCTTGAAGGAAGAGTACGAGACCATAGATCTGCTTGAAATACTGCGGCTATTAAAGAAAAATTTACTGGTCATTCTTGCTGTTACCATTTTGCTTGCCGTTGCGGGATATCTTGTCAGTACATTTGCAATGACACCGCAATATGAAGCCAGTGCTACGTTGATTGTTAACTCGAGAGAGGACCAGGCTGCTGCACAAGCGCCCATTACAAATGATCAGCTCACATCGGCTACGAAGCTGGTAGATACATACGCTGTTATCCTTACCAGTGATACGGTGCTGGACAAAACGATTTCAAATCTGAACCTTAACATGTCGTACAACGATTTGGTAGAAAGAGTGCGCATTGAATCGGTGAATTCCACACAGGTAATGAAAATCACCGTAAAGGATACAGATCCCGAGAGGGCGCGAGCGATTGTAGCAGATATCGTTGAGCAAGCACCGGAAATTATTATCCAAACGGTGAAAGCCGGCAGTGTGGAGATAATTTCTCAGGCGAAAGCGAATGAGATTCCAGTTTCACCCAGCAAAATGAAAAATACAGCGCTGGCCGGTATTCTCGGTGTTGTCCTTTCGGTAGGTATTATTGTGCTGAAGTTTTTGTTGAACAACAAGTTCATGACAGATGAGGACATCACCAATAAATTGGGAATCACGGTTCTTGGCATAATTCCGCAGATTGATATGAAGGGGGAGAGATGATGGCAAAAAAATCAAAATCAACAAGGCGAGAATTTGTTTTGATGAATAAGAATGCTCCTTTCCAGTATCAGGAAGCATACAAGAGCCTGCGAACAAACCTTAATTTCATGGCCATGGGTAAGGCTTGCAAAAAGCTTATCTTTACCAGCGCGATCCCAGGTGAAGGAAAGAGCAGTGTTGCGTTAAATTTGGCTGTGTCTCTGGCCGAGACGGGGAGCCGTGTCCTTGTGATCGATTGCGATTTACGCAAGCCGGTTATCCATCGGTATTTGAAAATAGATAATTCTGCCTACAAGGGGATAATCAGTGCTCTTGCGGATGGCTCGTTGGCAGAATCTATCATCAACGTGAAGGGCCTCGGCCTGCATGTAATGGTCGCGGATGCGATTCCACCGAACCCGGTAGAATTGCTGGGGTCTCCTCGAATGAAGAACCTGATTGATGAACTCGATAAGCATTATGAATACATCATTTTCGATACACCGCCCGTTTCCGTGGTAACGGATGCAGCGGTTTTAAGTCAATATGCCGACGGTGTTATTTTGGTAGTGCGGCAAAACTATGCAACCTTTGATGAGGTCGGGCTTGCAAAAAAGAATCTCGATGCGGTAAATGCTAATATCCTGGGTGCGGTATTGAACGGGTTTGATACAAAATCGACCGAAAAGAAAAACGGTTACTATTACAGCTACAACTATTCATATGAGAACGCTGACCGATGACGGATTTACATTGCCACATTTTACCTGCAATAGACGATGGTGCTAAAAACGCCAAAGTTTCTATGGAACTATTACGAATGCAGAACGATGCCGGAATCACCGACATTGTGTGTACGCCACATTTTAATCCCGACAGCCAGAATTTAGAGGATTTTATTGATAAAAGATACCGTTCTGCAAGATACCTAGCTGATTATGTATTTTGCTCTGAATTGCCTGTGCGTTTAAAGTTCGGTGCTGAAGTGAGAATTTCGCCAACAATTCTTGATTTGGATTTTCTGCCTTTATGCTTTCAGAAAACGAAAGTAATGCTTCTTGAGATGCCGAGGACGCTTCGACCCCAGTGGGATACAAATGTTATTTATCAGTTGACTCTTGGTGGCGTGATACCGCTGATTGCGCATATTGAGCGATATCCATATGTGCAGAAAAACCCGAATATTGCATTGGATTGGATCGAGGCGGGCGCCTATTTACAAGTAAATGCTGATTCCATTGTGGGAGATACAATGCAACGAAATTTTGTGTACAGGTTGATTAAGCATGGAGTGGTCCATGTGATCGCTTCAGATACGCATTCTCCTGATAAGCGCCCCCCTCAGCTAACGAAAGCAATGCGTTTGATCACAAGAAAGTTTGACAATGCAGTGTGCGGGAAGCTTGAATGCAATGCCCAATCTCTTTTTTAACGGGGATGCTCCTGATGTAGAGCAGCCTGTCCCCATCTCAAAATGGTTCTAATGACAGGATGTGTATCTGTTGGGAACCATTTTTTATAATTATTAGATGGATATAATACTTTTATTTTGTGTAAAAACATTAATTTTTTTGTGAAAAGTGGAGTGAATGTTTTTATTTCCGGGGAAATGAAGTGAGATTGTGAGTGATTGGGAGCTCACCGCACAATCGAGTAAGCAGGGTTGATATTGGTGCACGAGAGGGATTCCAATGAATAAGTTTAAACACGATATTCTGCTCAGAATTGTAAAATCGATAAATATTGTTTTAATAACAATACCATTTGCAGTTTGTTGGTTTTTTTATTATGCAGATCATGTGGTGTCACCCTTTTATTCGAAGGGGAATTGGCTTGTGATTTTGCTTTTCCTTGTTTTTTACATCACTTTTGGACGCATATATGACGCTTTTCTTATATCGATATACTCTGTCGCTGAAATCATGTATTCACAAATACTTTCGGCAATGCTGTCTGACGGAGTCATGTATGTCATCATTTGTTTGCTGTCCAAAGGCTTCCCCAATCTGCTCCCAGGCATTTTGGCAATTGCCGGGCAGCTTCTTCTTTCAGTGCTATGGGCACGCGGAGCAAGACGATGGTACTTTCGGACGTTCGAACCACAGCCTACGGCAATCATTTATGATGAGCGCAGAGGAATAAGCCGGTTAATTGAAGAGCATGGATTGAAAAATAAATACGATGTTCAGTATGCCGTGAGTGTAGACGAATGTCTGGAAAACATAGATATGTTAGCCAATATGAGCACGGTGTTTTTAAGTGGTATTCACAGCCATGAACGGAATCTCATTATCAAGTACTGCGTTGCAAATGATATCAATGCCTTTGTAATCCCTCGTGTAGGCGACACACTTATGTCAGGCGCGCATCCTTTCCATATGTTTCATTTGCCGATGCTGCGTTTACAGCGATATGCTGCATCTCCGGAGTACTTATTTATAAAGCGCGCGTTAGATATTGCCTTTTCAACGATTGCGCTTATTGTTTCCTCTCCTGTTTTTGTTATAACAGCAATTGCAATTAAAGCGGTTGATGGAGGCCCTGTGTTTTACAGACAGCGCCGTCTCACGAAAGATGGAAAGCTGTTTGACGTATTAAAGTTCCGAAGCATGCGCGTAGATGCGGAGAAGGATGGTGTGGCGCGCCTCTCCACCGGAGAGAATGATGACCGCATTACACCGATCGGGCGCATTATCCGAAAATGCCGCATTGATGAGCTGCCGCAGCTTATATGTATTTTATCTGGTGATATGTCTATTGTTGGCCCGCGTCCGGAGCGGCCGGAAATCGCCATGGAGTATGAAAAGGAGTTGCCGGAATTTGCATTGCGCCTGCAGGCCAAAGCAGGATTGACAGGTTATGCACAGGTTTATGGAAAGTACAATACTACGCCGTATGACAAATTGCAGATGGATTTGATGTACATAGCTCATCCGAGTATCATTGAGGATTTTAAGATCGTTTTTGCGACGGTTAAGATCCTGTTTATGCCTGAAAGTACGGAGGGTGTCTCCGAGGGACAGACAACTGCGATGAGCGGGGAGAAGCGCTGACATATCGTTGGTTTTTGGCCGGATTTTCCCTGAAGAAATGAATGATTTTTGAATAGGGTATCAGGAATATACGAATAGGTTGTAGTTGAAATGCAGGAAAAAAGATTGTGAGAAACGGACGCAGAGGCCCGATATGCAAGCAGCTGTGATGCGCACGATAGTATAAGAGCTTTAGAAAAAGGAACGGCTCAGACTCCTTGAGATTGAGTCTGGGCTGTTTTGATGTGGAGAGAGGATTTGCTGCATGAAAAAGGCGGTTATGCTGATTAACGACACGACCTACGCATTTAACTTGCGTGGTGCGATTATTGAGAAACTGGTTAGTGAAGGGTTTGAAGTTGTGGTTGTTGGCCAACTCCTGGAACACCAGGATAAGCTAAAGGCAATGGGAGCCAAGTTGGTCGGTGTTGAAACTGGTCGCCATGGAACAAATCCTTTCTCTGATCTGCAACTGATGTACACATATAAGAAGATTTTGAGAAATGAAAAGCCCGATGTTGTTCTCACCTACAACATTAAGCCCAACGTATATGGTGGCATGGCCTGTCAGCATTTAAAGATTCCATACCTACCGAATGTGACTGGATTGGGTACTCCGGTTGAGAATCCGGGCAAACTCCAGAAGCTAACGATTCAGTTATACAAAATGGGCGTAGCAGGTGGAGCGTGTGTGTTTTTCCAGAACACTGATAATCGAGTATTTTTTGAGAAACACAACATGTTGAAGGCGGGAAGCAGAACACGGATTTTGCCTGGTTCAGGTGTCGACCTCGCAAAGCATCCTGTATTGCCGTGGCCTGAAGACGGAAAGGTACATTTTTTATTTGCAGCTCGTATGATGAAGGAAAAGGGAATCGACCTATTCCTTGCGGCAGCACATAAGTTCGCAAATGAGAACACAATTTTTGATGTGTGCGGTGCCTGTGATGATGAGAATTATAAGAGCATTCTGAACAATGAAAAGTGTGTCGTTTATCATGGCGAACAGAAAGACATGACGCCTTTTTATAGGGAGTGCTCCTGTTTCCTATATCCTTCCTATTATCCGGAGGGAATGAGCAACGTGCTGCTGGAGGCTGCAGCATCTGGCCGCCCGGTTATTGCCGCTGATCGTGCGGGATGCCGTGAAACATTGGACGATGGAGTTACTGGATTCCTTGTTCCAGTTAATGATGAAAAGGCAGCCATCGAGGCAACTGAGAAAATTTTGCGGATGAGCAGTGAAGAACGTAAGATCATGGGACAGCGTGGCAGCGAGAAGATTCGGAGAGAGTTTGATCGTAAGCTAGTTGTAGAGGCTTATTGGGAAGAAATTGAAGCTATACGAGGGACAAAATAATGGATTATAAGAAAATCATTAAAAGCAGGGCTGTAAGAATCAAAATCATGCAGGCTATGAGCTTTGTTCCTGATAAGTGGATGCTGAGCTTGCAATACAAGATTAAGACCGGCAGGAAACTGAACTTGAAGAATCCACAGCGTTACACAGAAAAACTGCAATGGTACAAGATGTACTACCGCGACCCGGTTATGAAGCAATGCGTGGATAAATATGAGGTTCGTAAATATGTAGAAGATTGCGGCCTCGGTTCCATCCTGAATGAATGCTATGGCGTGTATAACAGTCCAGACGAGATTGACTTTCTCAACCTTCCGGACTCATTTGTTCTGAAAGATACACTCGGGGGGGGTGGAAACTCGGTTATCTTAGTGCCGGATAAAAGCAAGTTGAATATTGAACAAGTAAAGCAGCAGATGGCACAGTGGGTTGCGGAGTCAACAAGTGTAAAACATCCGGGCAGGGAGTGGGTATACGATGGTATGCCCCATCGCATTATTGCAGAAAAGTTTATTTCATCGAACCCCGAAACGGGCGGGTTGATTGATTATAAGCTCTTTTGCTTTGGCGGAAGGGTAGCCTGCTTGTATGTGATGGGAAATCGCGAAAATGGATTAAAAGTTGGAATTTATGATCGGGATTTTCGTAAGTTGGATGCCTATATCAGTTATGATGAAAAAATGGAAACTGAAGCCAAAAAGCCGGAAAATTTTGAGGAAATGTGTGAAATTGCGGAAAAACTTTCGGCAAAATTCCCCCATGCTCGAATTGACTTATTTGATCAGAACGGAGTCATTACCTTTGGAGAAATTACGTTCTTTTCAGGTAGTGGATATACACTATTTAATCCTGACGAATTTGATTTCCAGCTTGGTGATTTCTTTCAGCTTCCGCAGAACACGAAGGCATAACAGCTGCTTCATAATATTTTATGAGTTGTGACGTAAAAGACATTGCGCTGAAAAATAAAGGAGCAGAAAAGTAATGAAAAAAGTGGAAGAATTGCCTAAAGTATCAATCGTTATTCCGGTCTATAATGGGTCGGACTATTTGGATAAAGCTATTCAGAGTGCTTTGAACCAAACGTATCAAAACGTTGAAATCATCGTGGTCAATGACGGCTCAAACGATGGCGGCAAAACGGCTGGGATAGCAAAATCTTACGGAGATAAGATCAGATATATCGAGAAGGAAAATGGGGGCGTTTCGTCTGCATTAAATCTCGGCATTGAAGCGATGACGGGCGAATATTTTTCGTGGCTCAGCCATGATGATGAATACCGAGATGAGAAAATCGAAAAACAGGTAGATGCGTTGCGGGCATTCAAAAATGACAGAATGATTGCCCTGTGTGATACAGAGTTTATTGACGAGGATAGCAGGGTTCTTGATAAACCGTGGGGAACGCCTAAATCCGGCGTTTACAACAACGAGCAAGCACTTTTACTGATGAATAAAAAATCGCTGAGCGGAATTTCACTTTTGATTCCCAAGACAGCATTTCTTGAATGCGGAGGCTTTGATACTACCCTGCGTTTTACACAGGATGCAGATATGTGGAAGAGGATTTTCCTCAACGGCTATTCCCTGCTGGTAGATAGAACGATTTATGCCCGCAGCCGGCTGCATGGAAAGCAGCAGACGAATACGCATCGGGAAAGATTCAGGGAAGAGAGCGACAGAACAATTCCGGCTTATTGCGATAAGCTGTGCGAAAAAGGATTGTACAGCGTTGCGCAGGCATTACTGCTGAAGTTATACCGAACTGATTTGATTCATAGTGCGAAATATGTTGAAACGAAGCTGATGGAACGGGGGCAACTGCCGCTTACTGTTCGGTTAAAAGCGAAAGGAAATCAGGCTTATGGAATAATCAGACCGATGATTCGGCAAACATATTATAGGCTGAAGTTCGGAATTGAAAGTAAGGATTCAAAAGGATAATGGTGGTTTGAATGAGAGTTGTCCAAATCAATGTGACATATGGAAACGCAGATAGTACTGGGCGAAATGTGAAGGAGCTTCATGATTTTTTTCTAAAAAAAGGATTGGACTCACACGTCTATGTGACCGCTGTTAATGATCATTCGGAACCTGATAAGAGAATTCACTTTTTTTCCTCTCAGCGAGATAAGCAGAGTCATGCGTTCTTATCCAGGCTTACGGGTATGCAGGGATACTTTTCGTATTTTTCGACCCAAAAGCTCATTTCTGAGATGGATGAACTCAAGCCGGATATTGTAATGCTTCATGTGCTGCATAGTAATTGCATGAACTTTCCAAGTTTGTTTGCATTTTTAGCCAGTAAGCATATTGCGACTGTCGTAGTTCTGCACGATTGCTGGTATTATACAGGACATTGCTGCCATTATACATCGGTGGGATGCGATAAGTGGAAAAAGGAATGCGGAAAGTGTCCACAAATACACCAGTGGAACAAGAGCTGGCTTTTTGACACGGCTCACAAATGTTTACGGGACAAGAAAAAGTGGTTTGAAGCAATTCCCCGTCTTGGCGTGGTCGGTGTGTCGGACTGGATTACAGGAGAAGCCAAAAAGTCAATTCTCAAGGACGCAGCTATAATCCAACGAATCTACAACTGGATTGATCTTGAAACCTTTAGGCCGAGAAATACAGTGAATTTACGAAAGCAGCTTGGGGTTACAGAAAATGAGAAGGTGCTACTGGGTGTTGCATCTGCATGGAGCGAGCGGAAGGGGCTGCAGGAAATGCTTTTGGCTGCTAAGAGCATACCAGATTCGAAGGTTGTCATGATAGGAAAAATGCCAGAGGATACTGAAATTCCTGAAAATATGATTTGTGCAGGGTTGGTCAGAGATCCGGTAAAGCTCTCGGAGTATTACTCCATGGCGGATGTTTTTTTAAACCCTTCTGTTCAGGAAACATTTGGAAAAACAACAGCGGAGGCTATGAGCTGCGGTACGCCCGTAATTGTATACAATACGACTGCATGTACGGAACTGGTTGGACAAGGCTGCGGAAAAGTAGTAGGGAATATGGAGATACCAGAATATTTGAGTGCTGTGCAAGAACATCTGGGGAAACCGAAAAAATCAAGTGTCTGTCGCCAATTTGCAGAAAATAATTTTGCATATCATGATTTGTGTGGCAAATACATGGAGTGTATCAGCCAACTTTATTTAGCCAAAAAGCGGAGGACCGGAATTTGAATAAAATGATTATTAGAATAAATCATCAAGAGGTGGTTTCATTCTTATTGACGCTACTAACAGTGTGGATGTCAAGAACGGTCTTTTTTGGAATCGTTAATCAACGCATAACATGGCTGGTATACTGTGGATGTATTTTAGCTGCATTGTTCTTGGTTCGCATTCCGGTTATACGTTTTAAAAATATAATGACAAAGTTGCTGGTGCCACTTGCTCTTTTTTTAATAAGTATCATCTTATATTTCAGCGAAATGAGTTCAAGCAGCATAAATGCGGTGTTAGGATATATTGTCATGATGCTCTGCGGAGCAATGACGGCTATTTTGGTCGAACCGCAGCTATTTGCGAAGCACTATATTCGGATTATTGCCGTGTATTGCCTTATCTCACTGCCATGCATACTTATCGCAAATACAAATGAATCGCTGGCATATATGCTGTGTCAAAGCGGATATGATTGGAAAACACAGTATGGATATTCTCCGTTTTACACATGGGGAATGAATGGAACAATCAGCTTGCGAAATTCTGGTCCATTTTGGGAACCGGGAGCATTTCAAGGATATATATGGATTGCAGTTCTCTTTATGCTCTTTGATGTTGATGCAAAATGTACAAAACACAGAAAGACCATCTTTGCATTATTCATAATCACATTGTTGACTACACAGTCTACTACAGGATATGTGCTTCTTGTTCTTGCATTTATGCTTTTCAATGGGAGAATTTTACGATTGCTTGAAATCAGGAACATGAATACGAAAGTGATGATCGGTATCCTTATATTGCTTATTGGATTGGTTTTTCTGAGCACATCGACTGTGATTACAAATAAAATTGGAAATGAGAATAATGTATCTGCCCAAATGAGGAGAGCAGATATCTTGACAGGTGGTCTTTTGGCACTGAAAGCAGGTCCGTTTGGTTTAGGGGAAACTTGGACAAGAAATTCGCTGAGAATGTCAATGGGGTTATACAAGGATGATTCGGCGGGACTGATACAAATCACATATACATTTGGTTGGATGATGGGACTCTACTATATTACATCTTTGTGTGGCATAGCAAAAAGGCTTTTCAACACAGATACTCGGAGTGAAAGAATAGGTATTGCTATTTTATTGGTAATTCTCCATTTAACAGAGGGCCTTTGGTCTTTACCATTGTTCTGGGTTTTGCTATTTGAACATTGCGAAAGGAATACAGCGTAATGGCATTGTATTATCTAACATATTATCAGCCGAAATCTATGACTGATTTGAAGCTGAAAATTAGTCCAGCGGGACAACAGAAGTCTGCATATCTTATTGAGAAACTAGACAATGTTGGGAACGAATATACAGTGATATGCCTGGCGGAATCAGATACAAAAGACGGCTCGCACGGAACGATAGAATTTAATATATCGAAAAACGGACAATTCGTCGTATGGAAAGAATTTGCAAAGCCAAATAGGGTTGCGGGAAAAATTCATTTCTATTACCGTCGGCAACAATTAAAACAGTTTCTCTCAGGGTTGAATCCCAGTGACACAGTGATTGCATATCATTCTTTGCAAACTGCTGACATTTTTTATAAGTATAAAAGGGAAAAAAGGTTCAAATTTGTTCTAGAGTTGGAAGAAATCTATCAGGACGTTGTAAATTGTGGCCCCCAAAAAGCTGCATGGGAACGAAAGGTTATCACAGCGGCAGATGGATATATTTTGGCAACAGAAGCTCTTTCCAAGGAGATTCCGGCAGAACGGCCGTATATTGTTGTAAACGGAACCTATCATTCTGAGTTTGAACGAGATGCGGGCTTTGCCGATGATAAGATTCACTGCGTCTATGCGGGAACTTTTGATCCGACCAAGGGAGGAGCTGCTGCTGCTGCTGCTGCTGAGTTTTTGCCGGAAAATTATCATGTCCATATCCTTGGATTTGGAACAGAGGAACAGAAAAAGCAGCTACTAGAGCGGATTGCAGTTGTACAGAAAAAGGCAAAGTGCACCCTCACATACGATGGGCTGAAGTCCGGGGAGGAGTATATTCGTTTCCTGCAAAGCTGCCAGATAGGTCTTTGTACACAGATCCCGGATGCAAAGTATACCGAAACATCTTTTCCCTCGAAGGTGTTGGTGTATCTTGCAAATGGCCTGCGGGTTTTGTCGGTGAGAATCCCAGCGGTAGAGAATTCGGCGGTCGGTGGAATCCTCTATTACTATGACAAACAGTTGCCGCAGGAAATTGCAAACGCAATTATGGATATCCCGATGAAAGAAGACTATAACAGCAGGCAGATTCTGAATCAGCTGGATAAAGATTGCGAAAAAAATCTAAAACGGTTGATGGAGATAATTAATAATGAACCTGATTGAGAAACTTAAATCGAAAGACAATACAGGAATTGTTCTTCGTAACACCTTGATGGCTGCAGTGGTAAAAGGTGGGTCGCTATTTATTGCACTGTTTACGACCCCGGCTTATATGCACTTCTTCAATAATGACGAAGTGCTTGGTGTTTGGTTCACACTGCTTTCTGTACTCGCATGGATCTTGAACTGCGATATGGGTATAGGCAATGGCCTGAGAAACCACCTGGTCTATGCGATCAATGAGAAAGACTGGGGCAAGGCTAGAAAATACATTTCATCATCATACCTATTTCTTTCCGGAATCGGCGTGATTATTCTTCTGGTTGTAGTGGTTGCAGGAAACTTTGTGAGTTGGAATAAGGTTTTTAATATTCAACTTGATTTGGTGGATGCAGGCACAATGACAAAAGTGGTACAGATTCTTCTGGCATCTATTATCCTCCAATTCGTTTTGCGGCTTGTTACATCGATTTTGTATGCCTTGCAAGAAGCGTTTGTTCCAGGGTTGCTAAATCTCTCAACCAACGTTATGATGCTGGGATTTGTACTTCTTTCCAATGCGTTGGGCAAAAACAATAGTTTGGTATCGCTGGCGTCTGCTTATCTCATGGCAGTCAATCTGCCGCTTATCGTTGCAACATTCTGGGTTTTTATTTGCAAGATTCCAGAAACTCGTCCTTCCGTTGCTTTTTTCAGGAAAGATTATGCAATGTCTGTACTGAAGGTCGGAACTGCTTTCTTATGGCTTCAAGTCATCGCAATGGTCGTTGATAATACCAACAATTATCTCATTACATTGTTTGTTGGCAATTCCGCAGTCGTGGAATATCAGGTGTATAACAAAATTTTCAATCTGCCGATGACCATGGTGATGCTGGTTACAACGTCGCTGTGGTCTACGATTACAAAGGCTAAGGCCGAAAACGACTGGAAGTGGATTCGGGCGAGCTACAGCAAATATATGAAAATTGCTTTCTTGCTTGGAGCAGCAGAGTTTGCAGTAATTATTCCCCTGCAGTGGATATTTAATTTCTGGCTTGGAGACAAAACAATTCCAGTTAATTATGGGATTGCGGTGATTTTCGCTTTGTCGGGAACTGTTATGAGCCTACGAACAATACTTGCGAATTATTCAAATGGGTTGTGTGAATTGAGAGTGCAAACGATTTATATGACCATCGGTGCAGTGGTCAATATTCCGCTTGCGTATGTATTTTCGCGCATTTCCGGAAGCTATATCGCTATCGTTTTGGCAAACATCGTTTCGATGGCTCCATACTGCATTGCACAGATGCTGTGGTGCCGGAAATATTTCAAGGCGAGGATAGAACAGTAAATGTAAAAGACGAGAGAGAAAAATTTATTCCTTGATTATTTGAAAGGAATTGCAATCCTTATGATGTTGTGTTCAGCATGGCAGTGGAGCATCATTTTTAGAAAAGAATAGCTAATAACGGAATGGCGACAAGTAATCTGTTTGATAGAAAAATTGATGAAACAGTGGATTCGGATATTTGTAAACGGATAAACGTAAATCTACTGTATGATAAAACGAATATGTAGGAGGGAAATAATATGTCTACATTTGATAACGCAACCCTTATGATTACTGGTGGTACTGGTTCTTTTGGCTCTACCGTTCTAAAACACTTCCTTGACTCTGACCTCAAGGAGATTCGCATCTTCTCCCGTGACGAAAAAAAACAGGATGATATGCGCCACGAGCTTCAGGCCAAGCATCCTGAAACTGCCAAGAAGGTGAAGTTCTACATTGGTGATGTCCGCAATCCCCAGTCTATCCGTGACGCAATGCCCGGTGTGGACTACATCTTCCACGCCGCCGCTTTGAAGCAGGTTCCTTCCTGTGAGTTCTTCCCCATGCAGGCGGTTCAGACCAATATCATTGGCACGGATAATGTGCTTCACGCTGCCATCGATGCAGGCGTTAAACGTGTAGTATGCCTGTCAACCGACAAAGCCGCTTACCCCATCAATGCCATGGGCATTTCAAAGGCTATGATGGAGCATGTTATCTATGCCAATGCCCGTGTGGCCGCCGAGCGCGGCGGTACGACCATTTGCTGCACCCGTTACGGCAACGTCATGTGCAGCCGCGGCAGCGTCATTCCGCTGTTCATCGACCAGATTAAGTCAGGCAACCCTATCACCATTACAGATCCCAACATGACTCGTTTTCTGATGAATTTGGACGAGGCTGTGGAACTGGTTATGTTTGCTTTCCAGCACGCCAATCCGGGAGATTTGTTTATTCAGAAGGCGGATGCTTCCACCATCGGAGATTTAGCTAAGGCTGTGCAGCAATTGTTTGGTGACACTGGCACTCATATTATTGGCACCCGCCACGGCGAGAAGTTGTTTGAGACTTTAATGACCCGTGAGGAACGTTTGCGTAGTGAAGACATGGGCAAATATTTCCGTGTTGCCGCGGACGACCGTGACCTAAATTACGATAAGTTTGTGGTCAAGGGCGAAGTACATACTATGGCAGATGAATCATACACAAGTCATAATACCAATCGTCTGGATATAGAGGATACGGTGAAGAAGATTATGACCACCGACTACGTGCGAAACGCGCTGGCGGAGTGGGAGGCAGAGCGCAAGTGAACATCTTGGTAACTGGTGCCAAGGGTATGGTTGGAACCGCCCTGTGCAACAACCTGAAAAACATCCGGGACGGCAAGAACAAGACCCGCCCGGCATTGCATATTGAAGAAATCTACGAATATGACCTGGATTCTACCGCTGAGCAGTTGGATAAGTACTGCCAAAAAGCGGATTTTGTGTTCAATCTGGCTGGTGTGAATCGTCCGGAAAACCCGGAAGACTTCATGAAGGGCAACTTCGGCTTTGCATCCGATCTGCTGAACTGTCTGAAAAAGCACAACAATAAGGCCACCATCATGCTGTCCTCCTCCATCCAGGCCACCCTGGCTGGTCGTTTCGGCAACAGCGAGTATGGTCGCAGCAAAAAGGCGGGTGAGGAGCTGTTCTTCGACTACGCCAAGGAAACCGGCGCAAAGGTTGCCGTCTACCGCTTTGTGAACCTGATGGGACACAGCCGCCCCAAGTACAATAGTGCCGTCTCCACCTTCTGCTGGGCAGTTGCCAACGACGAGCCGTTCACCGTCAACGACCGCAGCACGGAATTGGAGCTGCTGTACATTGACGATTTGGTGGAGGGAATGTTTGACCTGCTGGAAGGCAAGGAACAGCACTGTGAATTTGACGGTGTGGAAACCATTCTGAATGCAGACGGTCGTTACTGCTGTGTCCCCGTGACCCATAAGGTCACCTTGGGGGAAATTGTGGATCTGCTGCAGGAATTCAAGGCACAGCCCACGACCCTCATGATGCCGAAAATGCCTGACGGCTCCTTTGCCAAGAAGCTGTACTCCCTGTACCTAACCTATCTGCCCACGGACAAGTTTAAATACGCTTTGAAGATGAACGTGGACGACCGTGGCTCTTTCACCGAGCTGGTGCATACTGCCGACTGCGGGCAGGTGAGCATCAACATCAGCCGCCCGGGCATCACCAAGGGGCAGCACTGGCACAACTCCAAGTGGGAGCTGTTCATCGTGGTTGCCGGTCACGGACTGATTCAGGAACGGAATATCAACACCGGCGAAACGGTGGAGTTTGAGGTTTCTGGGGATAAAATCGAGGCTGTTCACATGATTCCCGGCTGGACCCATGATATCATCAACCTGTCGGAAACGGAGAACCTGGTGACGGTGATGACCTGCAACGAAGTCTTCAATCCGAACCACCCGGACACCTTCTTCGAGCCGGTGTAAGAGAAGAATACTGGTTGTCGATAGGAGATTTTTATGGAACACAATTTTAAATGGAAAAACGATGGGCGCACCAAGGTCATGATTGGCTGCGGTACCCGTCCGGAAATTATTCGTCTGGCTGCTGTCATCAAGCGCTGCCGGGAATATTTTGACTGCTGCGTGGTCTACTACAACCAGAACTGGGACAGAAATCTTTCTACCGTTTTCTGGGAGGATTTTGAGCTGAAAAATACCTTCGGGGAGTATGGCCCGGACATTCTTGTTCCCGTGGTGGGCGAGAATCTGGGCGTGACCTGCGGCAACATTCTGGGTCGCAGCTATGAGCTGCTCAGCGAATTGCAGCCGGAGGGTTATCTGGTGCTAGGCGATACTAACTCCTGTCTGTCTGCCATCTCTGCAAAGCGGCTGCACATCCCGCTGTTTCACATGGAGGCAGGCAACCGCTGCAAGGACGAGTGCCTGCCCGAGGAGACCAATCGCCGCATCGTGGATGTGATTTCTGACGTGAATATGTGCTATTCCGAGTTTGCCCGGAAGTATCTGGCGGATACTGGTCTGCCCAAGGAGCGCACCTACCAGACTGGTTCTCCCATGGCAGAAGTGCTGCACATGAATCTGGAGAAAATCCAGAAAAGCGATGTGCTGGAGCGTCTGGGACTGGAGAAGGACAGGTACATTCTGCTGTCTGCCCACCGGGAAGAGAACATCGACTCCGAAAAGAATTTCTTGAGCCTGTTCACCGCCATCAACGCTTTGGCAGAAAAGTACGATATGCCCATCTTGTATTCCTGCCATCCCCGCAGCAAGCACCATCTGGAAAAGAGCGACTTCAAACTCGACCCTCGTGTACGTGTCAACGAGCCGCTGGGCTTCAACGATTATAACAAGCTGCAAATGAACGCTCTGGCAATCGTTTCTGACTCCGGCACTCTGCCCGAAGAGAGCAGCTTCTATCTGTCCGTCGGTCATCCCATCGCTGCCGTGTGTATCCGCACCAGTACGGAACGCCCCGAGGCACTGGAAGCTGGTGACTTCATTCTCGCTGGCATTACCACCCGGGAACTTCTCAACGCTACTGATATGGCCATCGAGATGAAGCAGAAGGGCGTTCTGGGCAAGCCCTGTCCTGACTATGTGGACGAGACTGTGTCCATGAAGGTGGTTCGCATCATTCAGGGTTATGTAAACGTGGTCAATAAGATGGTGTGGAGAAAAGAGTAAGGGTGAAGAAGTTGGCTAAAACAGTATTTATCACCGGTTCATCCGGTTTCATTGGTTCCAACCTTGCCAAGCGTATCCTGACTACCGAGCCGGATACCAATGTCATCGGTCTGGATAACATGAACGATTACTATGATGTCCGCATCAAGGAAGCTCGTCTTGCGGAGCTTCAAAAGTTCGAGAACTATACATTTATCAAGGGAAACCTTGCGGACAAAGCACTTATCAACAGCATTTTTGAGAAGCATCACCCGGATGTTGTGGTCAATCTGGGTGCTCAGGCTGGTGTGCGTTACTCCATCACCAACCCGGATGCTTACATCGAGAGCAACATGATTGGCTTCTATAACATTCTGGAAGCTTGCCGCCATTATCCTGTAGAACATCTGGTATATGCCTCCAGTTCCTCCGTCTATGGCAGCAACAAGAAGGTGCCGTACTCCACGGACGATAAGGTCGATAACCCGGTGTCGCTCTATGCCGCCACTAAAAAATCCAATGAGCTTATGGCACACGCCTATAGCAAGCTTTATAACATTCCCTCTACTGGTCTGCGGTTCTTTACGGTTTACGGTCCTGCTGGTCGTCCGGATATGGCATACTTTGGTTTTACCAATAAGTTGGTGAATGGTGAGACTATTAAAATCTTCAACTACGGTAACTGCAAGCGCGACTTTACTTATGTGGATGATATCGTGGAAGGTGTTGTCCGTGTGATGAAGAAAGCACCGGAAAAGAAAAATGGTGAGGATGGTTTGCCGATTCCGCCGTATGCAGTTTACAACATCGGCAATAGCAATCCGGAGAATCTGCTGGATTTTGTATGGATTCTGTCGGAGGAACTGGTTCGTGCCGGTGTTCTGCCTGCTGATTATGACTTTGAGGCTCACAAGGAGCTGGTTCCCATGCAGCCAGGTGATGTGCCTGTGACCTATGCAGATACAGAGCCGCTGGAACGTGACTTCGGGTTTAAGCCCCACACCCCGTTGCGCGAGGGTCTGCGGAAGTTTGCCGAGTGGTACAAAGAGTTTTATATGGAGTAAGGGGGAGAAAAAGAGTGAAAATTGCAGTTGCGGGTACCGGCTATGTCGGTTTGTCCATTGCCACGTTGCTGTCACAGCACCATGAGGTTATGGCAGTGGACATTATCCCAGAAAAGGTTGACCTCATCAACCACAAGAAGTCGCCGATTCAGGACGAGTACATCGAAAAGTATCTCGCTGAAAAGAGTTTAAACCTGACGGCTACGCTGGACGCAGAAGCGGCCTACAAGGATGCTGACTTCGTTGTCATTGCTGCTCCGACCAACTATGACAGCAAGAAGAACTTCTTCGATACTTCGGCAGTTGAAGCAGTCATCAAGCTGGTCATGCAGTACAACCCTGACGCCATCATGGTCATCAAGTCCACAATCCCTGTGGGCTTTACGGCAAGCATCCGCGAGAAGTACCATTGTGACAACATCATCTTTAGCCCAGAGTTCCTGCGTGAATCCAAGGCACTGTATGACAACCTTTATCCGAGCCGCATCATTGTCGGAACTGATGTGGAGAATGCTCGTCTGGTGAAAGCTGCGAATACCTTTGCCGGCTTACTGCAGGAAGGCGCAATCAAGGAGAAGATTGATACCTTAATTATGGGCTTTACCGAGGCTGAGGCTGTCAAGCTGTTTGCCAATACCTATCTGGCTTTGCGTGTCAGCTACTTCAATGAACTGGATACCTACGCAGAAATGAAAGGGCTGAACACCCAGCAGATCATTGAGGGTGTCTGCCTTGACCCACGAATCGGAAGCCATTACAACAATCCGTCCTTTGGTTACGGCGGCTATTGCCTGCCCAAAGACACCAAGCAGCTCCTTGCCAACTATGCTGATGTCCCGGAAAACTTGATTCAGGCAATCGTCGAGTCTAACCGTACTCGCAAGGATTACATAGCAGATCGTGTGCTAGAAATCGCCGGTGCATACGAAGCAAATGAGGACTACGATCCAAGCAAGGAACGCAATGTTGTGGTTGGTGTCTTCCGCCTGACCATGAAGTCGAACTCTGATAACTTCCGCCAGTCCTCTATTCAGGGCGTCATGAAACGCATCAAGGCCAAGGGCGCAACTGTTATCATTTACGAACCGACTCTGGAGAATGGTACGACGTTCTTTGGCAGTGAAGTTGTCAATGACCTTGAAGAATTCAAGAAACGCAGTCAGGCCATCATTGCCAACCGCTACGACAGCTGCTTGGACGATGTGAAGGAAAAGGTCTACACCCGCGACCTGTTCCGCCGCGATTAAAAATTAGGCCATGTGTTCAGCCACATGGCTGTGCTGCTCAAATATGCTACCTCTCCGTGGTGAGCAAAAGACAACGTGCGCTTGATATTCCGTTTATAACAAAAGGGAGACTATACTTTGAAAAACAGAAAAAAACCGATTGGCATTATCATTACCATTTCAATAATTCTACTTTTAACAATAATGACTTTATTGGGATGGGCGTATTATAATTCAAAGCTTGATTTGATTCAATATGATGATGGCAGTAAAGAAATAGACACCAGCACAAGTTATGCCATAGATAATGATGAGTTGGACATTGCCGACCTTCCGGATGCACCGGAAGATGTGGATGCTTCCGGTGGAATAGAAATTTTGGAAGGTGACATTTATCACGACGATAATGTTGTGAATATTCTGTTGCTCGGTACGGATGAACGAACGGATGAATTTAATGAGAACGCACGTGCGGATTCAATCATGGTGATGAGTCTGAATACGAAGGAGCATACGATTAAGCTGATTAGCATTGAACGAGGAATCGGCGTACCGGTACCGGGACGTAATGATGATTGGATCACACACACCTTCCGATATGGCGGTGCCGCCCTTACAATGCAGACGGTGCGCGATTGCTTTAAGCTGGATGTGAATCGGTATATTCGTGTTAATTTTAATGCATTTAAAGAAGGAATTTCTGCAATTGGTGGAATTGATATTGAATTAACTCCAGCAGAAGCGGAATATATAAATAACGCTGCCAGGCAGGATTCTTCGAAAGAAATCCAACGTGTCTCAGCGGGACAACAACATTTAAACGGCGCGACTGCGCTGACCTACGCCCGTATTCGTAAAATCGATAGCGACTGGAAACGCATTGAACGTCAGCGCACGGTGATTCAGGCGGCAATTAATCAGGTGAAAAATTCAGATATCTTCACTCTAAATGCATTAGCTGATGCAATTTTGCCCATGGTTCAAACGAATTTGACAAAAGCTGAAATTACACGTTTGATGCTTGAGGTACCTGCATTTCTGAGTGAAGGCTCTAAGATGGAACAAATGACGATTCCTACCTACGAAACATGCTGGAACAGCGTAGGGGTGGACGGACGCAAAATGATCGGGGTCGATTTTGAAGCCAATGCGCAAATTCTAAAAACTTTTTTCTATGATATCTCTTGATATATTGCTTAAAATTCGTAAAAAATAGGGCAAGGAAGACTC
Source organism: Ruthenibacterium lactatiformans (assembly GCF_000949455.1). Taxonomy (GTDB): domain Bacteria; phylum Bacillota; class Clostridia; order Oscillospirales; family Ruminococcaceae; genus Ruthenibacterium; species Ruthenibacterium lactatiformans. Next base: position 67,470 of record NZ_JXXK01000008.1, on the reverse strand, counting down.
AAACGTCTTTCTCGCCCTGTTTTGTTTACAGTACAATATATGTTTTGGCAGAAATATATGATTCAGTTTTTGCCAAGTTGTTTCACGGCCTGGTTGATGCCAGTCGCCGCAAGACCAGACACCGCGCCGACAGCTGCCGCCGTGATAGGATCTGTTGCAGGAAATTCAGGCATGCCAGCGTACATGGCTACAAGGCCCAGCACGAGGCCAGTGCAACCACAGATGACAGGAATATATTTATTATCAAGCGGCGTGGTTTTTGCACCAGAGCCAACCAAATAGCACAGAACTGTAATCGCAGCCACGGAACCAATACCAAAAATAGAAATATCCATAAAATCAACCTTCCTTTGTTGAGTTATATAAAGTTAAGTAACCGAGTTATACACTCGCAACATATGTTTTAATATCAGAGATCTTTTTGTTCGCTGCATCTGCACGTGTGGTCTCTTTGCTGGCAAGACTGATAGCCGCATCTCTTTCGGCAGTAGCCTGCGCCAATTCCGCTTCCAATTCTGCTGTGCCTCCGCTGTCTGCCTGTGCCATACATGCCGTAATGGCATCCCCGGCAGATAGTTCCACAATTTCGCTGCGATCAGGTAGCACCACAGCATACCGTTTTTCGGCTCCCGCCTGAATTCGCACCCATGCATAGGTGCCATCGCTACCTACATCTGCTTGAATGGGGTAGTGTTCGCCTACCTTTAGACGTCCACCATTGTAGGTGGTATCTACGGCATTCACATCAGCACGAGAGAACACTTCGCACTTGTCGGAAAGAACTTTTAGGAATTTCATATCGTTTTCAGCCTCCTTATCAATCTTAAATGCGTGTCCTACGTTGTCTTTGACGATGGTTAGGTTGTCGGCGCGTACAAAGCCACTTCTGGTATAAACCATTGTGTCGGGGCGAAGGAAACACACATCATATTCATGCATCTGATTTGCAATTACATATGTGCCTCGGCTATTTTTATACTGAGTTGTATTTTTGCCTTGGCTCCACTCACGGTGCGTGTGGTGTGCGAACCGGTCCTTTCGGCCGTTGCCAAACCCACCTTCATATCCAATAATGGTTCCCTGTTTGACATGTGCTCCGGCAGCAAATCGGTTAAGATTGTCATGCATAAATAAAAAGGTAATGATACCCACATAGCCGTTCGCACACTCTACCGGTTCATCGCTGACGAAATACGTTTCGTGGCTGCTGTCGGTGCGCACACGGGTAAAATATCCATCAAACGGTGCAAGCACTGGGCTGTCGAATGCTGTGCTTTCTCCGCCATCGTCACGAGCCAAGCTTCCCTTATGCGAAGTTACACCGTATTCGTCCTGAGTAATACGCATATGTGTACCAGGAAACAATACTTTTTGTGCCATAAGGCGACCCTCCCTTACAGGCCAAGTGCGGCAAGCTGTTGCTCAATATAAGTGCGTTGCTCAAGCTCTACCACCAAATGCATGGCATCAGATACTTGTCCACTGGAAAAATTGGTATTCGTGATCCGTTTCTTCCCAACACTCGTAACGATACAATACTGCTTGTAGAGCGTGTCATAAATGATGTCTCCAGCTTTCTGGCCTTTTTCAGGGTTGTCCTCATCTACCGTACGTGTCATGCGGATTTCAGACGTTGCATTTTCGTCTGCAAATATTGCGGCGAACGTATCTACGGGCATGGCGTCTTCTGGCAAGTGAATCTCCATCCGACTCCGTGTGCTCGGATTGCCGCTGGGGTAAACTGCCGTAGAATCAAGAGCTGTATATTCTTTTCCATTCTTCAATGTAATTTTAAGCATATGTGGTCCTCCATTTTAAATCAAATAGCATCCGTTCATTTGAATGGTCGCATGTAAACCACCACTCGTAGCGCCGGAAGCCACTTCGAGCATCAAATAATAGTTTCCGTTTTCCGCATTGATTGTGAATATGTCACTGGCTGCGTAAGTTACATAGACGCCGCCAGCCTCTCCTGTTTCGCGGTAAATAAGCTGCTGTACTACATTCCCGTTAATATCACTAAGCGCTACTTTGGCATGAGAGAAAGAGTTGGCCAGTGATATACTGAGGTTCGAAAAGTATATTTTTGAATATCCCCATGAATTGAATCCGCCGAGCATTACACGGCCATATCCGCGTTCAGTTCCTCCGAATGCGTCAACTTTAATATCTGATCCACTATTTGTAACGGTAAAATATGCGGCATACCCAAGATTTTGTGTTTTAGCAACTGGTATTCCTGGATAGACCGTTTTTTGACGTTTCCAAACTTCTACATTATTGGCTTTAAGGCTCGACAACGACACACCGTTCTCTATGACGGCCCCGTTGCCGGGTATTGAATTACCATTAAAAATCAAAGGCATGTTTGCACCGCCTCACGAATAGTTGATTGTCAGCGTAGTGCCGGACAGGCTCATTGTGATGTTGCTTGCCCGCCGCGCATTGGACAGGCGGCTGTCGTTGCCTTGGCATACAGTGCCCGCCGCTGTGCCGAAGTTTTTATTGAATGCATTGTTTTTTGTGAATGCGGGTTCTTTTGCATTCAGTTTTGTGTTCATCTCTGCTTCGGTATAGTACCTGTCGTCATGAGTATGTTCAAAGTCAACGATTGCAGCTTTTTCTGTTTCATAATGTAAAGTATCATATGAGCCATCGGCAAGTTTCTGATGTGCTCGAACAATTTTTTTCGCCATTGAAATCCCTCCCTACGAGATGACCTCAAGCCATATATCGTCTTTTAACTGACCTGATGGCTGATTTTGATTAATTATGATCTGCTTAGTGGTATTTGCGAGATATGTTTCATACTGATATTTGTAGTATGTTTCAATCGCAATGATGGCATCACGATACTGATTGAGTGTCTCAGCATTGATGAGCATTGTTTTAAGCTCAGGATAAGTAGAGAGAATTGCATTAGCTCCTGCCAGGTCATGCGCAGCATACTTGGCGTGATATTGTTCAATTTTGGTGAGATCTTCAATCCCAGGCTCAGTTTTTTTAGGGAACGAATCAATGTTTTCTGGAAAGGAAGTACCATTTAAATTTGGATATGTTGCGCTGATTGCGGCCACCTCCCTGTAAAATAAAAAGCGCCATTTAAAAGGCGCTTTGGCTTGTTGCACTATTGGACGATAAACGGATATAACGGATAAAACTCAATGCAGCTCAGCGTTGACAGTCCATTTGAAGTGCTTATTTGCTTTACAATATATTTTTTTGTTTCACCTGTGCGCTTTGAAGTGTATTCAATAAGCTGATTTGTTGAAAGCCATGGGATTTCGATGATTGGAAGTTCTAATCGGCTCATGAGGCGTGTTGTTTTCCATGTTTCATAGTCAGCTCGTTGAGAAGCTAAATCATTAGAAAATATATTTTCATATTCTCCGCCAGCCAGTGGTCGTCGAATTTCGTCTTTCCACATTTCCTTTATTGCAAACGGACTATCAGGAATCACACGATATTTTATGTTGTTGCAACTTTCATAGACTTTATCTTCAGCAATTTGTTCTGCGGTTGGCGTAAAAGCAACTTCTTTGCAAATCGCGTGTACTTGGCACTCCCCATAAAAATAGAAGCGTCCTTTTTTATACTTCACAATATATTGCGTTTCAGGCCGCATATCGCCAGCGCTTATTGGAATATTGCCTTCGTATACAATTGGATAGGATGGACCATTGTTAAAAGACATTTTTTGCCCTTTCACTGAGGTCGCGCTGACTGACACTTGAAACTTGGTGTTGAGGACAAGATTGTTGCCATCAAAGTTCTCGTCTTCAATAGTCATCTTGTATGTATCTCCAGAGACCGTGCATTTGTCGCTATAATGATCTGGTTCAATATTTTGTCCATAAAGGTCGGTGACGTTTGCAACTTCAGTGAAAGTAATGGTACAAGGCTCTCCTTGAACAAGCGGGGCCAATTGCTCTGCAGTAATTACAGGTTCGTCAAATTCGCACGTGGGGATACCTTGAAACACAAATGTTCCATCTACATCGAAAAAGGCTTCCCAACCGGGATACAAATCACGTATTTCAACAACTTTTTCCCAGATACTGGTGTTTACGTCAAATTCCATGTCATATGGGATTTCATCAAATTCTGCAATGGTTTCCTCGTACCCATCAGGAACGCTTCTGTGGTATGTGTCTATACGATACTTTTTAAATCCAGCCTCTTGGGTGATAAGAGATATCAGTGCGCCTCGAATACTACTTCCTTCTTCAATCTTTGTTGTCAGGCCACGCACATAGCCATTACGTGTTCCATCGCAGCAAGCTGATTGGTCAACACATGAAATCTGAAGGGAAGAAGTACTTGAATCCCAGCTGAAACTATTATCACAAATCGTATAAACTCCTTTGGGGTAATATGCGATTTCTGACGTGCGCATATCTTCATATCCTACATATACACGAATAAGTTTATCAAGCCAAATTTTTGCGTTCGCATCGACGTCAAAAGTTTTGTCTTTGATTACAACAGAAAGAGAGATTGTTCTTCTTGTATCAGAGTCGCAGTCTTCGCTATAAGAGTATTCGGTAATTGAACCTTGAAATGAATCAACAATTTGCATATCATAATTAAGAATCTGCGCCATTACATACATATTTTTAGTATGCTGATGTAAGATTGAAAGATCACGCTTGGTTTGAAAGTGCATGCTCACACCTCCAAACCGACGTTTACCAATCCATTACTCACCAAATCATTCGTGCTGTTGCAATCTCCAATTTCTACCCAGTCAAAATTGATTGATGGTACTTCGCGATGCCCAGACGGGGAGAGAGAGGGGGAACCTGTAACTCGAATCATCCAAACCCGGCCGTCTTCATATTTAAGAATTTTTGCCTTCCGATTTTGCAGCCACTCTAGAATTTGATTACGCCTATCAGTATTGTCATACCAATCCATTGACGGAACAAAAAAGAATGCAGCGAAAGTAGACGCATAGTAATTATTTTGGCTATTTGATATCACATATGGATATTTGGAATCAAGTGTGTTTACAACTTGTGCATTTTGATTTTTAGAAACATTCCCCGTTGCAACATTGTACTCGGTACCATAAATAGTCTCTGCATCAGCAATGAAATATCCCTTGAATTCACTTTGCACTTCTATCAAGCTTAAATTGCCCTCTATATCTCCATACACTGGGACGACAGCGTACTCGTATGATCTCATGTTTCCGGCGAATCGGTCAATGTAGATGTCATAAAAATCGGCAGCTTTATGAATCGCTTTTTCAAAAACGGTTGCCCAGTCAGTTGTACCTTTTAGACGTTTTTTTAGGCGAAGCATATCAACGTTGTCTGCCGTGAAATCAACATTGCCAGCAAGGGTGTTTCCATTGAATTTTGCGTCCAACACCGTATTCATATCCCAAATGTCAGAAATAGATATTGTATATGCAAATGAAGTGTCATTTGTGATTTTCAATCTGTCAAATATGCCGTTACCAAGCGATATATTGTTGATGAGAGCGACGCTTGTCGGAGTGGGAGCCGCTGTTTGTGCCTCACCTAAAAAGGCTGTACTTAAAAATAGCATATAACCACCCTCACTGAAGCTTTAAGTCGTATAAATTGTTGAATTTTCGAATCCAGATATGTACCATTTGAGAACTTGAGGGCGGATCGATAAAATTGCTTAATTTATCATAGCATACTCCGGAATGATAGGCCTTTAATTCTAAGTAGGCTTTTTTTACCCCTATGTTTGAAAAAGTATCCTCCATATATTCAACCGTTACACGGTCGCCGTTTGAATTTTTCATTTCCATAATTGTAGTGCATCCGTTTAAATCGCTGCAATCAATTTGAATGGTGTAGTCGCCTGCTAAGTTAACTCCTTCGGAAAACACAACTTTATCGTTTCGAAGATCAATCTTTTCGCCGTTAATATAGATAGCGTCTCCATTTTCGGTTTCGCCAATGATTGAGTGAATATTAAAAGTAATTGAAACAGTGCCTTCGCATTTATTATTCTGGCCCAAAAGCAATGCAGAAAGGTATGGAGAAGAATATTCAACTGAAAAAGTCACCGGTTCAATCTCAGCATGTAGTCCATTCACCGTATCGAAATACACATAGGCGGTGTAAGAATGCCCAGATTCAAGCCCTGTCACCATAACATCTAACCCTTGCATGGCGTATCTTGCGCCAGAATCAAAAACCGTTTTGTCATTCGCGTTGTTATCTTTAATGAGAATAGAATATGTATTTAGCAGTTCTTTTTCGCGTTGCAAATATGACAGTTGTAATAGATAAGATGCATATGCAATCACTTGGTTAGGTGTTATATTAATTGACAATATGGGGGCACTATAACAATAAAAGTCAATATGGTTGCTCTCTTCGCTTATTTTTCCTGACGCGTCATACACATAAATTTTAGCGCTGTAATATGTACCATTTGAAAGTGTTTTAGCAGGCAACACATATGCTTTCTTTGAAGAGGTTTGTGTTTGCTCATAAACGGTTTTTTCATTAGAATTGGTGTATACAATCAGTTTGCTTTTTGAAATAATTGAAGGATAAGAGAATTCGAACTCGTGCTCTTTGGTGGCATCAAACGCATTTTGTGGTTTTAATATGGGTTTTATTTTTATCACCACCCTCAAGATAATTATATATTTCAAATCAGATAGCAGCCGTTCATTTCGATAGTTGCATTTAAACCGCGCGAAGTAGCTCCAGAATCCACTTCTAATATCAGATAATAATTCCCATTGGCCGAGTTGATCGTAAACAAATTTGAGGATACGAATGTTCTATCATATCCGCCAAGTGATTCCCCTGTATCATAAGCGATAAGACGTTGAACCCAATTCCCATTGATGTCGCCAAGAGACACCGCTATTTTTGAAAAAGCATTGGTGATGTACGCGTGCAGGTTTGCAAAGAACAGTTTTGAATATCCTATAGAACTGAATGGACCGAGCATCACGCGGCCCCATCCGCGTTCAGTACCGCCGAATGCGTCTACCTTAATATGATAGCCTAGGTTTGTCACAGTGAAATATGGTGAATATCCAAGGTTCTGCGTCTTTGCCACTGGTATTCCGGGGTATATTTTCTGTTGCCGCTGCCATACAAGCACATCGTTGAAATAATACTTTTTTAACTGCACATCGTTAAACCGGATATAGCTCGACTCGGGGATAAGTATATCATTTTGGCGATAACTCACGTCATTCGCCCCCTCAACTGTAGTACACCCATAAATCAGAACCGTTTAGCCCCATGGAAAGATTGTTTGCACGTCCAGATGTTGTTGCATGGTCAGCATACAGCGCAGCGTAATATTTCCGCGTACCATCTTTGTTATTGGTTCCGGTAAAAGGAAAATACCACGTATTCCGGTTGCTCGGACCGGGGTTGTCTACAACAGGCGTAAGTCCCGCAAGTTTTGACGAATCGGCTGCTTTCTCTGTTCTGCCCAAGGCACCAATACCTGCGGGTGTAATGTTTACAGATTTGGCCACACTTCCATCGTATGTACCTTGGCTCGTACCGTTCAAGCTGATTGCCAGTGCTGCGGGGTTCTTAAGCGATACTGGGAAATCCGTGATTTCACTCTTTGTGTGTTTGTGCGTGGACGGCGGGAACGTGTTGGGTTTTCCCGTCACGCCCGACCATGGAACAGTCTCAGCTTTATCTACGACTCCATCACCATTTGCATCATATACGGCCTTCGTCATATCACCGTTACCAGCAGCTATCATTTTATCGTCCACGTATTTTTTAGTAGCCGGATGCATGTTAGCTGTAGGTGCTGCATGAAGCGTAATAAATCCAGTCATTGTACCGCCGCTTTTTGGCAATGCCGCATCAGCCTTTATGCCTTGCTCAGCAGTTGCCGCGCCGATGGCGGCAGGTGTTGGTTTGTTATTGTCTGAATAAACGCGCTTTCCTTGTTCTTTCAGCTGCTTCGAGAAATTCACATTCATATCCCGGTCCCAGGAGAATGGATAGTCGCCTTTCACCATATCATTGGGAATTCCCCATGCGCTATCGCCATAAAATCGAATGTCGCTAATCCACGGAGATTGCGTGGTGCTGCTACCGAGTTTCGTGGTTTTGAATGTCATCCGGTACTTGTAGGCGTTGCTAGTCTGACTGTGGTTGCCGCCAAATGTTCCGTAAGGGAAGTTGATCACATTAGGCCCTGACCATCCACCGAGAGGCACATCCTTACGAATAAACGAAAAAGTGTCTTTTGCGCCAATTGTGGATCGTTCCAAGTCGAGCGCACAAGTATGTGACCCGGTCGAAAACCAAATGTACAGCTGATCAAAACTTGCGTATCGGTCCAGAGGTTCAATCGTGATCCGTACGCAGTCGTTTGTGGAAACCGGTGAACTTTTTGACAACTTAACACTATAGTTGGATGTCATTGAGAATAAATCGCGTTTCTGCGTTTCGCTCAGGCCGTAATCTTCCCACGTTTTTCCGGCATCGGACGAATATTCTACAGTGATGCAGTTTGCAGGAAGAAAGGCACTTTTAGGACTACGTGCCGTATTGATCATTCCTCTATCGGTCGAACCAATATTGCCAGCCCAATTTTCGTTGCCACCGCGCACAATATCGAGAGTAGAATGATTATGTTTTGCATTAGCCGCACCAATAGAGGATACCGTATGTGTATGCGTTGATGACGCGAAATTTGTTGCTTCCTTGCCATCAAGCAAATCTGCATCAAGTTTTGAGCCAGAACCATCTACTGTCAGTAACTTTTTCAATATATCTGCAGCGGTATAGCTGGAAGCAGGAAGTGCCGCGTCCGCCTTACTTTTTGCGCTATTCCAGTTTGTTCGTTCGGTTGCCGTTATATGCTTAATAGCGTCAGAAATATGTGTATATGCAGAATTCCAATTGGATACCAACGTGGACGTTATTCCATCTAATACACTTTTATTTGAATGTGTGTGTTGACTTGTAGCAGCTCCATTCCACTTTGTTCGTTCCGCTGCCGTGATGTGTTTTACTGTGTCAGATATATGAGTGTATGCTGCAGTCCAGTTGTTAATAAAAGCTTGAGTGATTTCATCGATTATGCCTTTATTGGAATGTGTATGGCGTGCAGATGTGTTAGCGGAAACATTCGACTTGTCTGTGTTGGTAAAATCATTTGTAGATAATTGTTTGCCGGTTACGACAGACACTTTATTGGACAGAAGAGAAGAGAGGCCTTCGACATTCTCGCTTTTTACAATGATTTCTTCGTTTGTTTTATTGAACCGCTTAAATTTATTTGCCAATATCAACCCACCCCTCTTACGACAGAACCTCGTACCAGAAATCTCCACTCTTAAGTGATGCGGGTTCGCTATTGCTGACTTCGATTAACTGTACATGCCCTTGCGCGCAGAACGCATAATTGGCAATGAATGTTCCTGCAAGCAGAAAGATAACAGAAATATGTGTTGCATCTACAATTGCGTAGTTATAATCAATACCATGAATTGCTTTTTCCCATATGCTATTTCTTTGAGCCAAAATCTCAACAGAGCATGTCTTGAAATCATCCGTATGTGGAATTACAATTTCTATTTCCTTACCAGCAGTCACAGTTCCGCTCCAGTGAACAACACCAGTAGGAAGATTTGACTGAAGCTCTTCTTGTATTCGAGAAGCTGTCCAAAGGACGTTACCGGAACCCGAATCATTTACATGTACTTTATCTACAGTGTCTGCATTGCCGCCATTGGCCGGTAAAGAGGTAGGAAAGTCAGTAATTTGACTTTTGGTATGAGAATGAGTTTTTGATGCAGCATCAGTAATTCCATAACCCGCCAGTGTCGTAGGATTGGAACCAGCAGTAACATGGCCCTGATCGTTTACGGTCACGCTTTTGTATGTGCCGGCAGTAACACCGCTATTAGGGTGTGTGTAAACTTTTTCCGAACCCCATACGGCTGTTCCGTCTGCACTCCATTTTAATATCTGACCGCTTGCGCCACCGGAAGGAATATGTTTATTGCCAGAGGATGTTGGATGCGTATAAATAGTATCCGTAAATTTAGCGTTTGCTGGCACAGCGGTAAGAACAGTGAGTCCGTTTACCTTTTCTGCGTTGTCTACGACACCATTATCATTTATGTCGTAAACGCTTTTAAGCATATTTCCTACACCCTTGTCGGCAATTGCGTCATCGACATACTTCTTTGTAGAGGGGTTATAATCTGATGTAGGCGTGTATTCTGTAGTGTTTGTTTTGGTAAGCACATCGGACTTATTGGCCTTTGAAGATACAGTGTTCCATAAAGTGCGCTCAGAGGCAGTGATATGCTTTACAGCATCCGAGATATGAGAAAATGCTGCATTCCAATTGTCCAATAGCGCCTGTGTAATTTTGTCAATTACAGATTTGTTTCCATGAGAGTGCCGCGCTGCAGTGTTGCTTGCAACGTTATTTTTCTCAGTTGTTGTATAATCGTTTGTAGAAAGCCCCTTACCTTCAACCTTATCAACCTTTAGAGCAAGCCTTTCATCAAGTCCCTCGACGTTTTCGACTAATACACCAAGTTCTACTGGAGTATTACTGTCTCGTTTAATTTTAAAATAGCTCATACGGGCCTCCAATCTTTAGCTCAGTACTTCAAGCCAAATATCGTTGGCGTTTAAGTTTACTGGTTCTGATGAATCAATTCTTGTTGTTGTTAAAGTGCCTAACGCACAATAGCCATAATTGACAGTGTATGTACCAGCATTGAAAAATCTTATTTCAATGTGTGACGTATCTCTATATGTATATCCATAATCTATTGCGTGGATCGCTTTTGTTAATTTCCCGTCATCCAATCGCATCAATACTTCCAGTGAATTTGTTTTATATCCTTCTGAAGTCGGAATGCCAAAATCAATCACTTGGTTGGACGTAACAGTACCAGACCATTGTAGAAGCTGTATCGGAAGATTTTGCTCCAACTCGGCTTTGATACGATCTGCCGTCCAAATAACGCCTGTATCCAAAGAGTCATTTACTTCTTTGCCGCTAATTCGGTCTGCGTTATTGGAATGCGCCGCCTTATCTACAATACCATCATTATTAGTATCATATATGCTTTTGAGCATATCTCCAGGCGAATGGTCTTGGACGTAATCATCGACATACTTCTTTGTAGCAGGATGATAATTTGAAGTAGGGGAATATTGTGTCGTGTTCGTTTTGGTGAGTACATCTGATGTGTTTGCTTTATCTTTTACTGAGTTCCACAATGTCCTTTCGGCAGAAGTGATGTGTTTTACAGCATCGCTTACATGGGACGCGGCACTATTCCATGCACCAATCAGTGTTTGCGTTATTTTATCAAGAACAGACTTGTTAGAGTGAGTATGCAACTCTGTATCGGCAGGTAATGCGCCAACTTCACTAGCTGTGTAAGTTGGCTTGTTAGGTTGCTTCGCCCACGAATATACATCACTTGCAGGTAGGGAAGATGGCTTGTTCTTTAAGAATGCCTTTGATGAGCTGTTTGCCTCTGCCCAATCAGTTTGAACGATATCAGTGAGATTGGCTTTACTTGAAATTTTGTTTATTTCAGCCAATAACTCAGCAGTGAGATCAGAAAAATCGACGTTGCTTTTAAAGGCCAACGCTTTCAGATCTCCCATATTATCAATCATTTTTTGAGTAAGCTGATGCAATACATCAAGATTTGAATGTGTATGGGAATTGCCGCCCTCTGACGGGTCTCCAGAACTTCCGGTTTTAGGAATGATAATAGTATTTTTGATGTTATTTTGCGGCGACAAAATACGCACGTAATCTCCAAGATTAAAACGTGCGCTGGGCTGTCCTTTTACAGTAAGCTGTTTTCCGTTATATTCGACAACATATTGATTGTTGGATTTGACTCCAACAATTTTAGCTGTATATGTTTTATCAAAATGAGCTTTCTCAATTTCCTCGCGGCATGTTTTCACAATGCGCTCTGCGAGTACGCGTAATGCCTTTTGTAGTTCATCATGTTCAGAAGGAGTCATAAGACATGCCTCCTTTGTAATAAAAAAGAGTCACATGCTAGTGTGACTCTTTCCATAAATCTTATTGTTTTATCAAAAGCAACAGGCAAATGGCTACTGTTAAACGATTTATTCGGCTGCTTTGCTGCTTGTTTGAAGGTTATAAGTCATAACGACTTCTGAATTTTCACTTGGATACAGAATTTCTACATGATCTATATGAGAAAGCTGCACCGCGATTATTGCCGGATATGAATAATCATCAGAAGATGCTCTTTTATTTCCATTTTCATATACATAATAGTCCTGTAGTGCAAACCAAGATTCTGTTCCGTTTTCTTCGTATTCTACTAAAGTGCCAACAATGTACGAGTCATTATTGAACGATGGATACAATATAAGGCTGGTGCCAAATTTATGATCAATAATATCATTCCATATGTTATTGTTTTGTGACTTGTTTGCAAACTTTGATAATGCTTTTTTTATCTTTGGATTCCTATATATACAGTACACAATATAGCCGGATACAACGCCAAAGCATAAATATATAACATAGATCAAACCAGTAGTGTAAATTAAGTTGAACTTGTATAAAATAGAATCAATTAAAACTTTTATTGCATAGCTAATGCAAATACTATAAACGTTTATATGGCTATATTCCAGTTCGTTTGAGCTTAAAAATAAGAAAATAGAAATAGAAACAAACCCTGGGAAAAAATAAGACAGTATTTCTGGGATTGAATGGAAGATTTCTAACGATGGCATTTTGCTACTCCGTTTTTGATGATGTTTGTTTTTCTTTGCTCTTAACAATATTGGCATTGACCGCCTTAGAGGTATCTGGTTTATTTACAGTACGTGTAAAAGTTAACCTTGAACTGGTTTTAGAAATATTGCTATTGGTATCATCATGATGCTTTGTTTTGTTATCCACTTTTAAATCACCTCAATATGAGTATACCATATTTAAGGTGATTTTGGAGTATGTGTATCAAAAAAAGAGCCACACATTTGCGTGACTCTTGTAAGTTGTGAAAAAAGTTGAGAGAACATAAGTTTATTGATACTGCTCTGTAGTAGGTATAATTATATGAGGGGGGCCAACACACCAGTTTATTGCATTATATCGTGTTCCAAATTCTTGTGCTAATGATTCACTACAAGGTCTAGAAATATATTTGGAAAGAAGGTATTGCAAATAACACCTCTGTTCAATATTATCATTCATGATGTTCACTTCCTACACTCCCTTCACGCATATAATGTGAGTAGAAGTACTGAAGATTATACGATTGATCGAAATAGTGCTTACGCTTTATCCAAATAAAACCATCACTTTTAGTTATCATACCAACATCAATTGGGCCACCCACAGTACCAATATTATTATCGATTGCAACTTTCCGACGAAGTGACGTAATATTTATCATCGATTCTGCCAACAAAGCAAGCTCCTCAATTGGCAATGTTGCTACTGATTGTGTGATAGGGCGTAAATACTCCTGTTGTGCTTTCGCAACTATCTGATTTATTATATTCGGAGTCGCGCTGGAAAGTTTCCCAAGTACTTCTTCTGAATCAAATATGGCTGGAGGGCAACTGTCTGGATATCCCTTAACGTCCGTTTAAATTGATGTCAAACATTTGTTTACTAATCACCGCCCGAGCTCCTGCTTCAAGATAGCGGGGAACTCGCGAGTGAGTATTTTAGCGAACGACGTTGTATCATTCACGCCATGCATGATAATATCTCCAAATTTGAATTCGAAGATTTTGTTTGTACCAACTGTATTAGCTGCCAACATCTGATTGTTAAACAAATTCTTGAACTGTTCTTGCAGCATTGCTTGAGGAGACTTTGCCATCGCGATTAGATTTTTTGTTGCCTGCGCGGGGATAACACCTGAACCTAATTCAAGAGATGTAAGCCTTCCATGCTTAGGCGCTCGCACGATCAGCTCACTGCCGGCGTTGCTGCCAATTCCATCATCCACATAAGCAAGCGTCGTAGGGGAGAACATAGTGCCGTTGGCATATTTCTCAATGCGGAAAAATCCTTGTGATGCGCCCAGAGTTTTAATATATTCTTGGGCCGCAGATTGTGTGGTAAATCCGGAACGGGAAACTGTTCCATACCTAGTGTTTACGACGCGATACCGTGGTAAAGACGCATTTGTAGCCCCACTGCCGCCACCGCCAGAGTTTCCACTAGAAGAGCCGATGCTGTTTTGCGCCTCTTTAATACGGCGCTCCAAGGCTTCGATTTCTTCAACCTTTGCTGCGATTTCAGCCATGATTGAAATATATTTGTCACGAAAAGAAGTGAGCGTCTCAATTCGACCATTCAGAATTTCAACTTCCCAGTTTTGCCCAAGCACCTGAGCGGCCATAAGCCTATCTTGCTCGTCTTGATAAGCATCGGCGATTTCGCCCCATTTATCTTTATATTCTTGAAGCTTTTCAATGTTTTTGTCAAGAGCTTCTTCCTCTTGTTCAAGCATATCTTCAAGCTTTTCTTTGGCATCCTCAAGATCAGAAATTTGTTTATCCAGTTCGGCCTTATCAAGGGCTTCCTGTGCATCACGAATGGCAGATTCATCAGTGCGCCAAACAAAGCCTTCGCCTTCCATGTATACACGTAGCGTTTTCTGGTCCTTCAACCGTTCAAGTTCGGCCTTGGCTTTTTCTACGGCTATTTCGCGCTCTTTAGCGTCCCTTAAATTATTGAGCGCATCAATCTCCATCTGGATGAGGTTGATACGGTTGCCGTACGAACCTTCAATATCAGGATCCGATAAAGCATCTTTTTGCTTTTCAAGAGCTTCGATTTCCTTGTCTAGTGCTTTCTGGACAGCGCGGATAACAGAATCATAGGCATCTTTTTGATCGTCCAGCTCATTCTTTACATCCTGTAAAGCCTCTTTCTCTTTTTTTAGCGACTCTACATATTCCTCCGCTGCGCTTTTAGCCGAGCCGGTAGATTTGGCATTGCCCGCCATAGCTTTTTGATATCCAGCAGACGCAATATCTATTTTGGCGATAGAGTCGGCAACAGCCTGAGCGTTGGCGATCAATTGATCTGCACGATCACGATAAGCGTCAGGGTCAACAGCATTTCCGGCTTGTGCGTCTCGAACGCCTTCAAGAAAAATTGTTGTTTCGGCCGCAGCCGCAGAAGCCGTTTTAAATCCAGCTGCAGATGCAGCGGCCATTTCGCCAGCTGCCACGATAGCGTCACCGGCACCCGGAGCAGCAATGGCTACGTCACCAGCCGCAAGCGCTACCAATTGTTGAGCAACAGAATTTTGAAGAGCGTTAATTGCTGATACCTTGGCAGCTTCAGCATTTTGCAGCAACGCATCAGTATTAATTGAGAGACCAGTTGCCGTAGCCTCCAAATACTGAATCATTCCAGAATTGGCAAGAGAACTCAGTGTTTCTGCCGTCATATAACCGTACGTATTGTATTCATCTATCGCCGTTGTAAGCGATTGATAGCCGTTATACAATGCGTCAACATTTGAAATCTGGTCACCAAACTCTGAATTGAGACTTTCGAATTTTTCAGGATCAAATGATTCCTGAGCTCCGGCTTCAGATTCGGCCAAAGCATTGAACTGATTGGCGATATCTTCGATTGAGATGCCAAGAACTTCAAGTGCCTCTACTAACGAATCATATGCATCAGTATTATCGAATACATCCGCAGTAAGCTTTCCCTGTTTGGCGAGATCCTCTAGTTGCTCTTTCTCTTTAGCAAATTGGTTGTTGTCGAAGACAGAGTTGAAGTCATTTGTTTTCTGTGTCGCGCTATTCCCCAGATAATCATCCAATATGATACCGCTCTGTTTTACTTCATCGCGGTATTTACGACTTGCATCGTCATCTCCGATAAGAACATCCGCTTGTTCCTGCAGTGCTGCTTGTAGCTTAAGAGTTTCGTCTAAAACAAGCTGCCTGCCCTCGCGCAACTCTTTGATTTGTTCTTCATAATCTTCTTTGGTTGAGAACTCAAAGTCGCCAATAAAATTGGCTTTCAAAGCTTCTACGTATTCGGAAAGATACCTTTGAATCTCGGAATCAATATGGTCCAAATCAGAGACATTAGCTTTGATTTTTTCAGAACGCGTAGCATCGTAACTACCAATATAAAGCCCGTTAGAATCAAATTCTTGAACAACTTCGCTTTTATCATCAATTACTTTAATTGCAGCGTCGCGCGCTTCACCATATTCAATATTGGCTAATGCATTTTTTAAGTTAAGCTGCGTTTCGAGTTTTTCATTTGCTTCCTGTAAATTATCAAGCTCTTCCTGTTCAACAAACGTCAATGTTCCCAAACTTTGCAATTCCTTAATCCGATCGGAGTTGCTTTCCATTTGGTCATCCAAAGACTTCAATTCACTGCTAAGCGAATTGTAATCGCTGGCCTCTTTTTCTGCAGCTTCAATAAGACGTTCATGGCGATGGATGTAATCATCCAGGGCGCTGATTGCAAAATTGATGGCAACCCCAATTCCCATTGAAATAGCCATGTTCAGTGCAACAGTAGCTGCTTTCAAACCGATAGTGCTTAGCGTTGCTGCCTTTTGCATTGCTGTAAATTCTTGAACGCTTACTTTGGGTGCATCGGTTGATCTGGCATAGTTTATCGCAGTTGTTGAGGCGTTTTTCATAGTGTCGTCAAACGCCTTGCCAGCATTAGTGCCGTTTTGTACCGCATCAACATATTCAGATAAAGCTTTTATGTCTGTTTCAAGATGGAGTGACGCATCCCTTTTACTTTGAGATACAAATAGTGTTTTTAGCCCATTTACAAATCCAGAGAAACCGTTCCCAGAGAAATCATCTTTTATAGAACTTAGAGATTTGCCAAGAAAGCTAATCGATTCTCCGAAGTCTAAAATACCATTTTTGGCCTGTTCTACATCAAAATCAAACAGCGTAAATATCAATAATGTTCACTATAGATAGTGTGTGATCTCTATAATGTGGTCATTTTGTTGATTTTGTGGTATTATAAAAGCACCAATAATAGTAGCGCTTGTTGAGCGATTGAAATGAGTTGGAATAAGCGCAAGTAGGGGGATGTGTGTTATGTCAAAAGACTATGGGTACTTTGGCGATGGATTAGATGGGTATGTCCATTACAAGCAGACGTTTGATGACATCTTTAAAGAAAATGGCGGCCTCAGCGAAGACGAGTTTTTAAGCGAGGAGAGCTTTATTGAAGCTGAGTATCCAGAAGATGATGAAATATATAATTGAACAAGGAGTTTAGACCCGAATAATACCACTAGAGATGGCGAGTGATGAGCCGAGTGTACGGTTGCGTATTGGTTAGAATCTTCCAAATGACAGATCAACTTGTCTCTTTGCCTGAAATAATCCGGCTGGATACAAAGCCATTGAGTAGCTTCTTTATCAGTGCTATACTAAATAGGCTTGAATATGTAAAAAAAGGGGAGAAGATATGGATATTTCTAATATTGGAGAGCGTATACTGAATCGATTTAGAAAACCACAAAAAGAAAGAGCTTTAGTTTTTGTCGATTACGAACATTGGTTTTTTGGCTACAAAAATTTGTTTGGGCTCAAGCCCAATATAAAGGAATGGTATGATAGCATTTGCACTCGATTTCAAGTAGAAGAAGCATTCTTTTTTGCCGATTTTACGGGCATACCTGTACTTAAAGATGAACCTGGGCACATTCGTACAGTAAGTGATTCTATTATCGAGACTGGCAATTTTGCGGGAAAAAACAAAAAGGACATGTCGGATTTTGTGATGCTCGATTATATTTACCGCAAGGCAATGGAGTATCCAGATGTCAAATACTTTGTTTTGTTCACTGGGGATGGCCACTTTCAAAGCGTCGTCAAATTCCTTCGCAACAAATGTGATAAAAAGGTTATCCAATATGGTGTTAAGGGATGCTGCTCAAAACAGTTATGTGATGCAGCACTAGAGCATTATTCTGTTCCGACAGAGGATATTAAGCCTTCTGTATATTATCCAATGATTATTGAGCGTTTGGACTGGGCAGCAAAACATCCGGAAGTCATTGTAACGTTCATGAATACTGTAAGATATGTTTCACAGCGGAATGAGGTTTCTGAGGCAATTATAATCCAAGCGTTAAATCAAATGCTGGATAGCGATCTCATCTGCAAAAAACGTAGGCGCGTTGATTTCAATAATTCTGTATTGGTATTATCTGCAAACTGGGACAAACTGCAAGAATGTGGTTTGTGGTCCCCCAAAAGCTAAGAACATCCAAGAATGCTGAAAAAGTAAAAGAAAAATGTTTGCCAATGCAATAGCAAAAAGACCACCCACACTTCACATTTATCGTGGGTGGTTTTGTGCTTTTTTGTTAAACTTTTTATGACCACTCCGGTTTTTCTCCGGATGTTCAGACTGTACTTCATGGCGTTGTGACACCCGACTCTTCCAGTCGTTGAACCATAAATCCAGTTTCCGCTCCGGCCACACACTCCGGAAACTTGCGGCCTTTGGATATGTGGCTGCTGATAGGACATTTTATCTATCGTACTTAGCACATACGTTTTATATGTATGCTTTTATCTCAGCATATACGAATATCATCACTTGTTTCCGCCTTTCGGCTCGTTCATAGCGTAATTTCTGCGCTATTGTAGCAGATGATCTTTAGCCCATCCCAGCAATTTGAGTCCTATACGAAACAAAAGGTTGCATCCTACGCCGCAATTAAATCACAACTGGCGTAAGAGGGCATATTACTTTTACCGGCCTTTTGCCCAGTGAGAGATAGCCCACCACTAAGTAACCCCATTAACGCGGGAAATACGTCAATGAAGTTAATAATCCCTTCTGTTGCAGATAGTACGTTGGTTCCTAATTCAATAAAGAACTTTGGAAGACCGCTATCTACTACAGATGTAGAAAGAGATTCGAATTGTGCTTCGAACTGCGAGAGTTTACCTGCGATGCTATCAAGGTATTTCTCGTTTTCTTTTGCAGCGCTCCCCGTGCTGTTCAGCGCCGTTTGCAAAGAGTTTTCTGCGATGCTGAAGTCTGAAATCAGGGCACTTATTACGTTGCTGTTTCGCTTACCACCCATGAGTTCCGTGGCAGCAGCACGCTCCATGTCGGTCATATCCTGCCATGCGCCGGCCATTTCCTTCAGGATTTGATATGTGGATTTATAACTGTCCTCATCCAGTTGAATGTCAACTTTCCCATGCGTCAGAGCAAGCAGTTCTTCACGCAACTTCGATACTGAATCGGCCATGCCTTCTGTCGATTCACCGGCTGCTTCCAACTCTGTCTTGGTGGAACGCAGGTACATGGAAATTGTTTTTAGGGCTGTCATTCTGTTACTTTCGCCGCCATGGCTACTGACCGCTGTGGAAGCGGCGGCATGGTCTTTCGGCCATGCTCTCACGTTTCAAAAATCAGGATTATATCGTGAGATCGGACTGTATCTTCACCCCAACTTTAGGGGGAATAGCGAAACCTTTCGCGTTACCGCGAAAAATATTACAGTCTCTACGGTTTCTTTATGAACGAGCTCCAGTTCAGTCGTTAGGAAACTAACTGTAGCCTATTTTCTTCAAAATAAGGATACATAATATCCCTGTTTAATATAAGGTTATTACATTCATATAAAGTGTAATTGAAAGAATTATAGTTTTCTATCTTGCCATGCGCAGTTATGTACTTTTCAATTAAATATCGACAAACTTCTGTGCGATTTAGAATGTCGTATTCCCACAGGTTTAATATTTTTATGCCATATTTATTGAGTATAAAAGTACGTTTGGCTTTATCTCTTCTAACACTTCTTCTGTGTATAGGAGATTCAACTTTAAAAAACTTTAATGGGGAACAGTGCCAATAATCGCCCATTACTTCTATAATCAAGTTGCTTTCGAGTAAATAATTGTCAACGGAATAGAAATCAAATGCTTTTTCATTTTCATATGAAATTTTCATACTGTCAAGTATTTGATTTACCATTATTTGAATGGATGTATTCGTTATAACTTTATTGTTCTTTAACAATGTGGCCGCTCTTTTTCTTGATTCTTCTTTCCAACTATCCTGTTGACTCCATACATTAGCAAACCACGCTCTTTTACATCCTATACAGCAAAAGCGGTTGCTTTCATTATTCATCTTATATTTTCCTACAATGTACTTCTTTCCGCACCACGCGCACAGCTTGGCTCCACCCTCAAATTTAGGATTCAAAAATCCCGTTCTCGTCTTTTGCCATTTCTTCTGACATCCTACAGAACATAATTTTTGTGTGGAAGTCTTTCTTACTTCAAATTTTATCCCACAAAGTTCACAGGGGCGCATTTCATATACTTGTGAATGGTTCCATTTCATTTGGCAACTGTTTGAACAAAAATGATGTTTGTTTCTGTTATATTGAGTTTTGGTTTTATAAATCTCTTTTCCACACCACTCACAATTTATTGTATATCCATTTCTTTGCCCTTTCGCTGGCATTTAGTATACCCTTTCTGCGACGACAACTCCTAACTGCCGCCACAAATAACCCGTTCATAAAGTCTTACCTCGGTCTTGCCCATCCCTGGGGTTTAACCGATATAGCTATTTTTTCATCTGCTTATTACTAAGCAGTGGGGCGCATATGTCCACCCACTTTTTCGGCGTCTTGAATGGTACTTTGTGCCGCTGTAATCAGCGCGATACTTTCTTCAAGACTGTTTCCACCTGCAAACAACGCCGCACTGGAACGTGCAAGCGCCGCACCAATATCTCCTGCACTTGTGGCGTAATTGTTAGAAACTTCATTCAGTTTGTCAACCACGCCCGCCGCATCGCTTGCTTCCAGCTTAAAGGCGCGAACCGTACTAATAAGTGTAGATGTGGATTCATTTATGTCATCCACATCATCGCCTACATTCAAATAAAGCTGACTCGCATCGGCAAGCATTTCCGCATCGTCAAGTTTATATCCGAGGCGGCTCCAGTCTGCAACAGAATTGATATATCCGCTCATGCTTGCGCCAAGCTCTTTTGCTTTGACGGCAGCTTTATCCATGAACTCCAAAGCGCTAGAGTCAGAAAGATCAGTGACCTTTTTCAATTCGGTCATCGCAGCATCTACATCTTGGACATTCTGCCATAATTCACGCATAGCAGTTTGAAGAAGATGTACGCCCGCCATCGCGACTGCTGTATTGAAATGCTCTCTAAACAGTCTGCGAATTTTACCACCGAAGGATTCAACCTCTTCACCAGCTATTTTCGCATCACGCTGTATTGCACTGAAAAAGTCACGTGCGTCCAAAACGTTTTTATCAGTTGCTGTCCCGCTGTTTATTATTTGTGTGATGTTATCATATCTGCTTTGAATAGCATTGCGCGTAGAAGCCGACAGATTGGGCGTGTTCTTCAAATAAGAAAGCATCTGATTCTGCAAGTTCTGAAGCTGCACTGTTGCATTTTGAATATCTTTTGCAAATTTCTCGTCGCCACGCATGTTGGCCAGTTCTACGTCAAATTGTCTGATTACACCCTCGGCAGATATAAGGTCAATTTTGAATTTATTTAATTCATCTCTAGAAATTTCGCCGTTTGAGAGTGCGGATTTCAGTAAAGAGGCGTATTTTTCCAGTTCAGATAAATTTAATTTTCCAAAATCAAATCCAGTGCCATCATATTTTGCCGATTTGATCTTCTCCAACAGAACAGAATATCTCGTTAGTAGATTTATTGACTGGGAAATGTCGTTTGAGTTGATAGTTTGGACAACAGAAGCATGTGCGGAACTGGAACCGGTTCCTTGCATTAGATTGGTTGCTTTTTTTAATATGTCAACAAGTTCTCTGGCATTTCCCAAATCCAATTTGATTTTTATAGGTTTTATTTCCTTTTCGAGATTTGAGATCCCCTTAATTAGTTCTCTATAATCGCCAAGACTTGCTTTAAGCTTTATACCCAGTTCGTCTGCCACACTATCACCTCTATCAATACAAAAAACAGGGGAGCGGACCCTGTTTACCTAATAATGTTCTTGATTAGTTCACCAATTACTGCAACGATCACCAGTAGCGACGTTCCAATTAAAAGCCAGTTCGACTTTATCCATCCCCAAATATCAAACTTACCTTTTTCTTCTATTGCTTCCAATTTGTTTTCAAGCCGATCTACTTTTTGAGTGTTTTTGGTAAGTTCGTTTTGCATTTTTTCCATGCTAAATTTCATTTCTGTAGTCGATTTGTTTAAACGATCAATGGCGTTTGGCAAAGCAGACAAATTTTCCAAAGCATCTGCGATGCGTTGATTAAAAACCGCTTCATTTTTGTCTAAGTTGGTGAGCTGATGATCAATTAGTTCAATTTTCTTTTCTGCTTGCTTAACTCTGAATTCAAGTGCTTCATGTTGAGGGCAATTTTCCATATTGTCCTCCACGAAAAAAACTTTTGTTTTCCAGCATTGAGCCTCACCCCTCAAAATAGTGCAGGTGGCACCCGCATAAAAGTGAAAGCCAGCCATGGTGCATTCCGTGACTGGCTTATGTTTTGAATAATACACATTACAGGGCCAACAGCTCCACAGAAAGCAAAGCGCTTTCTTACGGCTAGCTGTTACGTGATATTGACACCCCGTCTGAGCAAACCGTCAGCCAGAGCTTGTTTATAACTTTCAGTTGCCTCAAGCTCTTCAACAGCTCTTTTATAAAAAGGTCGTTCGTCTTCCCACACATAGTGTGTGTCATTGAAAATGTTGTTAACAGATCCATCGTTTATCCACTGTGCAAAGGTTCCTTTTGGGCCATTATATGGTACATTGCGCACAGATGGAGCCGGCTCAGCACTCGAAAAAACGTTCAGCGTTATATCGCCGTCATCATATAAATCTTTGTTTATGGGGGCTTTTTCAAGAATATATCGTCGCTCATAAAGAACCGGATCATAAACATCATAGACTTCAGATGAAATATGGTTGGATATCGCCGATTTGGCTTCCTTAAAAACTTCATTACGCATAGCTAGTTCAACTCGCTTGCGAAGCTCGTTGTCCAATCCATTGCCCTCACCATATAATGTGTCACAATATTTCTTATAAGCCATAATACATCACTTTGTACTAGCAGTTACTTTTTTGAAGCAAGGATTTCTTCAAAAGTAATTTGTCTATTATCTGCATCTGCCTTTTTATTTGATTTAGGCGTGTTTTTTACAGTGGATAAAGAAGCATTTCTATGTTGTTCCACCGCGACTGTATCTGCGATACGTTTATTGTTAAGAGTATCCATCTTTTCCAGCATCAGTTTGAGGTTAGCGATTTTTTCATCCGAGTTAAGTTCAAGCAAGGAATCCAAAAAGTTGTTTGTTTTATGAGCGATTTCTTGCAATGGATTTGGGGCGAGCTGTGACAAATAATAACTTTTCAAATAGTTGATTTTTTCACTAACCGCAAAATCCAAGTTTCCTCTAGTGGCACACTCAATATGATCTTCAATCTCACAGTATGCGTCTGAATTGAGTAAAAATATTTCCAAATCATGTTGCTCCGCAGGAAGTTCCAAGTTGGTAAAAAACTTTATAATGGCATAACGCCAGAAGAATAATTCCAGCTCGGGAAGATACATCCCATCATCATCAAAGCATGATGTAGCGGCTAGTGTTACAAACTTAGCGCGTTCTTCAAGAGAAAGATTGCGCTTGATTTTTACATCAGTTCCTTCTATATTAATTTCATAAATTGAATTATTATCACAGCTATCAATAAATTTGCTTACAGTATTAACAGTTTGCTTGCTCACTAACATTTTCCTCCGGATTTTAATTTTTTTCGATTTGCTCTTGCGGCCTTGAGTTTTTCATAAGTCACCCAGCCACCATCAATTTTGCTGTAAGAAACCCAATAGTAATCTATATTGGGGAACTTATAATGAAATAGTTTAGCTTTTAATTTTGCCGTTGAATCCGGCATCCCTTTCGTGTCAATCACGTATTTATGCCCGTCTGGCAACTCAAGAACAAAATCTGCAACGTAAGTAATAGGACGTATTGTTTTTCCTTGATAGGTGAATTTTGGTTGCAACTCATATGATTTTTGTAGTTCATAGCTTACAATTTGGCCGCTTCCCATTCCGGGCAAAACCACATCTCTAAAGAACTTCATTTCAAGTACGGAATCAAATACGATGCCATTGTATGTGCGTTTAGAAATATCTGCTGACACATTAAATTTCGATCTATTGTTTGACGTAATAGCACCTCGTGAAACTGAAATTGTTTGTTGTAAAAAAATAGGGGCAGGAAATCGCCCCTATTTTCCTTATTCATTATTTGCAGGTACCGCATCTGTGTTGACGCGATCATGTGCGGGTCCGCGTTGCTTTTTATTCTTTTCGCTAACAGAAACTGGATTGCGCGCATCAAAGACCTCTTGCATATATTTTTGGTAGTGTTCTGGACAACAGCACATTGATTTCCAATGGGTTGATCCGTCAAGAGATCGATTGCACGCATAATACTTCTGATGGCATTTAGAATATTTGCACACGTGATTAGGTTTTCTGTCCATTGATATCACGACCAATCAATTAGGTATCAATAATTTTAGACATATCATAGTCATAGAGCGTCCAAAGTGCTTGAGTCTCATCGCTGCATGTGCCAGTCATGCCTTCGATTTCAACGTTCATAACAGCTGCCTGATCACCAAATGCAAGTTCAAAATTGCCAGAGACTTTACCACGCTCCATAACAACCTGAAGCGGGACGTCTACATCCTCGCAAATATCATGGAACCATGCGTCCAGAACGATACGTCCGCTTTTTGAAAATTTATTGGAGTCATTTACAATTTTGCGGTACTCACTGAACTTGGGATGATACTCGACCATCACACGATCACCAATCTTAAATTTTCCGGTGGGGAGAGTAATTTCTTTCGTGTCAGGGGCGTAGGCAAAAGCTGTTTCTGACGCTTCAGCAGCCTGATCGTAGGTGTCAATCTTGTTTTTCTGCTTATCAACTGCATAAATAAATTTGATTTCTGCGCCCACGGCACCAGTGGCTTTATGGTTTAGTGTAATTTTTGTAGCATTGGTTACTTTATAAATTTCACACAGAGAAATCTCAGAGCCGTTCTGAATTACTTCCTCGTCAGCGCCTACCGCCATCGCCAGGTAGCCAGTATCGACAGTACCGTTGGTCGCCTTAAGCGTAGAAATTTTGTTATTATCAAAAGCCGCAAGTTTAGCACCATCGGTACCTTCGGCATATACTGTTTCCTGCCCGTTCGTCCAAGTTACTGTTTTCAGGTCAACCAGTCTAACCTCAAGCTCATCGGTCTCAAGATTGTTGATTCGAAGCGCACGTGCCTTTTTAAATGCATATCTCATAGCTGTGTTCCTTTCTTATTAAATAGAAGAGAGGGCATTAGGTTGCCCAATCCATATTGGTGTTTTTTAATGCATCACTTTTCACAGTGCCGGAATAAACTCCAGTTAATATATGATCAATATTTTCTTTTTTGTGAAGTACTTTATATGCCGATACAATTGAAAAGATTGGAGCGCCGGTAAAGTTGAATGTGTTTATTGCTCCGTTCCCGCCGTGCAATACGGATGCGACCATATTTCCTAAAAAAGAAGAGCTCTCATCTGTTCCTGCAGTTTGCGGCTTGTTTTTTTTGCGATTAATCTCATCGCGCATATCTTCTATCAGAATGCGTTTTGCCGTTTTATCTCTTGGTTTTATTCTGCCCTCGAAAGAAATGCCGTTTATTTTTTGCACAAATGTCGAAAAAGCAAGATATTCTTCTCTATTTATTGAAAAGTTATTGACAAAAGGATCTTCAATGTATGTGTCATTGCTACCTGATGAGCTTAGCCGATATGCATGATTCTCGCCCAAGAAAAAGTCAAGTGCAGCTGCAATTGGAATAAGCGGATTGAACCCACTTTGATCAAATGCTGTTTTGTTTTGAGAGTATATATTGCTTAAATATTTCCATTGCAAGCAAAACACATCGAAGCAGTCCACATCTTCGTAGTCGATGCCATTATCATCTAACCAAACCATATTTTGATATGGATCAGCTAGGATTCTACCGACATATTCCCAATAAATCGACTCTCCGTTTCTTCCTAATCCCAATATGTCTCGTAGTAGTGGGTGGCGTACTGATACTGTCGAATTAAGTTTATATGGCAATCCGCTTTCCAAATAAAGCCTATCAATCTCAACCATCAAATTCATCCTCTTCGCTGCAAGTATCGGGCAATCGGTTACTGTCCTTCGTGGCGAATCGGACAGTCCTGCACCGATGCATCTGAGAAATATGCCCAGGTACGCTTGAGACAAGTTCTAGATTGTTAAAACCATATTCCGTATTACCGTTGAACAGCAGCTCAATCAAGTGAGCTAAATAATCAATTCTGGTTGCTCCGTATGAAGTTTTCATTGCAGCTTGATGGCATATAATTCTGAACGTTATAATAACATCTTTGAAAAAATAGTTTACTGTTGAAACCTTTGGGACCTCTATTTCATAGCAGATATAACAACCGACTTCTTGGATAGCATCAGGAATATAATCAAACGGGAAAATATATGTATATAGCAAATCCTCTACGGGTTTCTCTGGCGGAATTATTTCTGTAATCATCGACACGATTTCATTGTCATTTAAAATTGTAGAGGCAATCTGATTTTTGTAGGTTACTATTTCTTTGCCGTATGCCATAATATCACCTACACTAAAGGAACAATGCTGGTATCAAGTTTTGCGATGAATCCATCAGTAAATGTTGCCGTAATTCGAATGACACCATAGTACAATGAAGTGTTGTTGGGAGTTTTTATAAGCAGTTCACCGCCGGACGTGTTAACTGAAATCAACTCTTTGTACTGTTTCAGATTGTCATCCATATCAATCGACCATGTTACGGTTGGATCTTTAACTTCATTCAATGTAGCAACAAATTTTTTGTGTGGTCCGCCGGCCTTGATCTCTTTTGTTCCCGTATAAAAAATTTCCCTCTCTGCCGGAGCCGAAGTAGAATTATCAGTGACATAATCGCAAATCATAAGTTCAGAGTTGTCGGTTTGGGGATTATAAGCGTCTTGTTCTACATTAATTACAAGAAAACCACTAGCTTCTCCATTGTAGTCGTATCGCTCCGTCATACTGTCAACGGACGTTAATCGATATGTACGGGGCGTCTTTCCTATAATTTCAAGCATAAAACGTTTATCGACATCGAGCAACGCACTCTCATTATCATATGGAAGCTGTATTTTAAACTCGCGCTTTGATTCTGTACTTGTTGCATTCGATTCAAGATTGCTAAAATATGGCTTATCAACTACACACCATCGCTCATGGATTTCTTTAGTGCTTGGATTTTGCCAACGGATCTGCCGATTGCACTGTTCAATCTCGCCACGCACAGTGATGTCACTTTCTGCATCACGTTTGGTGATAAGCCAGTGTGAACCATTCCAAAATACAATTGAGCCTATTTTAAAATCACGAGAGGGAAGAGCTTCAATTGTTTTCGTAGACACAGTTTGAGTCGATATGATTATCAAATTATCGTCAGTACCATCAATCGTCACACTTTTATAGGCAGGATTGTGAATTGCGAATTTTTGTGTCATTCGTTTGGCGTTATGAATAATCCTATCGCGCTTCGTTTTACCCATAGCTTCAAGCCGCATACGGTAATCAATCATTTTGCTCACGTCACCTCACTACAGATGTAAGTTTGAAAGATCCCCGTGATTGTAAGAATATTCTCGCATCGAATTCGTAAATGCTTTCTGCTCATCTTGATATAGTGATTTAATCTCGGCCAAAAGATTTTTAGAACTGTACATCGTAAAGTCTTTTGTATTCAGAATGTTTTCAAGGTTGTCAGAATTATTTACGTATTGGCGCAGCCATTCAACAACCATCCCGTCAGTCACAATATCTATGATTTCATCATCTATTTCGTCGGACAAAAAGGCGTATTCGTTATCATCTTGTTGGCTCAAATCAGCTTGGCATATTTTGTCAAATTTCGTGCATACACGTTTCATATACCCAACGGCAAGTTCATCAACTAAATAATCTTCGTAGTTTAGAAGCTTGTAATCCGATATCTTGTCTAGGAATGTATCAATAAAAGCTTTATAAGGAGTCATACGAGCCCTCCTTATTTCTCCATCAAAACATAGCCGGTAGCAGCCTCAATTGCCTTGATCGTTTTGATGCTATCAAGACTTCCAGATTCAATAAGATCATAAGCGCGCATTGCAATGCTGTCTTTTGCCCCGCGTGCAATTTTAGTTACGACAGTCTCAATCTTTTCAGGCGACCACGTAAACACCTCATCCAGATCATCGAGCTCAACGATATCGCTATAATATTTGCGGATTTGGAGCCAATCGAGAGCCTGTTCTGCGTTGTCGCCAACAAGCATTACCCAGTTCTCAGAGAAGAAATCACGCTGCCCATTACGCATATTCTGGAGTTCAGCAATAGTGAGAAGATTTACATCCCCACAATTACTCCACTCACATTCAAAGCCAGTGACCTTCGATTTATAAAAGAGCGTGCCGTAAAAATTACTTTTTACCTCAACAAGCTCATCTGGAGACATTTTTTTAATCTTAGGCTTAACAGCCGTGATTTTTGTTGGAGTGGATGCAGTGGCTTTAATAACATCGACTTCTGGATTTTTCTGTTTGTTTTCAGTCTTAGTTCTCGGTGGCAATATTAACTCTCCTTTGTAAAAAAATAGGGGACAGCACAGCGCCGTCCCCATACACGTCTTATCAGCCAGAAATGGTGTAAATACCCATCTTTGCACCCATCATGACTGCACAACCCGTATCCTCAAGATATACGTATTCCTGAGACATGTCTGCGTTCTCGGTCATATCCTTGGTTCCGATGTAGCTCTCGCCAGTTGTAACAAACTTAATGAACTTATCGTTTGCTGCCACAACATAGAGCTTATTATCGGGAATGATAAACTCAGTAGAGCCAACCTTATGGTGATTTACGACAGCGACCATATCAACGCCGGCCACACGACCGAAGTGGCCAACGTTATAATAGCTGTCTTTTGCCGCATCAGACATTACAGCACTCGTTACCTTACGCAAGGCAGGTTTGGTGCCAATAATACGTGCGGTCATACCCGTGGCTGCCTCAACGTGTGCCACCAGCTCAAGAAGCTTCTCTTCCTCATAAGTACCGGACACCACATAGGTAGTGTCAAGGCCAGGTGTAGAAGCGCTCAGGCCACTGAACGCGGTATAAATCATTTCATAGCGGTTGTCTTTCACCGCCTTCATCAGTTTCTGGACAAAGGTATTCCAGTCACTGCGACCAGCCAGCAGACGAGTGGCTTCCTCATAAATGCGAATGCCTTTCACGGATGTCGGAACGGTCACTTCCGTCTTCTCGCCAATGCGCTGACGGCGCGGAGTCTGAATCCCCTTAGACATGTCAGAAACGATAAAAGTAGTATTGTCTTCTGCCGTGAACAGATTCTGATCGCCCTCAGCGGTGTTTACATACTCAACAAAATCGTTGAAAAATTCGTCGCCTTCGAATCCCTCTCGAAGAATGGGCTCGACAGCCACCTCAATCATGGCGAAAAGTTCTCGGCCGTGATCTCGCAAAGATCGAGCGGTGATTTTGCTGCTGCCACCGTTGGCCTCAATCAGCGCTTCGCGCAGCTGCTTCTCCGGATCCTTGCCATTCGTAAAATCCTTGGCGACCTTGCCGTAATACAAATCATAGGCAAGTGTAGCAATAGCTTTCATATCTGCCATTGTTGTTACATCTCCTTCGCAAAAATCCCGCCGTAATTTGGCGGGATTGGTAATTACTATTCGTTTAAACAGACTTTAAAGTGCTATTAGCCTGCGGCACCTTTGCCGGGACGCACTTCAATGACGGCGTAATTAAGCGAACCGACAGTTTCCAGCTGAATTACCTTACCGACAATCGTGGAGCCACCCGTTGCACTCTCAACATCCTTCAGTTTCGTATTGGCCTGCAGCTCGACAAAGTGCCCAACAGTGGCAGTGCCATCGATGGCATCAGTCGTAACAGAAAAAATGTCGCCGGCATGCAACTTGTATGCACGGGCATTGGAACCGGCAGTGTTATAAAAATCAGTCAAATTGCGCAGACGCTCATCTGCCATTACTTCGGGGGTGGCCACAAGAGCAACCTCCTCAATGGGGGTAGCGGCTTCAGGAGTCAGCGCCTTCCAAAGTTCACGTTCGTTGGGAAGCAACGAATCGAGCTTAACAATCATACCGTTATCAATATCGGCATCGGCAGAGCCGTTGTTAAAACGCACACTGCGGAGCAGAGTGCCATCAGTTGTACCAGACATATTGTCCAAACGTACCACACAATGTTTCGCCATAATATTTACTTCCTCTCAAATCTTAATTAATCAAAAAGATCCCCATATGGGTTGGGGATGACGGGAACGCTTTCGGGAATAATAACTTTCGAAAATTTTTCCGTTTTGCGGGAGAAATTAGCTTTCTTTTTCCCAACCAGCATAAAGCATTTATTCTCAATCTCAGTAGCGGAAAATTCATTTGCGTTTTCTTTCAATGCCGTGAACTCTGCATCGTTGCTAAGCTCCTTCTCGAACATTTCAAAGATAGAATCTTTAGCGGCGGTTTCCTCAGCAGCAATTTTAGCATTGTTTTCAGAAACAAGCGTATTATAGTCGCCTTCAAGTTTGGAGTATTTGCCATTGAGTTCGTTAATTTGAGATGCAAACTGCTCTTTTTCGGCCATGAATGTAGCGTTAGCGTTCTCTACAGCCTTGTTCTTAATTGCAGTAAACAACGACTCAATTGACAAGTCCTTATCTCCTTCGTCAAAGTCGGCAATTACAAGCTTTTTACGCTTTTTACTTGCGAAATCGACAGTTACTTTGTCACCGTTTACGGAATACGTAAAGCCATAAATCTTCCAATCTGCGTAATCATATGCGTAAACTTCAGACAATTCAGGATCGAAATCATAGAAAGAATATTTAGGATATTTACCCCAATCTTCATCTTCCATCATTTCTTCATATAGAGCTTCTTTAAGCTCTGTCTCAAACGCGCCATTCAACGCAAAATCGGTGGTAGCGTCTTCACAGAGAACGCTATTGCCATCGTCATTCGATTCATTGGCAGAAGCGAACGCGGCAACCTTTTCCTCAAACTCTTCCAAGCCCATTGTGTCATCAACACTAAAATCCAAAGCTTCAGGTTTGATGCTATATTTGCTCAGAATATCCAATTGTTCTTTGTTCAAATCAAAAATACCTCCTTCTTCTTTGGATTTTAACAGGCCGTTTTCATTACGACCATTTATAATAGAAGCGTATTCGTCAAGCTTTTCTTTTATTTCAGAAGCAATAGTATCCGCAGAGAAACAGGCGATTGCCGTGCTGTTGATCATTGCAGGCTGAATTTTTGGATCTGACGTTGACAAGATACAGCATCCATCAAACTTGAATTTTGTAAATGTGAATGAACCGTCGGGATTTTCGATTCCTTCAAAATCATTGGAAAGCTCCATGCTTTGTCCTTTAACAATGTCACGCTGGAAAATTTCAACAGCGCGCTCAAATTTGGTCCAAAGCAATGCGTCAACCTGTAAAAATTTACGAAGCTTTCCATCGTCGCAAACTTTATTGATCCATCTGGGGTTACACGATTCAGGAATCACTCCATAGGCGGAGCCATCATACATATACTTGTAACCCTCAGATTGCTTGACGATTTTATATTCGTGCGCGGCGAAATCGTCGGTGTCGCCATCATCGTCAACTAAGATATATCCCAAAATTGGTGTGTTTTTAATTGACGGGATTGCATCGTTCACAACATCTTCATCAAATATAGACCCGTTGAAGTTTTTTCCAGTGTGAAGTACATCAATAACGATTTTCAAGAATCTGGTATCCTTACCTTGTACTTCATCCATAATAGCGAACGTTACGGGGATACTAAAATTTCTTTCCACTACAGTCCCCCCCCCCTTAAATGCGACTAGCGTTTTGATCGCTATCTGCAGTTTGCTCACCAGAATCATCCAATCCTTCACCCTTAGACTGGTTGGTTGGACGTCCTGAAGAAGAGGATGACATAGTATTCGAACTTTGTAGCGGAATCAATTTATCATGAAGACTAAGAGCATCCGACTCCAAGAAAGCAAGACTTTCAACTTCGCATGGCAGCATTCCAATTGACGCACAGTACATTGATATTGTTGGAAATCCGTATCTGGCTGCATCAAGATATTGCTTTGCCATTTCTTGGCGATTGTACGGGCTAATATCGAGAAAAGAAATTCTAAACGATTTTCCAACGGCCTGATTTTGAAAAATCCGATTCAATGCAAGTTCAATGCTCTGTACAATTGAAAATGTAATGGCTTGGTCAGACTTAATTGAGAGCAGCAAAGCAGCACTTGATGCTTTGGTGTTATTGAACAATAGGCTTGAAACGCCTGCCGCTGACCATAGATGGTTTTCAGAATCACTTACTTTATCGGTGTCGTTTGTACCTCCGGCTCTATCAAAACTGATTTTTTCGATGTCCATTGGACTTAAAACAGAGCCGATTTCTTCTGGCATTACCTGATCAAGATTCTGCCAAAATTCAACTGCTTTTTGATAATCCATCAACCAGTTGCCGTCCTTGTCGATTCCCAACTTCATAACAAGCAGAGCATAGTTTTCAAGTTCGGTTTTTGTCAACTTTAGATCTTCATAATCTGAAATATCGTATAAATTGCGTAACACACCTGCAAATGGCGGCATCGCATAATTCAAGATCTCTGTATTGCATTTAATCGCAAAGGAAAATGGAGGCTCTAAATCTTGGTACCGTTGCGTCCGGTCTTTTTGATATGCTGCATATTTTGTGGAGAATTCAGGCGAATAATAGTCAATAAGTGCTTGGTCGGCATCAAAATATGAGAAATCAAAAGTGACGTTACAAACATTATCTGACATCGATGAGATTTTGCAGTAATCGGATGGCAGCTGCTGAAATGTGATTTTGTTTCCGATTTCTCGTGCAGTACAGTAGTAAACATCCTCGCGCAAACATACTGTCAAAATATCTTTACACTGCCGTTTAATATCAAACTTGGAAACATAATCGCTTGCCTTCAGAAATTTTTTTCGCAAATCTCCTTTGGCAGACGATGCGTCAATTCCACAAGGTAAAATGAAATACGACAGATCAGAAAGGCCAACAAAATATTGAATGAGTCTTCGAAAATGCGAGCTTGCGCCGTACATGTAGATTACAGCGTTCCGGAGTTGTTTTTCATTCTTTTGCGGATCTTTTAGATACTCGACAATATTATCTTTTGTATATTTATAAAATGTCTGCGACTTCGGGTTGTTGTTTAAATCGCGCCATATAAGTTTTTCAAGGGCTCTGAAGTTAGTTCGCCATAGCTTATTCATATCCACTGAGAAACTTTTGCTGACCTCAGCAGCAGTATTCTTTCTAGCAGGAGACCTGCCACGTCTCTTGGGCGATGCCGCATTACTCTCGGCCATACAACATCACCCCCTATTTTATTTTGGTCGCCTAAAACAAAATATCCGGATTTGAAATCCAGCTCATGCTTAGGCCTGTTCAGTTTTAGTTCAAGTTGCTTAATTATCCAGTAATTGTAGCTGAGACTCGAATATCTATCTTTTCGGAAACCTGTTTTCTCAAATACACGTACGACATTGTTTTTGGTCTCATACTGTAGATTCACAAGCTCATTTACTAACAAAGATGTGTTAATATAAGGCAGCTTGAATTGAAGTTTGTCTATAAAATCAAGCGAATCATATCCGCGAACTGTATGCAACACTTCGTCGCAATTTTGCTCTTGGATAAGGAGTTTGATTCGTTCTTGGCGCAGACCTTCGCGCAAAGTAATTGCACAGTCTGAGTTGAATTGTGCATTGCCCTTAATACTCCATATTACTTTCGGCGCAGCTGGATCTGGACATCTATCAGCCATTTCGGCACTATTGCAGCAGGAAAGTGGGGAATATGTAACACCTGTCAACGGATCATAAATATCTGAAATTAGCGTGTCATACACACCAAGACCAACACCTGACGTATCGATGCCAATATAATCACATTGGAACTCCTCATAGTACCTGCGTACCATAAGAGCCTGTTCGCTTGTGATACCGCCTTCAAGATTTTCCGTATATACAACGTTTACTAAATACTTGTTGCCACTGGTTGGCAATGCTTGCGTAACGAAAATAGCAGTCGCATCGTTATCGTGTTTTGTGCTTTTCATCAAGGCTATGTCCGCAGTTATAATTCTGATTTCTCCCTTTTTCTTCGCAGGAAGTTGTAGTTTTTTATCTGACAAAAGGCTTGCTACACGTTTGGGATAAAATGGATATGTAAGTTCACGGTTCTGGTTAATATCATCGAACGAGAACAGGGAGCCTTCGCTATCTCCAAGCCATATAGCGCCCATTTCCATTTCAAAACTAAGCTCATTGAAGTCAGACTCGGACATATCGTCCTCTACAGACCGAAGGCTAAGAAGATCTTCCTTAACAGAAAGTTGATAGGGAAAACCGCACGCAAAGTACTGCTTTGTATCATCAAGCATGTTTGCGGAAAATGCTCGAAGCTTGTCATAAGACCAATGGCTTTTATACCACGCGGAACTCATATAAATCTGTTTGTTTTCTTCCTTGGGAAGATTTTTGTATTCGGGCTTGTCAAGAAATTTTGGATGCCGGCGTGCGGTAAGAAATTTTTTCAAAACCTTATCGATCACTTCGCGAGATACAAGCCGAAATTCATCAACGATAATAATATGTGCGCGGTTGCCGCGCGCGCTATCTGCTGCAGTTACAACTTTTATCATCGACGAATTTTTGAATTTGATAAATGCCATCTGTTGGTTGATAACCGAGGTCTCAATCTCGAATCTTAGGTTGCCAGAATCGGGCATTAACAAGTTCGTTATTTTCTCAAGCACTCCAACTGCCTGTGAGCGAGCACCGGAAGCAATACAAATAATTGTGCCAGGATATAGAATGGCACGCACACAACAATAAATCGCTGTAAGATATGTTTTGCCAAGGCCACGAGCAGCGATGAACATAAACGCATCTGAAATGTTCATCATGAAAATCAAAATTTTCTGAAACAACTTTAGGTTCAATCCTAAATAGTCTTTACAGAAACGATGTGGGTTGGCCCTATAATAAGAACACCAAGTCGCCACGCCATTCATGATGCGTTCAGCTTTTTGATTCGCAATTTCCTCCTGAGATAGTCGTTTACTGGCCATCGGCATCACCAGTTAATTTATTGAAGATGTCCTCGTTTACGGCATCATCTGAAAACTCAGGTTTCGTAGCACTGTATTGCTTTAAATATTTTTCGTATTCTTCAGAATATGAATTCTTAATACCAATCATTTTACAGAGATGCCCAAAGAAGAATGTGCCAATATACTTTCGGATATTGTCAACGTCTGCAAATTCAGGATCTGGCTCTGGGATCGGTTTCTCAGTTTCCCATTTTTGAATCAACGTACCAAATGTTTGCTGATCGCTAATGACATCGCCCTTGATTTGATTTGGCTTTATCTTAGCCGCGCCGAGCAAATCCTGAAATAATTTCATAGATGTATCCAGCTTTTTTTGATCGCCGGAAATGTTGGCACGCTGTATATTAAGCTGCGCAATGCAAATTGCTTTAAAGATTTCTTCCTGAGATTTTGTCTGACATTCATGCCGTGCCGTCCAATCATCATACTGATCCTGAAGAAATTTGTACTCATCTTCAGAAAAACCTACGCCAAAGAATTTTACAGTGCGTTGTAAAATTTTTACACCGCTTTCCTTTACCTCTTCTACTGATTCAATTACTTGTCTGGATTCTTCATCAATTGTTGTGTCGTAAGTTTTTCCTCTAAATTGTGAAAGGTTTGCGCGCGATATATATGTATGAACACGGCTTCTGTCTACAGCAATTTTACGTGACGATTCAGCAAGCGCCTTGCTATAATAAATATCAAATTTCATACATATGCGCCGAATTGCATCCTCATCGTTCCCAAGCACAGCACAATAATGTTCGTAAAGCTTATCAATGCATGTTTTACAAACAGGCAAAAAATGATTGTTGCAGGCGTATATCGGACTTTGCGATGCTGGAAAATTGCCAGTTTGTTTTGTGAATGTTTTGCCACATGTAGTGCATCTAGGACTACGGATATCATTTTTTAACGGTGTTATCCTATCGGGAGTGCTGCTTATAACGGCCATGGCAATCACCCCCCATATGTTCAATTGAATTTCTTAATTTAGCTTCACTAATTCAGTTGCGTTCTGGATTAATTTCCCATCCATGTCCAGACATAAAAAAATAAAGCCTTCCTTCTGGGACCGGAAAAGCTTACCATCAGAGTAATTCTGTTTTGATGTTTCACACGCAGCGCCTTGCTCATACATCACGATATCTCCAACATCATAGCTACCAGTATGGTGTGTATGTGCCATAACAAGACAACCGAATTCGTATCCTTCGTCCTTAAAGAATCTACGTGCTTTTTCGCTTGTTGCCATCATGCCGGATGAATAGGCAAGTGGGTGGCAAAAGATCACATCGCCAATCACAGAGTACCAGGCATCGTTGTACACGATCTCAACCGATCCATCGAATACGTCACGTAATGCATCATAATGCACTTTGGTATGCAGTTCTTTGTTGTAATGGTTAAAACCATCAATTAAAATAAGCTCGAGAGCTGTCTTGGGCATCAGCTCAAGAATGTCTGAATCAAGATTTTTGGCCAGATAATTTTGAAATCGAAGATCGTGATTGCCATAATTTACAACGACCTTGCGCGGCTCAATACGTTCTATCAATTCGATAATATATTCGCGAGCAATCAAGATTTCTTCCATTGGACTTTTACGATATACCTTGGGGAATCTCGATAGTGCCTGGCAATCAATTATGTCACCATTTAACTGAAGAATGTCCACGCGGCCAGCATATTTATCAAATACAGAAGTTGGTTTATGAAATGGAATGTGCAAGTCCGATATGGAAAGAATGCGCGTGTTGATGTTTTTTACACGATGGTCACGCTCAAACAGCATGCCGGCATAGAACGCTTTATACTTTTTTCGATATGCGCATTCACCAAGGCATTCACCGCTTGCAGCATTTAAATAGTCTGCGGCCTCGATCCATGTGATCTCGTGTCTTCTTGCCGCATCACCAATACGCACGAAATATTCATCAAAACTTTCGTGTTCGTAGCGTCGATTGTTGTACATTGGATTCACCATTAGCCAAGTTGGTCTGTAAATGCGATGCTAAGCTTGACTTCCTTACCATTGAACTCATCTGCGAGTTCAGCCAAACTTACCGGTTCAGAAAGACCTTCAACCTCAAAAAGTACGTCGTGCTCCTTGTCGAGAGAATCAAGATCAATAGTGCCGGTGATATCAAGTCCGAATTTTTTATTTACTTTACTTGCCAATTTGACTACCTTACCTTTTCTGTTTGTGTAACATTAAGCCCACGGTATTTTTTTAGTGCGTTCGTGACAGCACTAATTTCAGTGCACAAGAAATGATTCTTAGTGCGACGCACCATTCTTTCAATGTGTAAATCACCAGTGTACATATCGCGAACTTTCTTTGGCGGAAATAGTTTGGCCAGATATAGAGCCTCGTCTTTGTTGATTGAAATCAAATATCTTCTTCCTTTGTTATTATTTTCGGCCTTTGGAAAAAACCGAAGTGATGTGTAAGAACACAATTATCGTATCCCTACCATATTAAGTCGTTATAGAAATGCCAACAAACCTTGCTGCAATGCGGGTTTATAAAAACCTATGCATAAAAAAATGGCCTAAAATTGTAAAAAAATGAGGCCCGGAAAACTCCGAGCCTCACGATCAGTATACTTTTGAATATCGCAAGCCATATATTTCAATTGAGCCGGATTTGT
This sequence comes from Ruthenibacterium lactatiformans, assembly GCF_000949455.1. Taxonomy (GTDB): domain Bacteria; phylum Bacillota; class Clostridia; order Oscillospirales; family Ruminococcaceae; genus Ruthenibacterium; species Ruthenibacterium lactatiformans. The sequence goes on along the minus strand of NZ_JXXK01000008.1, from coordinate 29,458 downwards.
TTGGCATCAGTTCTTTAACGGGTTCACTACTCTTACGGATTGCCCTAAAGAATGATTTGTTGGGGACCCCGAACAAAATCGAAAACATAGTATAGGAAATATCTCTGTATGCTTTCTCGTCCAACAATTTAAGTAAATAATAAACGGTTGAATAATTTAATTTTATCTCAGCAATGTAATCAATACACTTCTGCCGAGCCTCATCAACTCGTTTCTTGGTAATCGTGTATTCTTCATCTGTAGTTGACAAAGAACTGTTTTCGCTACATTGACAGTGCTCCATATAAGCAGCCCATATAGAAGAGATATCGCTTTTGGTTTCACGTACCAATCGAATAATTCTATTAACCTGATTCCAATTTATCATTCTTGGTATGTACTGGTAATCATTCAGAATATACGAAAATGGCATTAGTAAATCAGCGCTTCTAAACCGCTTGCAGTGTGTAGCGATAACTGCCTGCAGATAATCCATCGCAGTGTTATGCCTTTGATAGTTCTTCTTTTGTGGATTGTAGTATCCTTTTTGACGAGAAATGTGACCGAAAAAGTTTGGCTTGATCAAGCGTCCATTGTCATCGCGTCGGTTATACTTTTCTTTGAGATATTTCAACTCAAGCGTATTATCAACAACAAATTCTTTTTTTGCGCGATCAATCTCGATACCGCTCATTACATCAAGTTGTGCGACATCACAATATAGCGGAAGAATTTCATCAAACGCAGTGCCAGAGTTCAGCATGTCCCAGATCAATGTATTTATCTCCTGCGACAAATTAATTATTTCGCCAATCTTATTAACCGCAGTTTTAACATCCAAATCTGCTTTTTCGGAATTAGTATATTGACGCTTGGTTTTCTTAGACGATATCAGGCTAGTTGGGACAAGAAATTTATTGTAATTTCTTCTTGCCGCTTCTATCAGAACTTTATCATCAGTGACAAGCATAGTATCACTATCGAAATCCGACCCATTCAGTTTTGATAGAATGTTTTCATTAATTGAGTTTATGGCAATTACTTCGTCAGACAGGTTGAAATATTTATAAATTTCTTCATTGCGAACATTTTTGGTGAGCAATATGTTTCCCATTGTAACATGCGGACTGCGAGACCCAAGCAGCTCTTGCCCATCGCAAAAGCGCGTTGAACAAACATTCCCAATCCCAAGCATACTTTCTCCGTTCCAACTTCCGATAGCATTATAAAGCATTTCAAGAGGATTACCCAGCAATGTGGAATAATTTCCGTTTACAAGAACGTGCCCACATTTTAAATTCTTCACAAAAGACCTTACCAAATCTCTTCTGAACTCTGAATATAATTTTGTTTCACAAAAACGTTCGTTTAAACCGAGCAGTTTGTAAACGATATCGTTTTTGCTTTCCAAAGCTGTCATAGGCAGGTGCCAGTCATCTTTACTTGGGTACCTGATATGATTTCTAATCACTGCAGGTTCTGTGTTTAAAAGATGGATATAATCAATTGATGGCTTTAGAAATTCCTCCATTTCTTCGTATGTGAGCTGGAGAGAGTTGATCAATTGATAATGTGTTTGTACCAAACGTCCATCAAAATAGTGCGTTGGCTTTTCATGCTTAACAATTCCGAAAATCGGGTCCAGATTATCGAGCCATTGTTGAAGAGAACCGAACTTCAAGTATTTAATACTGCTAGGTGTAGTAATCAATTTGATGTCTTCGATCCGTTTGGCAATTGTATATCCGTTCAATTGACTGACAGACGTAATTCCTTTTTGGCGGAAGAACCACTGGATGTTTGTATTAAAACAGGCGCTCTTAAAGAAGCGGTTGCGCAAAAGCAACATACCATAGCGATCATATCCGGTAAAAAGTTCTGAATCGAGCAATGATTGCCCATCCCAAATTGAATTCTTAATTTCGACTTGTTCCGGTTTCGAGATCAATCGTCCGTTATCATCGATTCGTGTCGCTATGACATCATCCGAGAACACACTTTCAAAATCATTGATTACAAGGATATTTTCAGGGTTGATTTCTATTGTGTCGATAATGCTGCTTGTGGTAAGTGCAATGTATGCCTCCCAAGCGGCCAGGTCAATTTCCTGTCCATCTTTAATTTTGATTCCACAGTGTGCCCATTTATCCATCCCTCTGTAAAGCTTTTCGTCAATAAACAGACATTTGCCAACACGGCTCGATCCGGATGACCTTTTAAAGCGCACATAATGAATCCCATCGCAGTAGAAGCCGTTTTCATAAAGATCCTTGCGCAAGGCTGCAACGCCAACCTCTGTTTTTACATTTTGTTTTACATGATATTGGCCGTCACAAAACCAGAAATAATTGCCGAGCAAATCATCGCAAATTGGTTCATCAACATCGGCGTCGATTTGTATAGCAACAAGCTCTCCATTACGTACATCTGCGCAATCTGTTAAGGCTATTTCATGCGGACTCCAGCCGTTCTTTATGTATAGGCCTTTTCGGATTCGATTATAGGCTTTTACGGAATATTTAAACGTGACGTTGATAACATACTGCGTATACTCTTTATCGCCGACATTCCAACCAAAATTGATTCTGCGATAAACTTTTTCATAAATCTCGCGAAGTTTAATAAGATCAAGAGAGTAATCAAGAGTATTAACGAACTTTCTTGTGGAAATTGTACCGTTCGTTCCTCTAATGCGATATCCTGTTTTGTCAGGAGTATTCAAGTAATGATTGCTTAAATAAATGTCTTTCGCGTCTATACCAAGAATGTACACTCCATTGAATTTTTCTTTGCTTATTTCTGTGACCTCCAATCAATAATTTCGATCGTTAATAGCACAAAATCTCGCTATCACTAAAACCGTGTACAAATACAATACGCACACAACAAGTCCCTTGATCAAAACCTCACCACCTGTCTGTGCTGCACATTATACAGTATTAACACTGCGTATCATGTCGATACACTTCGCCAATGAATCCACAGCGTAATCAACTTCTTCAAAAGTGTTTTGATGGCCAAAGCTAAAGCGGATGGTGGAGCGGGCATCTGTGTCGGATAATCCAATTGCGGAAAGGACATGAGAAATGTTAACCGACTTTGAATCGCATGCGCTGCCAGTAGAGACACATATCCCAAAAGAATCAAGCAGAAGCAATAAGGATTCCGCCTCGACTTCAGGGAAACGCATACTTAAAATGCCTGTATTGTTTGAAAATGGATCATCCAACGTTGTGGCAAATCGAATATTGTTTTTTGTGCACGCATCAACGAATCTGTGCTTCAAAGAGTCTGTGTGTGCCATACGTTCGTCCATAAATCGAACGGCTTCGTCCAAAGCAACAGCCATCCCAACAGCTCCTGCAACATTCTCAGTTCCAGCTCGCATCTTTCGTTCCTGTCCGCCTCCACAAATCATGGGATACATTGGCACTCCATTACGGACGTACAGCGCACCAATACCGCGCGGGCCATTGAATTTGTGAGCGCTCATTGAGAGCATATCTACCCCAAGCTTCTTTACATCCACTTGGATGTGCCCAACCGCCTGAACTGCGTCCGTGTGGTAAATTAGACCGCATCCATTAAAGGATTTAAAAAGTTTACGAAGATCTTGAACGGTACCAATCTCGTTGTTTACAAACATAAAAGAGCACATTACAGGCTTGTTTTGCAAGACTAGCGATCGCGTTGCGGATTCATTTGGTGGAACAATATATCCGTGGCGATCTGTCATTAATTTAAGCGCTTTTACATCTCGTTCAAGTCGATTATGCGCCGCATTTAAAATAGCGTGATGCTCAATGCCGCTTGTGATTATATCGCCATGAGTACCGATCATATCGATCGCCCAGTTATCTGCCTCGGTGCCGCCGCTCGTAAAAAAGATTTCATCAGGTTCTGCATTTATGGTGCGAGCTATCATTGCACGTGCACACTCAAGTGCTTCTTTGGCCTTGCGCCCGGCGCTATACAATGATGACGGATTTCCATATTCACTTGTAAGCCACGGTTTCATTGCGCTGAGCGCTGTAGGGGAGAGGGGAGTCGTTGCGGCGTTGTCAAAATATATGAGTGAATTTTTATACAACCTTACGAACCTCCGTGTCCTTCATGCGCCTACAAGCTGCCATGCGCTCAGCAGCTGCGCGGCGTTGTTCATCCGTCAGCGCGGGTCTGTTTCTTACTGCCTTACCAATGGTAAGTGCGCGTCGAGGGGCGCGAAAGCGCATCCCAACAACGGAGTCAGTACCAGTTAGGCAAGTAACGTCTACGATCTCCCAACCCTGTTTCTTAAACTTTGTCATGTCTTTTCTGATTGTGGTGTCAGCGAACCATGTTTCACGGGAATCAATGTACAAATGAGTCTCCTGTTCTTCTACGCTGGGCTTTGAATTCGTGTAAAGTGTCATGTATATGTGTTTCCTCCTAAAATTTAAGTGAATTTTTACCTTTGAAGCAATAAGTAAGGATTTTATGCCTTCCGCTATAAAACGCCGTGCAACAGCCATAGAATCGACGCCAGAGCATGCGCGGCGCGGAACAACCAGTCAAGAGAGGCTCACGCCGGCTGCGGAGTACCCCAAACCTTGTCATCGTCATCATCCCAAGGGTCGTCTTCATCATTGGTGCTGGTATTTGGTTTACTATTATCCTTGGCAGCGTTGTCCTTAGAGCCCTTTCTGAGTTTTCTTTTTTCCTTTCTGGAATCCAGTTGCTCCAGTTTGTATTTAAGCTCCTGTTCTTGTCCAAACCGTGCATAGATGTTAGGAATTTTAAAAAATTGATCTCCAAAACGAGTAGCGGTATTGGAGTGGTAGACGCATAGAAGCTGATTTTCCTCAAGGAGAGACATCAATTTGATGGCAGTCATTTTGGATACACCGCATTGTTCTGCAATTTCTTCGTAGGTGACATCATAGGCTTCTGGAAAGATAGAGGGGTCATCATCAGGGCTTCGCTTGAAAATTTGCGAAGCAATAAAAGCAAATGCCCAAAGGAGTAATGGCTTGCTGGGATAATCAATCCTCATGATTTTTTCGAATTCAGAAAAGAAAATTCTGCCAAACTTTTTACCATTAAATGTCTCCTTTTCTTCTACGCAGATAAGGCTATCGAAGCGTTTTCGATATAGTATGACTTCAAATTTGTATCCGGAAAATGAAGAACCCAAGAAGTGCCTGAAATGCTTTCTTACAATTGCCGGACTATCATTAGAGATTATAGACAAACCAAGTGATTTGCATAGATCCTCATGGGAAAAAGCATAGTATGGAGCATTAGCATATTTGAAATATTTTATCGTCATAAGAATCGCCAAGTTGTTCTTTAGCGTTTTTAAATCTTCTTTTGTTGTTGAAATACTGCTATACCGGTGTAATCCTTTCTCGAAAAGCTCGGTGTCGATTTTTACAAAATTATCCAAATTTGTAGTTCCTCCAAATAATAAAATAACGGTGATTTCTTCCGCTTTTTTATAATCAAAAAGCTCAAATTGCTATACTCCAAAAAAGGATACGTTTTTTCCTGTTTCGTCTCAAAAAAACCACGAAACTCAAAAGGGAGATTTTCTCTGTTTTTTTAGACTATAGCGCGGTACTAAAAAGATGGGAAAAATTTCGGTTGAGTTAGGCGATACAGAAGAATAAGAACTCTTTATAAGAATAAGAACTGAAAACCCTAACCGGTTTTTCTCATATTTAATATAAATATTAAATATTCGAAAAACCGGTCTCCCAATATCGCGAAAAAGAGAAAATGGAAAACGGACGAAAATCGAAGCAGGGAAATGAAGCGGAAAACAATCTGAAAACAATCATGCGATAGGAGCATTCGATAGGACTGCGGTAATACGATCAGAGCAATCAATCAGTTAGTAGGTCCCTATGGTAAGGGGAGACACCTATCGTTCATTCGCTGCGCTCATTCACTCACGGTTTCTCCCCTTACAACCCCTCTTCCCTAGGCGGCCTTCGCTTCGCTCGGCCGCGGGCGGCTGACGCCGCCCTTGAATCGTGTGCACAACAATCGTGCGAGAATACATGTAACAGTGGCGGAGCCAACAGTTTAATTAACAAACAGGTTCACATAGTTATTGAGCAGTGTATCAAACAATGGTTGCAATTCTTCGAATGCGTCTACCGCATCAATGCCATTCAGCCTTTTGTCTCCGGGATGATGCTGTGCGTAGATATCAGCATACGTATTCAGGTCCTTTCCGTATGTATCTCTCATGGAGTTGTATATGTTGGCGAATATTTGTTTGTTGTCAGTACAATTGATTTCTTCAGCAAGTGCTTTAACGCGCCTATATACGGTAGTTTTCCACGGAGACGAGTGATATGTACACACAGCGCCTACAATTCGCTGTAGCGATGACGATTGATGTTTCAATTCGGCCTTTAATTCTGAGATGCTGTTCATCATTGCTGTGAGCTGTGCCTGTAAGGCTAATGCCTGTACAGGCTGTGTGGCAACCAACTGCATTTCCCCGCGCCGTAAGGATTTCAGGATTTGCCGGATATGGCGACGAAATTCCTGTGCCTTTGGTTTGCGCGATAACATACATACTTCGTAGATGCCATCTTCGCTGAATACGCGGGTGTCACGCATTACCAGAGAATTGTGAGGAGGTGTCAGAGTGTCATCCCATTGAGAACTCCATATAGGAATCAGCTCAATACGTGAAAATTCTTCATTCCTCAGATTTTGATGACGATTGAGAAATCTTTTGAAATTGGCTTTTGATTCATATTCCAAACAATTTGAAAGTTGCAATGCAGTCATAAAGATTTCGTGTTCTTCGTTCTCATAGAGATCTACAGGTGAATCATAAAAAATATCGGTATGTGCAAGTGTAAAGCTGCTTGTCATTTAGTTGTCTCCCAAATAAATTTGATGTATCATTGCTTTGCCATTACGACGTAAATCGGAAAAGAGAGGATACTCCGTTTCAGCGTACCCTTACAGTGCTTGGCAACAGCCTCGTTCGGTCTGGCATATCCCAGTGCTTTGGCTACATCCGATCCGCAGAACAATATCTTGCCATCGCTTTCTACGGTACGAATGCTGCCGAATGTGTGGTTTGTAAAAATCTGCATAGCTGTTTGCTTCATTTTCTGGTTACCTCCCTAGAGCTAAAAATTTGAGGGCGAATACAATTTGAAAAACTTCATGCGTCACCCAACGTTTAAATGTCTTTGCTTCCGGTTTATCCGAACGTAGGATAACAGAATATAGACCTGGTTCGTTAACGATGGTTATTTCTTGGTATCCACCAGGGGTGTAACTCAGAGTTATATCCCTTTCATCCTCGTCCAGACGCTGTGCAACCTTAGCAGGATTGCTTAGACTAAGCGCCCGGCATACATCCCTCAATACCCACCATACTTCGTTTCCGTGTTGGATCGTACGGACCTCATTCCCTTGGTACTCAAAAATCTGCATAGCTGTTTGTGTTTGATTCATTTTCTGTTTGATGTCCTTTCTGCCCATCAGGGCCTTTGACAAATACTTCTTTGCGAATATTGGCTGATAATTGGAAATGGGAAATAATGGTAAAATATCAATCCTCTCTTGAGAAATTCAAATGGGATTTATGCTGAGAAGCAAGAGTCAACAATCGTTCAACTTGCGGCATGATGCTTGGGTTTTCGTAGAAGCGGGACAGCTCATTGCGAACGGCGTCAGAAGTGGGGATATCCCAACCAGCATATTGCTTTGTCAGGCTGTTGTCGTAATGGCATGTGCTGACACGAATGATATCGAGTGTATGGGGATCGATAAAAACGATTCCTTCAAGCCGAAGCTTCGAAATAACAGGCGCTGCGTAGTGGGCAAATGTTTTTCTCATAGTGTGCGTGGTAAAGGCCGTACGGATGTTTAGCGCTGCTTTTACTCTGGCAAAGTCACGATTTACTGTGCCTTCCTCAATAGCCTCTGTCTTGCTTTTCTGTCCTATAAACAGAGGCTCGTCCATCGAGAAGCCTTTGCGGCACTTGGAAAGATACAGAGAAATAGCGTCTGTAGCCATCTTTGTGAGAATTGGGCCAAACATTTTTTTTACCTTGCGTTCGTGGAGAATAATGCGTTCCTTGAAGGTATCCGGAGTGTCCATGATGTCCCTAATGAACAAAGGCGTGTAATCATCATCTGGATCACTTGCCTTCCCTTTCTTGCCCTTGCGCACCAACGCACTGATGCGACAGCCTGTAGTGATGCCGAGACACCAGATGGCATTGAGCCGGTATGCCCATGGCTTATTGACAGAGATAAGATACTCGGAGATCTGCTTGATGAGATATGGGTCATAGATCGGGTCTGCAGACTTCTTTGAGGAAGTGGATGAAGCTGCGGGCTTTGCTGTGCGCGGCTTGCGTTCAAAAGAGTGGGCGTTCATCAAACGATTCTGGAATAAAGAACTGGCATCGATCAGGATACATTTTTCAGCATTATTTTTTAGACTTACTGTGTTATCAGGCATTGTTCAACCTCCCTTGATGCCCTAAGTATACTCGGAGCCAAATAAAAAGTCAATACTTTCTGTGAAAGTTTTTTGAAGAAAATCGAAAAACATGGCCAAGTACACCTAAATTCCTAGTAAATTCATATATTTTTTTGGAACGATGGGGTAGAAGTAGTAAAAGATGTCGCTGGAAGGCAATGTGTTTCAAAACACTGTAAATTTCAATAAAAAATAGTGGTAGTTGAGAGTGGCTTGAAAATGCTTTTGGAGAGCTGTGGAGCGTGGGGGTGCAATGGTGCTGCGTGCACCATCCGATCCGGTGTCCAGATGATGGGGAAGAGAGCGAAGTGAAGCGGAGTTATGGGTGAGGCTATAAAAAAATTTAGACTTGGCGTTACCGTGGCCAAGTATATGGAGATTTTATTGAAGTTTCTATATGTTTTGTGGCCTGTTTGGATGATGCGGTAAAAGTTGTCGATGGAAGTGATAACTCTTAAAACGTAATAAATTTCTTAGGATTTGAGTGGTACTTGAAACAGAGCTGGGAACTGTTGTGAGTTGTGGTGTGTAGCGCAGCGTAGATATTGGGGGCAATAAAAAAATCCGGGCGGATCAGAAATATCTGAGTCCACTCGGATTTTTCGTTATAGAAAAGTGTCTAGGTTTGAAGTTTGTATAGGTTTTTGAGTATCATACCCAAGTATACCTTGATTTGTTGGAAATTTATTTGTTTTTGAAGACTGATGGAGTTAAGCCGATAAAGTTGTTGCTTAAACAATTAGTATTTATTTTGCTGATTATAATCAATGAAATTTGTGGTAAGTTGAATTGCACGATTTACTTTTTCCCAGAGGTCTCCTCAGGTTGCGGGAAGCTGCCAAACAGTTGCTCCTGACGAAAGCGGTAAGTCGGCTCTTGCCATGAGTCGATTTGATAGCTGTTTGTCATGAGTGTTACAGCGTTTCCATACTCCTGCGTGATGAAGCCGTATTTCCTGCAAAGATTTATAACCTCGTCCCAGTGCGCATCGCGGTTAGAAATGATCTGCAGCTCTTCCTGTGTCACTTGAAAGACCTCCTTCGAAAAATGTAATTGCTTATGGACAATGATAAAGGATTGCTTTACAAACTAAAAAATGCTTATGTACAAAAAAAGGGAAGCTCTTGCTTCCCTTTTTCTTAAAAGTTGAAGTTATTTCGCATTATCTACGAGAACAACTTCCGTATTGCCAGCTTTGGCCTGCTTCTCAACAGCTGCCATCAGCGCTTTCACGGACTCGCGGGAAGAAGTTGCGCCAGCCACAGCCGCCAGAGCTAAAGCAAGCAGGTTTCTTCATGGGGAATTACTCCTAATTCAACCGCAAAACTTCGTTTGTGAAAGTCTTATCATGGCTAGAATATCACTATCTGCACTGTAAGTCAACAGCAAAATAGTTATCATTACCAGATTACTCTTTGGACGTCATAAAGTTTGCAAAGATAGCGCCGGAAATATTATGCCATACGCTGAATACAGCGCCAGGGATAGTAGCCAGCGGATACTGTGCAAAATGGGTGGCCGCCAGAGAGGTTGCAAGACCAGAGTTCTGCATACCGACTTCGATGGCAACTGCCTTGCATTTACTCATGTCAAGCTTCAGAACCTTGCCCACAGCGAAGCCCAGCGCATAACCGAGACAGTTGTGAAGAACAACTACCAGCATGATAAGAAAACCACAGGTCATGATTTTGGAAGAGTTGGCAGATACAACAGCGGCTACGATGGCCACGATGGCAGTGACGGAAACAAGGGGCAGAACCTTTGTAACCTTCTCGGTAAAGCTGGAGAACAGCTTATTGATGATGCAGCCCAGTACGATGGGAACAATCACAACCTTTACGATGGATAAGAACATACTCAGAAGATCTACATCTACCGTCTGTCCAGCATACAGTTTAGTTAGAAGCGGAGTCAGGAACGGTGCAAGAATGGTGGAGACGCCGGTCATGCCAACAGACAGGGCCACATCGCCTTTTGCAAGATAAGTCATAACATTGGAGGAAGTACCACCGGGGCATGTGCCCACCAGAATAACGCCTACGGCCAGCTCTGGCGGAAGTTGGAAAAGCTTTGTCAGAACAAAGGCAAGCAGCGGCATGATGGTGAACTGTGCAACAGCGCCGATAATGATATCCTTGGGACGGCTGAATACAACCTTAAAATCGCTGGCTTTCAGGGTAAGCCCCATACCGAACATTACGATGCCCAGAAGTGTGTTGACGTAGCTTGTCTTAATGAAACTTACAGACTGTGGCACGAACAGGGCAAGTGCAGCCACGGCTAGGACAAGGATTGCCATGTACTTTCCTACAAAATCACTTATTTTCTCCAAAACTCTCATTTGTTTTTCCTCCTCATTTTGAAGTGATGAATCTTTCAGCCAATGCGCTGTTCCCTCAGAATACAAAAAAACCTTCATCTCTAAAATTAGAGACAAAGGTTTCAACTCTGCGGTACCACTCTATTTGCCGTCCGAAAACGGCCGCTCAATTATCATCCGTCAATGATAAACATGATAACGTATGTTACACGTTCCGGCTTACGCAAGCGTAGGGCGCGCTCTTCACCCGGACTGTTCTAAGGGGATTTTCGCGGAAGTTCCGTTGCCGTGTCCCATCAACCCACGGCTCTCTGTAAGCTTTCCTCTCGCTACTTTTCCTTATCAACACATTTGACTGTTTGATTTTTTGCTATCATACCACTCTGCTTTCCGAATGTCAATAGCTTTTTATTATCGAAAGAAAAAGAGGAACAAAGTCCACCCAAGAGCCAAAGTGAATGTTCAAAAATTCAAGTATAATAATTGTGTTCACAAAAGGTTCTGATTATTGAAGCAAATTTACAAATCTTCCAACTGCTCTTTATAATGGACGACAGTAGATCAAACGAGAAGATATCCTGCAAAAACGGAATCCCTTGTGATGGGGGGATGAGGGATAGCACATGATATAAAATGATACGGATTGATTTAAGGGAATACCGTTCATGCCAATAGAGAAAGAAATGAGACTTTAATGAGTTGGCATAATGGCAGCTTGTACTTTTCAGTTTTAGATATGAAAACAATATATTGGCTTTTAGAACAGCAGACCATGCTTGGCCTGCTGTTTTTTATGCTTATATATCGGAATTTTATGCTGGACCCCGTGGATGAATGTTATTTTTGTCTGAAATGACACGATTTTAGAGGATTTTCGGATATGGAAATAATACCGAAAATGGGAGGGAAATAAGAGGGAAAAATGGCTTTGGGATGCGGTTTTGTGAGAATGAGAGGGGAGAGAAGTGAAGGGATTGAAGGGAAAAATTTTGAGATTTGATTTGAACTTTTTAGCGCTTTTTTGCGATATTCGGGGAAAACGTAGTGTTTTCAACGGTTTTTGAGGCTTTTTGAAAGGATTTTAGCGTGATTAATGTGAATTTTGAGAGGAATGGAAATGGGGAAAATGGCTTAGATCAAGGGTTTTGCCGAAGCGAGTCCCGAATAAAAATGGGGGAAATAGTGGGAAATTATGGAAAATAATCTGGGGTGTGGGAGAGAGGTACTTAATGGTTTTTGCGTGATTTTTTATACCTGAAAAATGTAAATATCCCCCCCCATAAATGCCCATAAATGGCTTTACTAAGCCAAAAGCCGCATAACGGTAATTTTGCGGCTTTTTTTGCCTGTATCTGATGATGAATAAAATATTATCTAGTATTTAAAACCATATGCCGCGATTGCGCGCGGCGCGCGGGAGGCCATTTTGCAAAGCATACTTTGCATTTTGCTATTTACTACTACACTTGTAGTAGATACACGCCGATTATACCGCATTTTGCGGTAAAAACACACCATATGCGCGCGCGTTCATCTAACGCCACACATACACACGTATACGCATATACGCGCGTATTAGTACGCGCATACGCGCACGCGCGAATAAGGTATAGGGTAAATTGGCTTGTTTTTTACAATGTATTATGCCTGTTTTCGCCTATATATTGTTTATATTGCGCATGTTGGGAATACCAATTGACATTGGTAATACCAACGTTTAAAATAGGCATTGTCAAGAGGGACACGGCCCACGGACAGCGCCACGCATGAGAGGTCACGCGGGACAGCTGCACGGGCCCCACGCCTTGCGACACATACCCACGACACGCGGAGCGCGTTATATTCAAACATAGGTTGCGGGAAAAAGCAATCTTTAGACGGTGCTTTCCATACCGTCAAAAGTCGTTTCCAATATCGCGCCGGGACGGTGCAAGGGAATTTCAGAAACTTGAAAAATCAATAGTGCAATGCCACTATATGACACATGTGTCATTATAGGCGAGGAAACTTGTTTACAAGGGACCGCAAGGCATAGGGATAAAGGAGATTGCGACGCCCGCGCACATTGTATAGCTTGCAACGTGGATTGTTCCCATAGTTTGCAAGAAAAAGCGGTTAAATGTCCGTAAAGTCCATAGGGAAAGTGTGGCCTGATGTGAACGGATGTAAAACCGTAGTAAAGTAGCAAGCAAGCGCTATTTATAGGCGCTGTCCAACGGTACGAACTGAAACAAAAGAGTATTGGACGAAAAGTATAAACGCACTTTGCGAAACGCAAGTAAAACACATGGTACTACTTGTGGCAAGTGTGGCGGGAATGCCTGCGGAGACTGTAAGCAAGTAGCGGTCATTCCTGCGGAAAAACTACATAATTCAATGTGTTTAACATTGATAACGAAAGCACAAGAGAAAGCAAAACGCGGTAAAACGTATACTTACGTGTAAGGCTATTGCAGCCAAAGTGCCGAAGTAGTTGCAAGTATCTTGTGCTTTTTTATGAGTGCTAAACACTCTTGTACGCAAGCCCAGCTTACCACTGGGCTTTATTTTTTACAATTTGAAAGGGGCTTTTACCATGGAAAACAAAAAGAATATCATCGCTATTATCGAGAACATCCGCGCTGCAAAAGAGCTTTCCAACGAAGAAAAAGCACAATTTGATGCTCTTACTCTGCAAGATTGGGCAGATCTGCTGAATGCAGGAGAAAAAGTCACGGATTTGGCAGATAATGCCGCAAAAGAAGAAACTAGACGAATCAAAACCGCAAAGTGCGCAGAATTTCTCACAATGGACCGGGAAGCGATGTTTACAGCATTCATTGATGACCCGTTCTATATGACAAAACGAATCGTATTGGATAAAAAGACAAGCGCATATAAAGTTGCTGACGTAAAGAAGCAGCTCAATTTCTATGACCTGAACCGTGCTTTTCAGCTTAAAAACTCGAAAGAATTAGATGCAAACGGCAATCCGATTTTAAACAAAGCTGTGACTATTGCAAATGACAGCAAATTTGACCTGTACCTCAGAATGTTCCTGGATAACATTGCGCAATCTATCGCAGATGATATCAAAATCGTAAGTCCTGCGCTTACTGATCTGCAAGCACAGAAAAAAGCAGAATATGGCATGGAGGGTATTGGCCTTGCGAAAATGGAAGAACAGTTGCGCAAGGTTTGTGCCGCAATCTGTCCGGAGAGTGTGCTTCCGAAAATGCTGAAAGAGGATGTCAAATTTATCAAAATCAGTGCCGCAAATGTCAAGTATGACGCGATCCAAGTCTTTAACGAAAAACCATGATGAATGCAATTTTTTCGGCAATCAAAACGCGCAAAGAGGGTGGAAAGTATAAGATGACCTCGAAAGCGGCTTGCCATCGAGCAAAGAAAGAGGGCTAAAACGAATCCGGGGCGGCAAAAGCCGCCCTAGCTAATGCAGCCAATGGCGGTCACAAGCCCGCATGAAAAATGCAGAGTGGCAACAAAAAAGCCTGTGCATCTACACAGGCGAAAGGGGGCGCAATGATTGCCTTTCCCAATGGGGGAATATTGGTATGTAAGGTGTGGCACCAAACTAATAAAGTTTGAAAGCTGGCAAGCTGCCATAGAATACATAAGCCAATAAGCAAAAAGTGCTGGGCGACACTATAAACCGCCTGCCCCTTTGCGGATAAGTATATCACATGAGCAAGAAAAAGTGCAATACAATTGAATTGAAAAAGCCAGGAAATTTTGGTATACTATCATCACTGGATGGTGATAGTATGGCTATGTCGAGAGAAGAAGCAGAAAAAAAGAGAGAGCAACTAAAAAGGCGATATAATTTAATTCTTACAACACAAGAGGGCGAATTGTTTGATGATCTGCTTTTAGAATACCAATGTAAATCTGCTTCGGATTTTATAAAGAAAATCATTAAAAAGGAATTTAAAATAAGTAAGTGATAGTATGGCTGAAAGAAATTATAGTAAGGAATACGCAAGGGAAAAAGAGCAAAGAAAACTTGTTGGAGCCAATCTACCTATTTCAATAGCCAAGGAATTTGATGAATGTTGTAAGAAAAACGGTGTGAGTCGTTATTCAGTTTTAAAACAGTTTATCATTGATTATATTGAGAAAAATAAATAAAGATTTGTAACTGCATTACACTATATTGAGTGTTGCACCCGGTTGTAAGTTAGCAATTCAATCAGTTGATCCGTTACCTCATGGCAAGGCAGTTTGTTTTTTGCGGTTACTGTATTTCAAGATATGCAACCTCATTTTTGTGCATTTGAATTATCTCCCAAACTAATTGTGCCTGATTTTCGGTAAGAAAAAATCGGACAAGTTTTCTTTCTCTTGTTGAAGGCGTATCCTGCGTTACAAGTTGGACTTTTTTTGCTGGGAACATAATGCAAACAACTAAAACATATACATGTAAAATTGTTTTTAATAGATATCTTTTTTGCTCTTTGAATGTTTTCGGATAATAATCTTTAGAATGAGTTTTATGATTCGACAATGTAATTGTTTTGGTGGGAATTAAAGAAGTGCTTCTCGAATTCTGACTGCTTATAGAATTATTTTTATAGTGTCCGTCATTTGTTCTAGGGGGCTGAGAAATGATTGTATCACGCACATGTTTTTCGCAAAGCTTGGAATTATCTGTAAAACAAACACAAGTCTTTTTATTCAATGCGCAACAACTATTTTCTTTGATATAATATAAGCATCCTTTTGCATAATCTTCAATAGAATATGTTTTGCATTTTGATTGGCCAATAGGATGAGAATATTCACGATTTTTTTCTGTAAACAGCTGCCAATCGTAAACAAAGCTCATACCGTGTCCGTCTCCCTTACTCATTTCAATCACCTCGCTACCATTTTACCATAAAACAGAATTATCTTATATAAGCGTTTTGTATAAATAACAATTTGTTTTTTACACCACCTTGACCGCAAACTCTGTCTTGCGGTTTCTTTAATGATGTTGCAATAGTTCCTCTTTACGGCACAAAAGAATTGCCGCAAACGTCGCATTCTGAATGTTTGACAACGCATAGATGCAAGGTGTCAAAAGGATATAACACAAGCAATATGCATTGTAAAAGTCCGGAGTATCTTTTGCATAGCTACAAATTGTATGGTACAAAAAGTATTTATGAAAATCACTCTGGGCTTGAAAAATGGGAAATGGATTATTTAGATGGGGCAATTATTTAATGTTGCAATTGACCTCATTGCATGAAATGAATATAATATATATAGAAACATAGACTGTCACAAGCTCACGCATTGATTGTTTTAGTGTTTTAGAAATCGTCACTACGTACTAAAAGTGTAAAAAAGAGGCGAATAATATGATTTATCCATTTATGACACTTTCAGATAACACAGAAATCACATTTGGAAAGCCAATTGAAAATGACACGGGAGAACATGTAGATGTATTTATTGAGACACCAGTGAGCACGGGGTTCAAGAATGCATATTGCCGTTTGCCTGAATATGCGTGGAGAAATGTTGATGGATATAGTGACGCTGAAATTCAGTATTTTCAGGAACTCCTTGAAAGTACGGCACATTTGATCATTCGGTTCTCGAAGCAAGGAGGAATGGGCTGTGCCGCAAATATTTAGAGTTGGGGCATATCTTGTGTATTTTTGGTCAAATGAAAATTATCCATTAGAACCAGTACACGTTCATATCACACAGGGGACTCCATCCGGAAATGCAACAAAAGTTTGGATTACACGACAAGGAAAATGTTTGCTAGCCCATAATAATTCTAAAATTCCGGAACGAATGCTTTCCGATATCATGGATGTCATCGAAGCCAGATCGTTTGAAATCGTTAGAAAGTGGCAAGATCATCACGGAGAAATAAGATTTTATTGTTGATTATGGTGGGCGACAACATGAAACGAGAATACGATTTTTCAAATGCAAGGAAAAACCCATATAGCAAACAGCTAAAACGACAAATCACAATAAACATTGATGCGGAAGCAATAGACTATTTCAAAAGTCAGTCTGAAGAGGCCGCATCCCGTATCAAACGCTTATAAATTTATATCTGAAAGATTGTGCATCAAACAAGCGAAAGCTAACCTTATCATGGAATTAAATTGAATATAACGAAGAACGCTCTGCTTTGCAGGGCGTTTTTTTGGATGTAGCGCATGAAAAATATTTTGGATGATGCCTGGAAAACCCACAGTGCTTGTTGACATTTCGTAAGCGAGTGCATATAATATATGTACACGATAATGTACATGTTTTGTGACAAAGAGGTGTCTATAATGCTTAATACAAATATTACGCAATTCAGGAAAAATGTTTTTGCTATGCTTGAGAATACAATTAAATACAATGAGCCAATAAATATTTCTACAAAATCCGGCAATGCTATCTTGCTAAGTGAAGAAGAGTATAATGGTATTATGGCAACGCTTGAATTGTCGTCAAACGCAGAGTTGAAAAAAACGCTGATCGATGGAATGAACACGCCTCTGTCCGAGTGTATTCCTGAAGACGAGGTGGTTTGGTGAGTTATAAAATTGTATATTCCAAAGATGCAGTAAAGGATATTCAAAAGCTTCAAAGAGCGAATCTTGCAACCAAAGCAAAAGCTTTGATTGAGGTAATCAGAAATAATCCTTATCAGACCCCACCGTCATATGAAAAATTGGTTGGTGATTTGTTTGGAATGTACTCAAGACGAATTAACAGACAGCATAGGATAGTGTACCAAGTTTTTGAAGATGAAAAGATAGTAAAAATCATCAGAATGTGGACGCATTATGAAAAGTAGAGAGGTTTCTTAATGAGTACCGTTTTCGATAAAGTTGCATTAGGTCTAGAAGAAGCTATTGCCTATGAAAAGGGCGAGTTGGAGGCAAAAAAACGAAGGTAACGGTTGAACCAGTTACAGAGTTTAGTGCCAGTGAAATTAATTGAATATAACGAAGAACGCTCTGCTTTGCGGGGCGTTTTTTTGCGCAGCGCGTGAAAAATATTTTGGATGATACTTGACTTGTAACGCTGTTTGCGTTACACTTGTGGCGAGAGGTGAATGATATGGAAAAGTCAGTTACAATGAATCTACGGGTAAATCCACAGGTCAAACAGCAGGCTGAAAATGTTTTAAAACAACTAGGTATTCCTATGGCAACTGCAGTAGACGCGTATCTGAGACAAATTTCTCTTACTGGCGGGATTCCGTTCCCAATTACACTTCCAAAGGCACCAGCAGAGATCAATGCAGATAATATGACAAATTCGGAACTTCGCGCGGCAATAACAGCAGGCTATGAAGAAATGGAGCAAGGAAAAGTGCAAAATGCTTCTGCGGCGTTTGCAGCTTTTCATAAAACCCACAAATGAAGCAGTATAATGTAGAAATCACCAGCCTCGCACTGGATGATATGAATTCAATCTATGATTATATAGCAAAAGCTTTCCAAGAACCAGAAACAGCAATGCGGCAATACGATCGGATTGCAGAGAAAATTCGATCCCTTGAGACCTTACCGGATCGTTGCAAACAAATTGTCTTAGCCCCACAATTACACGTTGTCAGGCAGCTGATAGTCGACAATTACTCTATAATATATACAATAGAAAACAGCTCTGTGATAGTGCTGCGTGTGCTATATAGTTCATCTGATATTGCATCACGTCTACAATTTGATTAACGCAATGAACGCTCTGCTTTGCGGGGCGTTTTTTGATCCAAGGCGACGAAATGGAGCCGTCAAGAGTTGTGCACCAATGCTTGTCTTATACTGCGCTATATAATAAAAACGTAAAATCCGTTTTTAATCTTTGATTTTCGCTATTTTTGCCCGATATTTGAGGATTTCAAATGCGTTTTTGTGGCTGAAATGATTTGTTAAGCATAATCCATCGTAGGCTTCAATTGTAGCTACTGAATGTAGCTCGGAAAACTTTGTGAGAATGACCAATTGTAACCCCTCTCGCCATGGGGTATAATATCAAGCACAGGAGAGTGAAGCAAATGAAAAACGAAGAATTGATTTTGCAGATGTTGGGTGAATTAAAGGCCGGCCAGGAAAAGCTGGAGACAGAAGTTCGTCGCACTCGCATGCTTGTAGAACAGCAAGACCACAAAATCAGCCTTATTGCTGAGCAGTATACTGATATTGCGGAAAAACTGGACAAGGCGAATGACCGCGCCGCGCAGATCGACGACATGCGCGACAGGCTGCGCACGCTGGAAACTGTTGTGATGAATCACACCGCTGTACTCAAAGATCTTCGCAAGGCTGAATAAAAATAAGCGAGCAAAGGACATAAGGCTGAGGATGTGGCAATTACTCGCAGCGCAACGAATACGCTGTTAAAATGGACAGAACGAACTGATTCAATTGTAAATGTAGGTTTGTACGAATAGAGGCGATTGTATGTCCAAAAATGATTTTGGGTTTTATGGCTCAGGTCTTGACGGTTATGTACACTATAAGCAGAGCGTTGATAGGATCAATCAATCTGCTCCGATGAGAAAACACGAAGTAAAGTCATCAAAAAAATACGAGGAAAAGCAATTGGGATCGCCTGTTGTCTCATTATTCAGAGTGGTTTCCTCTATAATGATTGGTTTGGCTATAATTTTTGTGATTTTGCTTTTGAAATGATAAATATTTGATACTTTGATTTCGCATAAAGCGCTCTATCTAACAAGATAGGGCGCTCTTTTTATACCCAAAATCAGAACAAAGGAGCATAAAAGAAAATGAAACGCAAGAGATTTATAAAGAACTGCGTTATCGTAGGAGCTGTTATGCTCCTGTATCTCTGTGTGCCGCAAATGCTTGCAGCTTTGCTGTAAGTATTAAAAATACATAATAAATACATATTTTAAAGGAGAATTACCATGAACAAGCAGAACAAAGCCCGAGTAGAAACCATCATGATGAACGCCCACACCGAAGGGAACGGTATCAAGACTGCATTGATCCCCGTTGACCTGTGTGAACTTAGTCCAATTTACCAGCGTGACCAAGGGCGTCATGTCGCTCACATTGCATCGAATTGGGATGATAATAAAGCTGGCCACTTGGAAGCGAGTGAGCGAGGAGATCATTTTAATATTTGGGACGGCGGCAACCGTTTGCGTGCTGCCGTTATGGTTGGTAAGACACATGTGCTTTGCAATATTCGCACAGGTCTTACAGACGAAGATGAAGCGCACCTGTTTGTAACACAAGAAGAAAATGTAACCAAACTAACGCAATACGACAAATTTATTGCGGCGTGTGCCAGCGGTGAAGAACGTGGCAAGGCTGCGTTGCTTTTGCGTGATATCTGCGATGAATATGGTATCAAGATCAAAAAGGCATGTGGAAAGAACAGTGCCGGCGTGTTGACTGCGATAGGTGTTGCGCTTGCCATTACTAACAATGAGCCTGATGAACTTCGGTGGATCTTTAGAATTATTCGGGAAGCAAACTGGCATATGGAGCCTGGAGCATATAGCAGATCGGTTATTATGGCATTGAATTATGTCTATACGGCTCGTTGTGACATTTCTCCGAATGAACTTAGAACAGAAATTGTAAAAATCATTTCGCAAAGTTCTCCGAAGCGGTTTGAATACATGGCAAGAGCATGCTATATCGATCGTAAACCCAGCAATGCAATGGCGAGTGTGATTGAGCATTACATCAATAAACTGCCTCAATATGGGGAGCGGAAAGTACAGGAGCTGCCCACACGTGGTTTGATCTTTTGACATTATAATGGCAAAAGTATTGACAGGCAAATATCGCAATCTTATAATTAGTCAATACAAGGCGGGCTAAAGAAAAAACGCCCCAAAGGAGTTGATATATATGGTTTTAAATCTGGGAACACGTGTTTTTACAATCGTAGGCTGCAAAACGAATCGTGAGCATCTATTGTCGGAAGTAACGGTAACTTATCGAAAAAATGGCTTTTTACGTGGATTTTGGACAGTGCCTGTGAAGCGTGAAAGACACACCGGGAAGATATTCTTCAGGCTCGGAGACGACATTTTTTATCTATCTGAGTTTGTAAGAGTATAGAAAAAGCAGTTCTGAAGGGCATCTGCATAAAAGCCCTATCACAGGTTTGAGTATCAACAAAATATTTAGTGGAGGGTCAAATATGATCGTTTCAAAAGAAAATCAACGGCTGTATCTTCGTTCTTGCGACTATAACATGGCGCGTATGATGTCAGCACTGGCAAGTTTGGTGAAAGAGCACGGCGGCAGGGTAAAGCCTACAAGGCAGGCTTTTATCAGTGACCGGAATTGTAAGGACACTGAACCGATCAAGGTCACACATACTTCGTACATTAGTTTTGTATTAAATGATGTGTACTACTACTACCAGGTAGATGATAACCCGTTCTTTCCTTTTTACTATATCAAGACACCAATTAAAAACGGGAAATACTCAATGGACGCAGCTTTGGAAGAGACCAAAAAAGGTTGGCTTATAGATAGCTTTTGGGGACAGCATTGTAGTGAATCCAACATCCGTTGCGCTGCTGAGTTTGTGTTCAATGAATTGAGTAAAGCACGAATGAGTACAGTCATTCGAGACTTTAAACGGACAAAAGTACCTAATTTGTACGATGATGGTTGGCACTGGGAGAAGGTTTATAAACCAGAACGAATCGGAACGATTGATTTTTAAATGTGAATTTTAGGAGGAAACGACTGTGTGTATTCGAATTAATGGGGACATCAATGATGTCGCGGAGATGTATTTAGACAATGAATTGCGCTTTATTAAGAGCTTCCTTGAAGAAGTACTTGATCTTCCAGGGCGTCCGACCATTAATGAATTGCTCGGTGCAGTAAAACATGAGCTGCATGAGGATGAAGAAGTGGAGACAAAAGAAAAAAGCGTTTTCTTTGTCAGCCATCCGACTTATACAGTGGAGTTTTCTACTGAATTTGAAGCGAGAAAATTTATGGAAACAGTAGCTGCCCCGTTTGGTTTCTACAAATTGTTCCGGTTTGATGGCAGGCATATGCACTATATGGGAAAGCATAGCAATGCGGCGTAGAGGAGGAGACCGACATGAATATGATTGAAAAAAAGCTGTTGACGCAAATGCAATTGTACAACGCAGAAACAAGAATCTTTAGATTTTGTAGTAATGAAATTAGTAATCTTGCGTTTGCAATTGGATCTACATTCGAAGAAGTTACAAAGGCAATTGAAAAATTATTTGAGTTTGGAAAGCTAGAATTCGCATATAGCGAAGGCCCGTCTCATGAAAAATGTGGCTTTATGTTAGCAAATACAAAGGAACGCGAAAACGATTTAGTCGACAAAAAAGTGCTTGATAGAACAAGTATTCGAGTCTTGGAAAAATTAAATAACTTTGAGCACTCTTCAAGTAAGACATGGGTATTTGGAGACGATGCCTTGCTTCCAGTTATGGAGTCGATTGGAATCGATCGAGCTGAGTTTGATAAGTGTATACGTTTCCTTGAAGGAAAAGGCTACTTAAAATGTGACGATTGGAGTTATCCAGATAGATTTGAGCTGTCTTACAAGGGTATTCACTACGAAGAATTTATAAAGTTGGAGGCACTAAAAAATGAACCTTAGATACATAGATCTCGACGAGAACCTTTTGACGCGAGGTTCTGACGGTACATATTACAGGCTGCGAATAGGGCAGGACGATTGGATTGACTCGCCGCGCGATTGGAGTCCACTGGGTCATATGCTGTGTTGGAATAGAAGATATAATCTCGGAGACAAACACGATTACAGTGAACCTATTGATTTCTGGCATGATATGGTGCGTGAGCATATTGACAGAAATACGCTTTTCGCTTATGCGCTATCCGGAGATGGGAGCGTTAGGCTTCAGAAAGAGATTGATGAAGATGGCGAAGAAAGCTATGAGCTTTGTTATTGGGGATATATTTCTTTCTTGGGGGATAAGCAAAAAGCGTCATGGTGCATTGATAAGACATATGACACAGGTGACATTGAAGACCTTCGCTCAGGTGGTTGGTACGTTGAGGATGACATCATAGAAGATCTTGGTTTTGAAGATTGTAAGAGGCTTCTCAAGGACAAAGTTTTCTATCTGCCTTTGTATCTCTATGACCATTCGGGAATTACGATGAGCACTGGCAGTTTTTGCGATTCATGGGATTCTGGTCAAGTTGGTTTTATCTATGTTACCAAAGAGGATATTGAAAAAGAGTACGGAGCATTCAATAAAAAGAATCTCGAAACGGCTATGAGCGTGCTTCGGGGAGAAGTAGATATTTATAATCAATATATTCATGGTGATGTGTATTGGTATCGTCTTGAAAAATTTCTGGGAGGCACAGTGGCCGGCGAGGAAGTTAGCCCACAAGAGGCCCTTTATGCAGATATTTTCTGGGAAGAAATCGATAGCTGCGGCGGATTCTATGGTAGTGATGTGACAGAAAATGGCATGACCGAGCACTGGCCAGAAATGGAAGAGGTGGCATGAATGGAATACGAAATCAGAAATTATTCCTCGTACGACGATGATCCGCGATTTGTTGTGCGGTCAGATACTGGCAATATTTCGAATATTTCTGACCGTATGGTAAGGCTTGCAGCGAAAATTACAGAAATCTACGCAGGAGATATTTTCTACGACATTGATACATTAAATCGCGTCGTTGAGAGCGGAAAGAATCATGCATGGCTTCTCTGTCTGCGGGAAGATGGTACATGTCTGCATGATATATCGTTTCACAGAAACGAATTAGATGGAATCGAGTTTGATAATTTCGTTTATGACGGATGTGGAATCGAAGAGTATATCCAGTTTTGGCGGCTATCTTGTATCGATGGTGATGTTGAGCTGAAACGTGTATATTTGACAAAGCAATGGAGGACTCGTGTACAAAATGAACAAATGGATCAGTGTAAATGAAAGGCTTCCGGAAAGAGAGCTTTTAGAACGTATGCACCGATTTCCCAAGATATCGTTACTTATGTGAAAGAGAATGCGTAGGTACGAAAGCTTAAATCAACCAGGCTGTCCTACCGGCCGGACGGGGAGAAAGAGAGAAAAGAAAATGAACGAATGGTTTTGTACAGTATTCCCGAATGACCTTGATGAAATGCCGCAGGATTTTGAAAGCTATGTAGAAGCGAAAGAATACGGCGATGAAATGTTTGGAGAAGGCGATTATACCATTGAAAGCCCGTGTTAATAACACCCGCCCCGGAGGCAACGAGGGCAGAAAGGGTTTTACGATGGAAAATATCAAAATCCATATCAATTATTTGGACGTTTACGCCAAGCAACTGAGCCAACTCACAAATGAGCTGTTGGGTATGCAGGATAAGTACGATGTTACCGCAGACCTCGATCAGATAGAGCGGCTTAGTAGCCAGTTGGAACAGCTTAAAGCCGTTGTAGATACGCTTCCGCTTGCGTAACAAAATGCGCCTGGCCTATCGGGCATACGGGGAGAAAGAGAAAAGAAAATGAACGTGATTAGAAATCATCCGTATATGAGCAGACGCACGATTAAAGCATGGGAAACTAATGGCGGAGAATTTTTGCAAGTAATAGATGCTAGAGATATTTTTCATTGGAATTATTCAGTGGAATTTGAATTAGTTCCGGGCGGGCTGGATTCAATATATAGCAGCCCTAATTTGGAAAAGTGCTTTGAATTCGTAAGAAAATTTATGGAGCGCAACCCCACCCGCTAAATAACCAACAGCCCGCCCCAGAGGTCACGAGGGCAGAAATGGCAGCAACTATCAGTTATCTAATACAAGGAGAAATTCAATATGAGTTTACAAATAAGATCTTCAAAATGGATTCTTACTGATGATGACTGTGCACAATATGTGCGTAATCTTGACGAATTCAAAGGAAATGTTTTTGAGCTGTGGCAGGTGTGTGGGGTTCTTGATATGTTTGCAGTTGCCCACGCATTCATCAACATTAACGATTACTCGGAAGATGAAATTGAAGATGTCCTTCATTATTATAGCTACGAAAATCTGGACGACTTTGTTCAGGAGATTTCACCGGCAACTATTGAGCGTAAAGCGGATGGCACGTTGGACAGAGAATCCCCAAACTATATCGTGGAGTGGCAGCTTATTGCTGAGATGTTGTTTGAAACAGAAGCTCTTTACAGACATCTCGTACCGGGAAAGATATGGAATGAGTACGAAATGGCTGCAGCATATATCCGCAAAACCATTGGACAGGAAGAAGAAAACGAGGAGGATTAAAGATACAGTATGAAATTTGAAAAAGCATGCTATAGCAGAAAAGCATTGTATGAGTGCTGTGACAAAGTTAAAGCGTTGCCGAGGGCCGCGCGTGTACGGGCAGATCATTCTGCGTTGTGCTATGGTGTGTTGGCACAAACATTTGATTTTTGTCTGGAGAAAACAAGTTGTTGTTTGTTTGAACGTGATTTTTCGCCATGGGAAGATTACGCAAAAGCGGTAAAGAATAAGTTTCCGAAAAAGGAAATGGACAAGCTGTATGCAGGCTGCGTTCGTTTTTTAAAAAACCAATTAATTGAAATTCATAAAATGATGGAAACTGGAGAAGTCGATAGCATAGATTAACATTTGAAAATGAGGTGTTCGTATGCCGTATACGGTAAATGGTGTTGAATACGATTTTGATTCCTGCGTAAATCAGCGAATAAAACAAGATTTTGTAAACCGTGAAGTTATGTGTTGTATGACTTCAGAAGTCGAATACATATTGAGATTGGCGAATGAATTAAGCGGTTACGATGCTCCGTTCACCGAAGGAGATGTAAGTAACTATTTTGTGAAAGAATGTGATAAATGCGGTAGCCAGTATGGGTTTGATGAGTTTTATCCCGATGACAAAAAAATTGAAATAGAGAAAGATGAAGATGGAACATATATGTGCCCTGTATGCGGATTGTATTATGATACTGAGGCAGAAGCGCGGGAATGTTGTTCTACTGAAAAATTGTATAAGTGCCAAAGCTGCGGTCACGTGTATACAGAAGAAGAGTACGAATATCTGGATGAAAAACCTCAAGAAGTATATGAATGGTGGGCGGTAACAAACTGGCTTGGCGATAAACTGAAAGAACGCGGCGAAGTAGTGATCGAAGGATGGGGCCATTGGTATTGGGGCAGAGGCAATACAGGACAGGGGATTGCACTGGATGGTGTGATTTCAAGTATCTGCTATGGCATGGAGATATTGGAGGGCCAGAAGTGTAATTGGGAGAATAGAACGTGAAAAGTGGACTCGGATATAATTGCATAAAAACTGATGATCCTTGGGTCGATCAGAATTCCAATAAACGGCACTGTAAAGTAAAAATGAAAAAATAGGACCCGAAAGCACAAAAAAGCTCTATGCAACGAGCAGAAGCTCGCGCTTACGCTTTTTGGATAGTTGAAGGCCGGCACACTGAGCCGGAGTAAGGCCATTCAAGGCGGAGTGAGGGCGGACGAAGTTGTAGAAAAAGATGAACATGGAAATGAGGTTGTTGGCAGAGGAAAAAGAGGAAAAGCCCTGTTTGGTTTTGTACCATGCCTTGAACTGCTTGTTAAAGCACTCAATGAGGTTGTTGGTGATGTCATCGTGGAAACTTTCCACGCGGATGTGCTGAACCCCATGCAGCGTCTTGACAGGCATTTGATAGGCGAAGTAACGGTCGCTCACAATGGCGCGAGGCGAGCCTAAATCCTTTACCGCTTCCAGTATGGTGAAAGCCTGAGGACTGTCCCTGTGGCGGTCCAGATGGAAGCCAAGGACAAAGCGCGTCTCACTGTCCAGAATGAGCCAGAGGTAGTATTTCTTGCCCTGTATCTTAACGACAGTTTCATCGGCATGCCACTCGTCAGAGTTGAAATTGAGTGCTGGAATGAGCTGTAAGGCCATGTTTTGGAACATCGGGGCGAAGTTGGTACACCAGTTACTAATGGTCGTGTGGGACACCAGGACATTCATCACGGTACGCAGAATCAATGCGATATTGCGGAACGAGTTCTTGCCCAGGTAGAACATGCTCAAGGCCGTTAGAATCACATGAACAGGGTAGCGCATCCGCTTGAAATCGGTCTTTCCAAAGAGTTGGGACATGGACGGAGCAGAGATAGCGGTAGGCTTCGGTACAAACATGGAGTGGTTGCACTTCTTGTCACAGCAGCGGTAGTCGCTGTAGTGCTCCATATCATGGTGCAGGAAAGTTGCCTTGCCGCAAATAGGACAGGAAGGATAGCTCTTCGTTCGAGTATAAACACGCTCCGGCGTTTCCGGTGCCCACTGATACCAACACTTCTTGCAACGATACTTTTGATGTCCATGCGAATCTTTTCCGTAGCGATAAAAATCCGTTTTGTTGTTGCACTTCGGGCAACTTATTTGATACAATTTTGCCATGAGGACTCGTCTCCTTTCGGGAGGTACGTGGGTTTGTGGTAAAACCATTGTACCAGAAGGGCTGACGGGTCCTCAACTTTCATTTAACTTTACAGTCCGCAATAAACAATAAGGAGCAGAAAATGAAATTACATCTTGAATGCGAGCGAACGATTCATTTTCAAAAAGTTGATGGTACACAAGGTGTCCTCAAAGAGGGGGCTCAGGCCTATATGCATTTTATCACATCTAAAAAAATTGATATCTGGATGCGGGCGACTGTTTTGGAACTGCATGATGAAGGGCTTCGGGTCCAGTCCGACGATGGCCTTCGCTGGAACTTTTTCTACAGCGATTTGAAAGATGTCAGTACTCAAAAGCCTGATGCTGTTACAAGAGCGGAAGTTGAACGATTAATTAATTTTTTGAGACCGGTCCCGCATACCAGCCTGCCGGACTGCTTTGTGCAAGCTGTGGCTCTATTGACGAGGCCGTACCATCGACTGACAGAACAGCAGGCAGCCGTTATCAGAAAAATGGCAATGGAAAATGACTGTGATGTCCTGGAAGACTGCTGTACTGGACAGCAATACACATGGGGCGTTGCGGACGGCAGCGTTCAACTGATGCCACTGAAAGGACGTCTATAATAAGAAAGCGACTTAAGGAGACGATACGAATGACAATGCAGGAGTATAAGCGCGTACAGTGTCCAGCAATTTTGGAGCCATTTTGGATCGGACAGGGATACGGATACAAAAATATGAGTCCGCTGCTTCGCACAGAATCATGGAGCGGGGTACCGGATGACGAGATCATATATATCCCAGAATCAGCATATGACAATGGATTTTTAGATCCACTCGGAGTATACACAAAACGAGATTTTATCGAGCTGGCAGGCAATCGAGCCCGTGAGCTGTTTGATTATTGCGATTGGCAGTCACCGGAAGCCGCATGGAATGAAATTGAGAGTGAAGGATAGGGGTATTGTGAAGATTGAAAATATTGTTGATGACTGGAGGTCAAAAACTTAAATGGATTAATGTCTAATGATGGAGCTGAAAAAGAAGGCAACTGCGGCAAGGACACGTAACGGCACTTATAATAGAAATGCCGATGAACTTGAGAAAATATTTCAAGATGCCGGCAATGCGCTCAAGGCGGAATTTGAAGAAGGGTACAGCGCCGGCTATGCAGATGCATGGCAGGAAATTAAAAAGGTCGTAGCCAATGCGGCATTTGACGCTGAAATGGGCGCTGCCTATGGTGAAGTTGTATGATGGTGCGTCAGTTGTCAAGGGAACAGTTGAATGAGCTGAAAGAAACGTACATGTTTGAAACGGTATGCAGTGGTCCCAGTTATAGTGATCTGGCAGAAGCGTGTAACATTCCTGACGAATTGATTTTTGAGCATTATGACGGATACGATTTTGTGAATGATGATTTTTTCTGCTCCGCTGGGATGTAAGCTTGCCAAAAAGAAACAAAAAACCATTTTCGGTCTTCAACCAGGCGCAGAACTGGTAACTCTGTGCCACAACTGTGTAGGCTTGAGACAAGGCCACATGGTAAACTCCTTTCGCCAGTCGTCCAAGCAAATAGGTTTGGGCGTCTGGTTGAGGACCGGAAAATGCAAGAGGTGATATGAGAAAAAATGGCGAATGTAGAATTGTATATTCATCCCAATTGGATACCGTTTTATATTGAGTGCTATAACAGGATGCTGTTTGTGGAAATCATTGAGGGCGATGTTGAAGAAGCCAAGCAGATTCTTACAGACAGGTACGAAGATTGGGTCGATGGAGGCCCTTGTGAAGTATGTGATGTGTGCTGCGAGGAATATATGCTTGAAGGTCTGAATAATGAGAAATTTATCTTTTCAGTGGGATATGGGGAGGAAATACAATGAGAACATATGCAGTTTTTGTAAGGCGCGAAGGCGTTGCATATATTCAGGCAGAAAATGAGGATGAAGCCTATGCCGCAGCGGAGGATATGGAATTCAAAGACATCTCATGGGACGATTATTATACGCTTGAAAACGTGCAGGAGGAATGAAGATAAGTACATATCTTGAAGAAATGTGCACCAATCCATATATTAGTTTGTTTTTCCATGACGGCCGTGTTGATGTACTAGATAGCGACGGAGAGTACGTGGATTATATTTGCTATCAAGAAGATTTTGAAACGGATGATGAGTTGATTCGAGAGGTTGCGGAATTTGCTAGTTATGCGAACAAGTGTAAAACAGATGCCGAAACAGTGGCGTTTTTGAAGTATTG
>NZ_JXXK01000007.1 GCF_000949455.1 Ruthenibacterium lactatiformans | reverse complement strand
GTGCGTGCGGGATATGCCGCTGACGGTCGTCATCGACAGCCGGGGCGAAAACCTGTACGAGAGCGGCCCGGCGGCTTACCGGGAAAGCCTGCGTGTACGCTGAATTCAAATAGAAGCGGGCCGCGCCGCATTCTGAAAAAGAATGCGGCGCGGCCCGCTTGCACAGCGCACGCTCAGAACGGCTCCAGCCCGAGAAGATAGTCGGCGCTGACATGATAATAGCGGCACAGGGCAATCAGGTGACGGACGGGCAACTCGTTTTCCCCGTTTTCATAACGGGAATATACCTGTTGCGTTGTGCCGAGGTATTGGGCTACCTCTTTTTGGGTCAAATCCCGGTCTTCCCGAAGCTCGCGTATGATGTCTACATAAGTTTTCACGCAAACACCTCCGCGCCCATTTTAGGCTACACCTGATTAAGTGTATTGACTGTACACTACATGTGGTGTAAAACAAGGGCAAACACTGGAGGAGGCATTGAAAATGGAAGTAGAAGCAAATACGTCTGGACAGACGCAGGCCAAAACAAAGTTTTGCAAGCACTGCGGCGGTACGATCCCTCAGGATGCGGTAATGTGTACGCATTGCGGCAGGCAGGTGGAGGAGCTGGCCGGCGCGGCACAGCCGCAGGTCGTTATTCAGAATACCAATATGAACACCAATACAGCGGCGGCAGTGGTTGCCGGTGTAGGGGCAAGGGCAAAAAACAAATGGACGGCGTTTGTTCTGTGTCTGCTTTTGGGTTACTTTGGCGCGCACAAATTTTACGAGGGAAAGGTCGGGATGGGCGTACTTTATCTGTTTACGTTGGGCCTTTTTGGGATCGGATGGTTTGTCGACCTTATCGTTCTGCTCACAAAACCTAACTCGTATTATGTTTAGAGCGGCGCCGCTTTATCGCGTTAAAATGTTTTAAAAAAATTTTGCGGAAACCGCTTGACATTTTTGCCGGTTTGGTGTTTAATACTACCAAACCGATGAAGCGGAGATAAAGCCGTAAGCGCACGCAAAGAGAGCCCCCGTTGCTGGAAGTGGGGCCGGAAGCGGAACGGCAAATGGACCGCCGAGGGCAGGGTGAAAGGCGCAAAGCCCAGTAGCTTCTGACGCGTGCTCGCGTTACAGGGCAGAGGATGTGTTGGCATCTTCGCAGAGGCGGCCGCTGTTTGAGCGGCAATCAAGGTGGTACCGCAGGTGCAGTTTCAGCGCCTGTCCTTGTGAACAGCAAGGGCAGGCGCTTTTTTATTTGCGCCGGCCCGGCGCAGGAGGGGTTCCCAATGAAGAAAAAACCGAATCTGCTTTCAAAACACACCCAGCGGCTGCGATGGCGATGGTGAAACGAAGCCTTGTACGCCCGTATGCCCGGCGACGCGTCCGCGCCGCTCAAACTGAATTTTGAAAGAGGTTTTTGACCATGAAAATGAAGAAGCTTGCAGCACTTGCCCTGTCCGCCGTTTTCGCGCTTGGCGCGCTCACCGCCTGCGGCGGTTCGTCCTCCTCCGGTTCTGTCCCGGCTGCGGCCTCCGCGTCCGGTTCCGGTTCCGTTTCCGGAGCTTCGCTGAAAGAAGTCAACATCGGGCTGATCCAGCTGATGGAGCACGCTTCTCTGGACGAGATCCGCACGGCCATCGAAGCCGGGCTGGAGGCCAAAGGGGCGGAATACGGCGTAAAAGTGAATGTCGATTACCAGAACGCCCAGGGTGACACCAGCACCATCAACACCATCTGCCAGCAGTTTGTGGGCAACAAGGTGGACGCCATTGTGGCTATCGCAACTCCGGCCGCGCAGGGCGCGGCCACCGCGGTGGCCGGCACCGATATTCCCGTGATCTTCAGCGCCGTGACGGACCCTGCCGCCGCAGGTCTTGTGGAAAACCTGGAGGCGCCCGAGGGAAACATCACGGGTACCTCCGACGCGATCCCCGTTGAAAAAATCTTCGAGCTTGCCGCCGAGCTTACGCCCGACGCCGAGAGCTTCGGCCTCATCTACAACACCGGCGAGGTGAACAGCGTTTCCGTAATCGACGAGACAAAGGCCTATCTGGACGCCCAGGGCATCAGCTACACCGAGGCCAGCGTTGCCAGCACCGGAGACGTGCAGACAGCGGCACAGACGCTGCTTTCCAAATGCGACGCAATCTTTGCGCCCATCGACAACACGGTGGCCAGCGCCATGGGTGTGCTGGCGGACGAGGCCATCAAGGCCGGAAAGCCCGTGTATGTGGCGGCCGACAGCATGGTGAACGACGGCGGCCTTGCCACCGTGGGCGTCAACTACACCAACCTGGGCACCCAGACGGCCGACATGCTGCTGAAGGTCCTGACGGGCACGCCCGTCTGCGAAGTGCCTGTGGAGGTATTAAAGGAGAACGCCGTTGTGGTGAATGAAGAGACCGCCGCCGCCATCGGCGTGGACGTCAGCAAGTACGCCCGGTAAGCTGCACGCGGAAAGGGACACTGCAATGAAAAACAGAATATGCGCCGCACTGCTCACCCTTGTGCTGTGCCTGCCTCTGGCAGGCTGCGCGGGCGGGGCTTCCTCCGGTATATCCGTTTCCTACACGGCGAAGCCCTCTTCTGGTGCGGATTCCGGTATGCAGGCCGGAAAGGCCTATACCGTGGGCATCCTCCAGCAGATGGAACACACCTCTCTGGACGAGATCCGGGAGGCCGTTGAGGCGGGCCTTGCCCGGGGCGCGGCTGCGGGCGGCTATACGGTGGAGGTCGTTTATAAAAACGCACAGGGAGATCCCACAGCCATCCGCACCATCGCGGAGCAGTTTGCCGCACAGGGCGTTGATGTGATCGTGCCCATTGCTACGGGTGCGGCCCAGGGCGCGGCTGCGGCAGCGCAGGATGTGCCCATTGTGTTCAGCGCGGTGGCTGACCCTGTCGCGGCCGGACTGGTGGATGCTTTTGACCGGACGACGGGCAATATCACGGGTGTTTCCAACGGCATTGATGTCGCAAAAATATTCGCTTTGGCGGACGAGCTGACGCCCGGCATCGGGACCTACGGCTTTATATACAATGAAGGCGAGGTCAACAGCCAGTCCATCATTGAAAAAGCAAAGGCCTTTCTGGATGCGCGGGGCCTCGCCTATGAGGAAGTGACGGTCGCATCCTCGGGCGAGGTGCAGCAGGCCGCGCGGGGCGTCATTGCAAAGGGCGTGGACGCGCTGTTCATCCCCAACGACAACACGGTGGCCAGCGCGCTGCCCGTGCTGGCGCAGGAGGCTATTGCGGCAGGGCTTCCGGTGTATCCCACTGCGGACAGCATGGTGCGGGACGGCGGCCTTGCCACTGTGGGCATCAATTATACCGTGCTGGGCGGCCAGACGGCAGACATGGTGTGCAGAGTGCTGGAGGGCACGCCCATCGCGGATATCCCGGTGGAGCTGGTGAATGAGTCCTCCGTCGTGGTCAACGGGGATACCGCGGCTGCGCTGGGTGTGGATGTGAGCCGGTACGTGCAGTGACACTCGCTGAATATGCTGCAATTGAAAAAACGGGCCGCGCTGCGGCCCGCGGCGGAACGGAGCGGCCTTTAAATGCCGCTCCGCGCCGCCTTGTTCCGGAAAATACATACAAAAGGGGAAACGACCATGAGCTTGCTTGTTTTGCAGGGCGCCGTGGAGCAGGGCTTTATTTATGCCCTTGTCGCGCTGGGCCTGTATATCTCGTTCCGTACGCTGGACATCGCGGACCTCACCACTGACGGCACCTTCACGCTGGGCGCGGCTGTATCGGCTGTGTTTACTGTGCAGGGCCAGCCGCTGCTGGGCGTGGTGCTGGCATTTTTCTGCGGCGCACTGGCGGGGTTTGTCACCGCGCTTTTGCAGACGAAGCTGGGCGTGCAGCCTATTCTGGCGGGTATCATCACCATGACGGCGCTGTATTCCGTCAACCTGATGGTGATGGGAAAGCCGAATATCAATTTCTTTAAGGAAAAGACTATCTTTACGGCCGCCGAGGCCATGCCGGGCGGCTTCGGAAGCCTGCTGCAGGCCGCGGCCATCACCGCCGTGCTGTGCGTGCTGCTGGTGCTGTTTCTGCGCACGCAGCTGGGCCTGTCTCTGCGGGCCACGGGCGACAACCGGGACATGGTGTCCGCATCGTCCATCAACCCGGCGTTCACCACCACCGTGGGCCTGTGCCTTTCCAACGCCGTGGTGGCGCTTTCAGGTGCGCTCATCGCCCAGTATCAGAAATTTGCTGACAATACGCTGGGTACGGGCATGGTAGTCATCGGGCTGGCCAGCCTGATCATCGGCGAGGTGCTGTTCGGCCGCGGCGGGCCCCACGCGCTGGCAAAAGGCGTGCTGGCGGCAACTGTGGGCGCTGTGGTATACCGCATCATCGTGGCGGCGGCCATCGCGGTGAACATCGACGCAAAAAACATGAAGCTGGTTTCGGCGCTCATCGTGGCGGCGGCTATTTCGTACCCGGCCATCCGGGACAAGGTGCTCTTTTACAGAAAACGCAGGGAGGCGAACCGCAATGTCTGAAATGCTGGAACTGCGTCATATCTCCAAGACCTTCGGCGCGGGCACGATCAATGAAAAAAAGGCTGTGGAGGATCTTTCCCTCACACTGGCCTCCGGAGATTTCGTCACCATCATCGGCGGAAACGGCGCGGGCAAATCCACGCTGTTCAACGCTGTTGCGGGCGTGTTCTATGTAGACGAGGGCCGCGTTATCCTGGACGGAGAGGATATGACGTTCCTGCCGGAATATAAGCGCTCCAACCACCTGGGCCGTCTGTTTCAGGACCCGCTCAAGGGGACCGCGCCCCACATGACCATCGAGGAAAACCTGGCGCTGGCGTATCTGCGCTCTGTGCGCACGCGTTCGCCTTTCGGCACGGTGTCGAAAAAGGACAGGGAGTATTTCCGCGAGCGGCTGGCCGCTCTGGGCCTGGGCCTGGAGGACCGGCTGAAAAGCCCGGTGGGCTTGCTTTCCGGCGGACAGCGCCAGGCGCTGACGCTGCTGATGGCAACCCTTGTTACGCCCAAGCTGCTTTTGCTGGACGAGCACACCGCCGCGCTGGACCCCTCCACCGCAGAAAAGGTGCTGGAGCTGACCAGGAGCATCGTGGCGGAAAACAACATTACATGCATGATGATCACCCACAACATCCGCTCCGCGCTGGAGCTTGGCAACCGCACCATTATGATGGATGCGGGCCGCATCGTGCTGGACCTTGCGGGGGAGGAGCGCGCGGGCATGACGGTGGACGCGCTGCTGGAGAAATTCCGTACGAGCGCGGGCAAAGAGCTGGACAACGACCGCATCCTGCTCAGCGACAGGGAGTAAAGTCTGCGGCCGGTATTTGTGAAAAAATTAAATCGTATAAAAATAGCCGCAGACTATTTTTTAGACCATGTGGGCCGTCCCCGGCCCGCGGCCGCTAAGGTGTTTTTTGTTACAAAGCAATAAAAAGGCGTCCGAAGATGAAGTCTCCGGACGCTTTTTCTCGTATTATAAACAGAAGGCTCATTTGCCGGTTTCGGCCTGCGCTTTCAGCAGGTCGCGGATCTCGGCCAGGAGCGTTTCTTCCTTGGAGGGCTCCGCCGCTGCGGCAGCCTCCACGACCTCTTCCGCTTTCTTGCGCTTGAAGCGGTTGATGACCTTCAGCGCGCAGAACACGCACAGCGCCAGAATGATGAATTCCAGCACGCTCTGCAGAAAAGCGCCGTAGGGCAGGGAAAAGTAAGGCGCTTCTTCGCCGGCCCGCTGCAGCGTAACGGCGAGCTCGCTCAGGTTCACCGCGCTGGTGAACAGGCCCACAACGGACATCACCATATTGACGAGCGCGGTCACGATCTTGCTGAACGCGCCGCCGATGACGATGCCGACAGCCATGTCGATGACGTTGCCGCGCACCGCAAACTCCTTGAACTCGGTGAGAAATTTTTTCATGCTTGCCTCCTTTGCCTGTTACAGCAGCTTTTCGATGGCGTCAGCCGCGCCGTCCAGCATGTCGCCCTCAAAGGATTCGATCACACCGAGATCGGCCTGCCTGGCAAGCTGCGGGTCGATGGGGATGCGGGCCAGCACCGGAACGCCGAACTCGGCGGCTGTCTCGGCAACGTGGCTCTCGCCGAACACGTCGATTTTTTTGCCGCAGTCCGGGCACAGGACATAGCTCATGTTTTCCACAAGGCCCAGCACGGGAATGTTCATCATATTGGCCATGTTCACGGCCTTGGCGACAATCAGGCTCACCAACTCCTGCGGGCTGGCCACTACGACGATGCCGTCCACCGGCAGCGTCTGGAACACCGTCAGCGGTACGTCGCCCGTGCCCGGGGGCATGTCCACAAACAGGAAATCCACATCCTTCCAGATGACCTCCTGCCAGAACTGCTTGACGGTGCCCGCAATGATGGGCCCGCGCCACACGACAGGGTCGCTTTCGTGCTCCAGCAGCAGGTTCACGCTCATCACGTCGATGCCTGTGCGGCTCTGTACGGGATAGCAGCCCACTTCGTCCGCATGGGCGCGGCCATGGATACCGAACAGCTTAGGGATGCTGGGGCCGGTGATGTCGGCGTCCAGCACGCCGGTCTTATAGCCGCGGCGGTTCAGCAGCACGGCCAGCATGGCGGATGTCATGCTCTTGCCGACGCCGCCCTTGCCGCTGACGACGCCGATCACTTTTTTAATACTGCTCAGCGCGTGGGGCGGTTCGCGGAAATCCGCGGGGTTTGTTTTGCGCGAGGCGCAGTTTTCGCCGCAGGTCTCGCAATTGTGCGTACAATTTTCGCTCATTGTCATTCTCCTTCCGGGTGGTACCTTCATTATAGGTTCGCGCAAAGAGGGTGTCAAGCCGTGGCTTTGGTTGCGGGACAGGGAAATATACGGTATAATATGTCCGGTTAGCGAATGCGAGCCGCAGGCGAAGCATGAGTTTAGCGGCATAGATACCATGTTTCTTAATGAGTACGAGCGGTACGCGAAGTGCGAGCTTAGAAATATAGTATAATAACCTCAGGCCCGCCGCTTGCGCGGCTGCGCGCACTTCGTGCGCTGTTGCGCTTTCGCGCATGGGCTTGAGAGCATTGAACCATGCAAAACCGCAGTGAATGCGGTTTTGTTGAGGCCGCTTCGCGGCATCGGCATCATGGTATAATATGTCCGGTTAGCAAATGCGAGCCGCAGGCGAAGCATGAGCTTAGCGGCATAGATACCATGTTTCTTAGTGAGCACGAGCGGTACGCGAAGTGCGAGCTTAGAAATATGGTACAATAACCTCACGCCCGCCGCTTGCGCGGCCACGCGCACTTCGTGCGCTGTTGCGCTTTCGCGCATGGGCTGGAGAGCATTGAACCATGCAAAACCGCAGCAGGCGCGGTTTTGTTGCGGCCGCTTTGCGGCGGCATGATGTAATATTAGCGATCGCGGCCACATGCCGCAAAACAGAAAGGATGGACAACGTGGGTACGATTTTTTATACCGCACCTGTGGCGCCCCATGTGCTGATCAACGCATTCTTCCTTTACAGCTTTTTGGGCTGGGTGATGGAGTGCATCGTCATACGCCGGGAGAAGGGCCGGTGGGAGAACCGCGGCTTTGCGCATCTGCCGTTCTGTATCATCTACGGCTTCGGCGCAATGCTCGGCTTTGCGCTGCTGCGTCCGTTCTCCGGCAATTATGTGTTGCTCTATCTTGTGGGCGCCGTTTTGGCAACGCTGTTCGAATACCTCACCGCGCGGCTGATGCTGCGCCTGTTCGGCACCTTCTGGTGGGATTACACCAATAAGCCGTTCAATTATAAGGGGATTCTGTGCCTGGAAAGCACGCTGGGCTGGGGGTTCATCGCCCTTCTGCTGTTTGCGTTTCTGCACCGGCTGGTGTTCCGCGCTGTCCTGCTCATTCCGGACCGTGTCGGTTTGGCGGCCGCATTTCTGCTGGTATGCGCCTATGCGGTGGATTTTGCCGTCAGCGCGTATCAGGCGTATCAGAATGCGCATACTTCCACAGAGGCCGAGCCCGTGCCCGGCCGCGCCGCCCGCTGAAAAGCGCGGCGCCGACCTTCACACAAAGGGGATTTTTTAGAAATGATCTACCGCAGCAAGGAAACCGTGTGCTCCATCACGGTACCCAGAGATCCGGAATACCTGGCTCTGGTACAGGATATTCTGGAACATCCGCTGGTGCGTTCCATGGAGGCGTACACCCAGCACGGCGAGACCTCGTGCCTGCGCCACAGCATCAATGTTTCGTATCTCAGCTACCTGTATTGCAGGGACCATGGATGGCAG
This sequence comes from Ruthenibacterium lactatiformans, assembly GCF_000949455.1. Classification (GTDB taxonomy): domain Bacteria; phylum Bacillota; class Clostridia; order Oscillospirales; family Ruminococcaceae; genus Ruthenibacterium; species Ruthenibacterium lactatiformans. The sequence goes on along the minus strand of NZ_JXXK01000007.1, from coordinate 129,700 downwards.
GCCCGCGCCGCCGCCCGCGCCGGGCTGCTGCACGACCTTTTTCTGTACGACTGGCACTTCCACGCAAAGGAAACGGGCAATTATTTTCACGGGCTGACACATCCGCGGCGCGCGCTGGAGAACGCCCAGCGTCTGTTCAGCCTTACGGACAGGGAAAAGAATATCATCCTGCGGCATATGTGGCCGCTGACGGTCACACCGCCCAAATACCGCGAGGCGTATGTGATTGTGATGTTCGACAAATACTGCAGCCTGATGGAGACGTTCCACAAGCCCGTGATGGAGCTGATGGAATACCAGGAGCTGACGGCTGATTTGAAAAAAGGCTTTGCCGCGCAGTGAGCGGCAAAGCCTTTTTATGTGCGCCCGGGCCGTTTTGCGGTTTGGATTAACGGCTTTGAGGGAGCGGACCGCGAGGCGTCGGGAGCAGCTCCGCATGCCGTTTTGCTCCGGGCGGCTCACAGGCGCTCCACGATTCCCGTGACCAGGCGCTCCAGCACCTTTGCGCGGGTAGCGGCCGTCTCGATGACCTCGTTTTCGTCCAGCTTCTTTTCCAGCACGCCCGCGGCCATATTGGTGACGAGGCTGATGGCCAGCACAGGCAGCCCGCAGTGGCTGGCGACGATGACCTCCGGCACCGTGGACATTCCCACGGCGTCCGCGCCCAGCACGCGGAACGCACGGATCTCCGCCGGAGTTTCGTAGCTGGGGCCCATATAGCCCAGATATACTCCGTGGCGCAGTGCAACGCCCTGCGCGGCGGCCACCTCGTCTGCCAGACGGCGCAGAGCGGGCGTATAGGCGTAGGTCATATCACAGAAGCGCGGGCCGAAGCCCGCATCGTTGGGGCCGGTGAGCGGGTTGGCGCCCATAAAATTGATGTGGTCGTCAATGACCATCAGGTCGCCCACCTGGAAATCGAGGTTCACGCCGCCGCAGGCATTTGTCACCAGCAGCGTTTCCACACCCAGCGCTTTCATCACACGGACGGGCGCGGCGATGTGGGACATGGGATGTCCCTCATAAAAATGAAAACGCCCCTGCATGCACACGACGCCGTGCCCGGCCAGACGGCCCAGCACAAAACGTCCCGCGTGCCCCGGCGCGGTGGAAACGGGAAAGCCGGGAATGGAGGCGTATTCCACAAAAGACGCATCCTCCAGCACATCGGCCAGACCGCCCAGCCCGCTGCCCAGGATCAGGCCCACCGACGGGCGTGCGCCGGCCACGGCGCGGATGGCATCTACCGCGTTTTGGATCATTTCCTTCAAGGCTTTTCCTCCGTTCGCGTCTGGCTGCTTTTCAGCTCGAAGTGAATCAGCAGGCTGAGCAGCGCGCGCAGGATGATGACCGCGCCCAGAATGAGCAGCTCGCTCATCTCCCGTACCAGAACGGTCTTTAAGATCTCGGCGGCCATTTTAAATTCCAGCCCGGTGGCAAGGCCGTCGGCAAGCTCGAACTGCAGCGCGTAATGCCGGTGCAGAAAGGTATTGCCCAGATATTCCGCAAAGGCCCGCACTGCCGACACTGCCACCACAAAAATGCCCATCATCTCCAGCACGCCGATGATGGGCGGCAGGATGAGCTCGATCAAATGTTCCAAGTCCATGTTGCGTCTCCTTTCCAAATTCCTGTCTACCAGTATACAGGATGTCCCGGCAAAAAGGCAATACGCGCCGCACATACTTTCCCGTCCGGGTCCGTATACATAAAAAAGGGAAAGGGGCGTGGACGCATGGCGCGCCAAAGCTATTTGAAAAACGCGGCCATTCTGACGGGAACAGGCCTGCTGCTGCGTGCCGCAGGCATGTTCTTCCGCATTTATATCGCGGCGCGTATCGGCGCCGAGGGCATGGGCCTGTACCAGTTGATCTACACGGTCTACACAATGGCCGTCACCCTGGCTACGGCGGGGCTTTCGGTGGCGGCCACGCGTCTTTCGGCGGAACTGCTGGCCACCGACGACCCCGCCAATGTGCGCGCAGCCATGCGCCGCACACTGGCGCTGGGGCTTGGGCTTGGCGCGGCTGCGGCCGCGCTGCTGTTCACTGGAGCGGGGCTTGCAGCGGACTGGTGGCTGGAGGATGCGCGGGCCGCGCTCTCGCTGCGCATTTTGGCGCCCAGTTTGCCGTTTATGGCGGTTTCGGCATGTCTGCGGGGGTTTTTCATGGCGCGGCGCAAGGTGGGGCCGAATTCCCGCGCGCAGATCTTCGAGCAGGTCGTGCGCATCGGCGTGGTGGCGCTGCTCATTGATTCTGCCGTACCGCAGGGCATCGGAACGGCCTGCGCGGCCGTGGTCGTGGGCAATACGGTCAGCGAGGCTGCGAGCTGGGTATATATGGAATGGTGCTACCGGCGTGAGCTGAGGGACGTGCCCCGTAACGCAAAGCGTCCGGTGCAGGGGCTGGGACGGCAGCTGTGGGATATCATAGCGCCCATTGCTGCGAACCAGTATATGACGAGCGTGCTGCGCACCGTTGAAAATGTAATGGTGCCCGGCTGCCTTGCGCTGTATACGCTCAGCCGCGAAACAGCGCTCAGCCAGTACGGCGCGCTGAAAGGCATGGCCATGCCGGTGATTTTTTTCCGTTTTCATTTCTGGCCACGCTTTCTACGCTGCTGCTGCCGGAGATCACCGAGGCGCATGTGCAGAACAGGCGCGCGGCGCTGGAACATCTGGTCAACCGTGTCATGCTCATCACGCTGGTGCTTTCGTTTCTGGCCGGCGGCCTGTTCACCCAGTTTGCAAAGGAGATCGGCCTGGTGCTGTACCAGAGCGAGGAGATCGGTTTTTATCTGTCGATACTGGGGCCGCTGATGCCCTTTATGTATATGGAGAGCATGGTGGACGGCATCCTGAAAGGGCTGGGGGAGCAGCTCTCCTCCTTTCGTTATACGGCGCTGGATTCGGTTGTGCGCATCGCGTTGATCTACCTGCTGCTGCCGCGCTTCGGCATGCAGGGCTTTTTGTTTGTGATGCTGGTGAGCAATTTGCTGACGAGCCTGCTGAACCTGCACCGCCTGCTGCATGTTACAGGGCTGCGTGTGCAATGGCTGCGTTGGGTGATAAAACCGGTGTTCTCGTTTTTGTGCGCGGGCGCGGCGTGCCGGTTCGTGCTGCAGCCGCTGACGCAGCGGCTGGGCCTGCCGCTTCTGGCCTGGGCTGTTTTGGGAGCGGTATTCACCAGCGTTATTTACGCGCTGTTCATCTGGCTTACAGGCTGCGCCGGGCCGGGAGACTTTATCGTCAGGCGCACCCGGAAGAAGGCGGGGGAGAGGGATTCGTCCGTGTGATGCGGATGCAGGAAAGGACGCCGCGGCTGTGTAAAATGCCGATTCTTGCGCGCAAAGTTTGGATAAGATGGAGAAAGCTGAAAAAATGGTTGACGGAAGACTGGAAAAGGATTATTATGTTGTCATAACAACAAGGCGGCCAACAACATCCTACAGGCGGCCTTGCAGCGCCCGGCGGCGGAATGCCTGCCGGGAGGGAAAGAGGTGCCTTTGGTGAAAGCGGTACCCAGGTACTTGCAGATTATCAATTATTATCAGGGAATGATCGACGCGGGCAAGCTGTCGGAGGGGCAGCAGATGCCCACGGAAGAGGCCATCGGCGCGCTGTTCAGCGTGAGCCGCATCACGGTGCGCCAGGCTTTGGACGGCCTGGCACAGGCGGGATATATTTACAAAGTGCAGGGAAAGGGCAGCTTTGTCGCATCCAAGAAGGCGGGAATGCAGCTCAATCACCTGATCGGCTTCAGCGACGAGATGCGCAGTCTGGGGCTGGAGCCGTCCACCATCCTTGTGGAACAGAGCCTGATGCTGCCCACGGAGGCGGTGGCAAAGGCGCTGAACATCGACGTCACCCAGAAGATCTATTTCCTAACGCGCATCCGCTGCGCGGACGGCGTCCCCATGGCTGTGGAGAAGGTCCATATGCCTTTTTACCGTTTCGCGGGCATTGAAACGCAGGATCTGAGCAAATCTTTGTACGCACTGCTCAAGGAGCAATACGGCTGCGAATGCAGCAAGGCAGTGCAGAGTATCCAGGCCGGAGCGGCCAGCTCCCATGATGCGAAGCTGCTGAAAATCAAAACAGGAATGCCGGTGCTGTGCATCTCCCGCACTACGTACGGTATGGACGGCGCGCCCTTTGAATATGTGGATTCCATTTACCGAGGGGATAAATATATCTTTAACGTCACTCTGGAAAAGTAAACTTTCGCTGGGCCTGCCCCGCCTGCGGCTGGGCTGCGCCCGCGAAAAATTTTTTGAACGGTATTGTTATAACAATATGACAACTTGTCTTGTTGCAGCTTAAATCAAATGAGGAAAGGCAGAGGTTCATGACGGAAAAAAGTAGATCAGAGCGCGGCGGACGGCGCAGGTTCAACCTGAAACGGCGCGAGGCCTGCACGGGCTGGCTGTTTGTCTCACCGGCGCTCATCGGGTTCAGCATTTTCACCTTCGGTTCTATCCTGTATTCGCTGTACTTATCCTTCACCGATTACAACCTGCTCAGCAAGCCGAACTGGCTGGGCCTGCAGAACTACGTCAAGGCGTTCACGGACGACCAGTACTTTTACCCGTATTTCGGCAATACGTTCTATTTTGTTGTTGCGCTGGTGCCCATTGTGCTGGTGGTGTCGCTGCTGCTGGCCATCCTCATCAACAAAAAGGCGGGCAGGCTGACAAAGGGCTACCGTGTAGCTCTGTTCCTGCCCAGCATCACGTCCACCGTCGCGGTGAGCATGGTGTGGCTGTGGATCTTCAACCCGGACATGGGCATCCTGAACAACATTCTCACTGCCATCGGCCTGAATGATGTGCCGCTGTGGCTGGGCGACCCGGCCTGGAGCAAGCCCGCGCTCGTTATCATGCGCGTGTGGCAGATGAGCGGTTATTATATGCTGATGTTCCTTGCCGGGCTGCAGACCATCCCGGAGACATTGTACGAAGCCGCGGATGTGGACGGCGCCACAGGATGGCAGAAATTTATCCGCATTACGGTGCCGATGCTCTCCAATACAACGTTTGTGGTAGCCATCCTGCTGGTGATCGAGGCGTTCAACATGTTTGAATCCATTTTCGTAATGACGCAGGGCGGGCCGCTCGGCTCCACCAGCACCATCATGTACTATATCTATGAGCAGGGCTTTACCAACTACAACATGGGCTATGCGTCGGCGCTGGCGTGGATATTCTTTGCCATTATCATGGTGGTGACGCTGATCCAATACCGCTTCCGCCATGAACAGGGGGGTGAATGAGCATGAAAAAACCGCAGCTTGGCATGTCCGCGCGCAAGACCGTGGGCAACACCGTATACCACATCTTCATGGTCGCCCTCAGCGTCATCATGATCTATCCTTTCGTCTGGTCGCTGCTCTCTCCTCTTTCAAATCCTCGGAGCAGCTTTACGGCGGTAATCCGTTGGACCTGTGGCCCAGGCCGTTCACGATGGAGAACTACGAGCGCCTGTTCCAGGTGCTGCCCTTTGATAAGTTTACGGTCAATTCGGTGTTTTTGTCCGTCGCGATGCCTCTTTGTATGATCGCGGTCGCCTCTCTCACGGCATATGCGCTCACGCGGCTGGAGTTCCGCGGCAGGAACATTTTGTTTCTTGCGTTCATCGCCACGATGATGATCCCCAGCCACGTCACCCTCATCCCCAACTATAAGATCGTTGTGGATATGAAGCTCATCAATACATATGCGGCGCTGTTCCTGACGAATATGTTCACGGGCGCCAATGCGTTCAACATTTTTTTCTTCCGCCAGTTTTTCCTCAGTATTCCCAAGGACTTGGAAAACGCCGCCATCATCGACGGCTGTACGCGGCTGGGCGTGTTTTTCCGCATCGTGCTGCCAAATGCGAAGCCGGCCATTGCCACGACGGCCATCCTGTCGTTCCGCAGTGTGTGGAACGCGTTCCTGTGGCCGATGCTGGTGATCAACGACTACGACAAGCTGACGCTGACCGTGGGCCTGAAATACCTGAAGGAGTGGGAACCCAACTGGGCCGTGCTTCTGGCGGGCGCGTCCCTCAGCATCGTGCCCATCGTCATTGTGTTCCTCATCTTCCAAAAGCAGTTCATGGCCTCTACCATGAATTCGGGCTTTGGCGGTAAATGATGTCTCTTTTCGGAATGAACGGCGCGCCGCGCCGTGACATATCAAATCATACAATGGAGGATCAACATGAAAAAGTCAATTAGCAAAGTTCTGTCACTTGTTCTTGCACTGGCGTTTGTGTTTTCGCTGGCCGCCTGCGGCGGTGCGCCGTCCTCGGCGCCCGCTGCGTCCGGCAGCGCTCCGGCTTCCGGCTCCGAGCCCACGGCCCCGGCCGACCCCACCACACTGAAGGTCTATACCTGGTGGGACGTGACGAAGTTTGAACATTTGCAGAAGATGCAGCAGGATTTTGAAGCGGCGAATCCGGATATCAAGCTGGAATTCGTTACCATTCCCAGCAAATACGCCGATACAATGGTCACAAAGCTGGCCGGCGGCGAGATCCCCGACGTGATGATGCTGGCCATGGACCAGGTGCCCCGCTATGCGCTGAACGGTATGCTGCTTCCGCTGGACGATTTGGCCAGCCAGGAGTATAAGGACGCTCTGTACCCCGTGGTGAAGGACGCCCTGACCGTGAACGGCACCATGTATGCCGCGGCCCGCGACGTTACCCCGAAGGTCATGTATCTCAATACCAAGATGTTTGAAGACGCCGGCATCGAGATCCCGGCCGATACCTGGACGATGGACGAGTTCGTCGAGATCGCCAAGCAGCTCACCAAGGGCAGCGGCGCGGACGCCCAGTGGGGTTATTACTGGAAGAATTATACCGACCAGACCTTCGCCATGATCGCGGCGTTCGGCGGTGAGCTGTACAGTGAGGACGGCAAGGCGAGCGTGCTTTCCACCGACGAAAACACCCAGAAGGCCGTTCAGTTCATGTATGACCTGTACAATACCTACAAGGTGTGTCCGTCGGCCACGCAGGCCGCGCAGTTCGGTGACAGCGAGTTCGCCCCCTTTATGGCCAATAAGGTGGCCATGCAGATCGGCGCGCTTTCCACCGCCTCTACGTTTGACGCAAACGGCACTGAGTATACCGTGCTGCCCATGCCCTATGTGGACGGCGTCAGCAAAACGTCCTCGTTTGTGAACACCTGGGTCATTCCCAAGACCGCCAGAAATCCCGAGCTTTCCTGGCGCGTGGTGGAGTTCCTCTCCGGCAAGGAGGGCCAGCAGATCGCTTTGGATATGAACTACGGCCTGCCTGCCTCCACGATGGTGGATACCACGGAATTCGAGGCGAAAACGCCGTACAACAAGTATTTCGTACAGGCCCTGGAGACGGCCGTGCCGTATCCCACGAACCTGAACGGCTCGGAGTTCCAGAATATGTTCCAGAAGGAATGCGAGTCCCTGTGGGCCGGCGCCGTCTCGCCGGAGGAGTTTGCACAGCGCGTGGATGAACAGGCGGCTCCGATTTTGAGCAAATAAAGCAATGGGGGAAAGGGCGGCGGTTTCCGCCGCCCTTTTTCAGGAAGGAAGGTCAAGGATGACCGCAAAACAATTGCCGGACGATACATATTTGGATAAAATATATACGATGCTGGCACAGATCGAGCAGGAGGAAGGCGCGGCCATGGACGCAGCCGCCCGAGCGGCGTATGCGTCCATAGACGGCGGCGGCCTGCTGCACGTGTTTTCCACGGGCCATTCCCACATGATCGTGGAGGAGATGTTCTACCGCAGCGGAGGGCTCGTACCGGTGAATCCCATCCTCTCGGACGAGCTGATGCTTCATACCGGTGCGATCACCAGCACACATATGGAGCGCATGCCCGGCAAAGCGGCCGAGGTGCTGGGCAAGGCGGGGCTGCGCGCGGGCGACACGATCCTCATTTCCTCCAATACGGGCATCAACACGGTGCCGGTGGAAGCGGCTTTGTACGCAAAGGAACGGGGGCTGACGGTGGTGTGCGTTACCTCGAAGAAAATATCCCGCACGCTTGCCTCCCGCGCGCCGGAGGGAAAGCGCCTGTATGAAGTGAGCGATATCGTCATCGACAACCATGCGCCCAGAGGCGACGGGCTGCTCACGATCCCCGGCACCCAGCAGATCACAGGCGGCGCGTCCACCTTCGGAAGCCTGTTCATCGCGCAGCGCATCGTACTGAAGATCGAAAACCTGTATCTTGCGCAGGGGCGGATGCCGCCGGTCCTGTGCAGCGCCAATCTGCCCGGCGGCGACGAATACAATACCAGCGCGGTGGCGGCGTATCAGGGCCGTATCAAAGCGCTGTGCTGAGGATGAGGTGAACGGTTTGTATCTGGTGTGCGACGGCGGGGGAACAAAGACGGATTTCCTGCTGTTTGAAAAAACAGGACGTGTGCGGGGCCGCGCGCAGGGCGCAGGCGCGAACGCAAATTTTGTGCCTCCGGCCGAAGCGGCGCATACCGTCTATGCGGGCGTTATGGAATGTCTGGCGCAGGCGGGGGCCGCGCCCGCGCAGGTGCGGGAATTCGTGTTGTTCATCCCCGGCTTCCGGCCCGCGCTGCCGGAACTAGAGACTCTTTTGGGGAGCGGGAACGTCCGGCAGCTGGGCGATGAAAAGAACGCTTTTTATGCGGCGCTGGGCGCGCCCTGCGGCATCGCCGTGCTCAGCGGTACAGGCTCTTTTGCCACCGGGCGGGACAAAGCGGGACGCACGGCCACAGCGGGCGGCTGGGGCCCGCTGTTCAGCGACGAAGGCAGCGGATATCATATAGGCGTTTTGTGCCTGTCGCGTCTGGCGCTGCTGCACGACACGCATGTGACCGGCACGCTTCTGGAAAAAAACGTGCTGGAAATGCTGGGCATGCCGGATGTTCTGTCCATTCGCGACGCGGCATACCGGCCCGATTTTACGCGCAGACATGTGGCGCGGCTGAGCTATGCTGTGGAACGGTCGGCCCGGGAGGGGGATGCAAATGCATGCGCGGTGCTGGATGAAGCGGCCTGTGCGCTGGCGCGCCTGGCTGCGACGGTGGCCGGGCAGCTGGACGCGGACGGCCTGCCTGTGGCGCTCACGGGCGGCGTGGCGCGCATGGGAGAGCTGTTCACCGGACGCTTCCGCCGGGCGCTGGAACATCTGGTGCCCCAGTGCGTATACCAGCCGGCAAAGTACAGCCCGGTGGTGGGCGCGGCGCTTTGTGTGTTGAGCGAGAGCGCGGGCGTGGATATCACGGCACCCGGCGTCGCGGAAAATCTGATGAAAGAAAAGATGGGTGAAGCACATGTTGATGGATGAATATTTCGGTGCAATGAAGGGCGTTCTGGAAAAGGTGGAGCAGACCCAGCGGGAGGCCGTGCTGGAGGCTTCGGCAGAGATCGCGGAGCGCCTTGCCCGCGGCGGCGCGTGGCATATTATGGACACCGGCCATATGCTGATGTTTGAGGGCGTGGGCCGAACAGGCGGCATGATGGCGGTAAAGCCCATCCGCATCACCTGCGAGATACAGAACCCGGTGCGGCACCGGCCCGCGCCTGCGCGGGGCATCGTGGGCTACGACACCATTCCCGGCTTTGCCGATTACGTGCTGGGCCGTGCTAACGTGCTGCCGGACGACGTTATTATGATCGGCTCCGTTTCCGGTTACCAGTATTTTCCCGTGGATCTGGCGCTGAAGGCGAATGAAATGGGCTGCGCGACCGTGGCTGTCACATCGGTGGAATATTCGGGGCATCTTACCGGCAAGCACCCCAGCGGCAAGCGCCTGTTTGAGGCATGCACCTACTGTCTGGACAACTGCACCAATTACGGCGACACGCTGGTGGATGTGCCGGCGCTGGGCCAGCGCATCTGCCCGGCCAGCGGCATCAGCGCCAGCTACCTGATGTGGGCGGTGCAGAGCACGGTGGTGGAAAAACTGCTGGAAAAAGGCCTTAAGCCCAGTGTGTATATCTCGAACCATATGCCGGACGCGGCGCGCATCAACGGCGAGGCGTTGGAAAATTATGAAAAATACGGTTTTTGAGGGGCCTGTCATGGAACTGAAAACAAACGCTTTCCGCGCCCGGTTTGCGCCGGAGGCAAACAATTTCGTCAGCCTTGTAAACCTTGCGACAGGGGACGATTATATCAAAGCCGCGCCCCGCGGCCCTCTGGTGGAGCTGTACGCGCTGGCGGACGGAGAAAAGAAAAAGCTGCTGCCCGGCGTACCGGGGATGAGTGCAGGAGCAGGCTTTCTGGAGATATCCTATACGGAGTTCGGCGGTCTGCCCATTGGTATGACTGTGCGCTGTACGGCGGAAAACGACCGTCTGTGCATCCGTGCCCGGATGGAGAACCACAGTGCGGCGGATGTTGTGGAGGTACTGATGCCGCACATCGGCGGCGTCTATCTGGGCGAGGACTACGCCGATGACGCCATCATCTACCCGCATCACGCGGGCGAGCGCACGCGCAACCCGGTAATGGGCTACGGTGTGAATAAAAAAGATTTCTGGCGCGCCAGCAGCGTTGCGTTCGGGGACATCTACCGCCGCGAGATCAACTACTGCGGCCTTGCGTCCATGAGCTGGATGTACTATTACGACGCCGAAAACGGCCTGTACATCGGCAGCCATGACGCGCGCTTCCCCGTGACGGGCGTCATAGCCGAAACAAGCGGAAGCGCCGAAGATCCGTGGATGGCCTTTGGCTTCCGCAAGCATTACCGCGTCCGTCCCGGGGAAAGCTATGAAACAGGGGAATATATTCTGGCCGTCACCACGAAGGACTGGCATTACGGCGCGCAGCTTTACCGCGCGTATATCGCGCCCTATTTGGATTTCGACCACAATCCGGCGTTTTTGGCGGACGAATGTGCGCTCAACCAATGCTACAATTTCAAGCGCACAGGCAATATCGAGCATACGTTCCGCGACATCCCGCAGATGTACGAAGAAGGCGCGGCCTGGGGCGTGCGCCACATGTTTCTGGCAAGCTGGAACCGTACGGGCTTCGACTCGTTCTACCCGGAATATTATCCGGACATGGAGCTGGGAAGCGCGATGGAATTCCGGCGCGGGCTGGAATACGTGCGGGAGCACGGCGGGTTTTCCACGCTGTACATCAACGCACGGATTTTTGACGTGAAGTCGGATTTCCACAAGACCGTGGGCGAAAAAATGGCCGTCCGCAACGAAAAGGGCGAGCCGTACCGTGAGACCTACGGGCCGGAGCATTTCACGGTGAACTGCCCGTCCGACACACTCTGGCGGGATTACCTGCTGGACACTGCGGAATTCTGCGTCAAAGCCTACGGCTGTGACGGCATTTACCTGGACCAGCTGGCTTCTGCAGAGCCTTTCGCATGCTACTGTGCGGAACACAGCCACGAAAATATCGGTGAATTCAACAACGGCTATGTGTATGTGCTGCGCGAGCTGCTGCGCCGTCTGCGAAAGCACAACCCCAATGCGTATATCATGACAGAGAACTGCGGCGATATCTATGGCAGCTATACCTGGGGCAACCTGACCTGGAACGGCGCGGAATATGATGAATATTACAATGTGTTCAAATATACGTTCCCGGAATTCGTGCAGGTGAATATGGTGAACCCCCGCGGCTGGGAGACGGAAGATCGCGACCAGCGCCTGTGGTTCTACCGCGATATGCACCGTGCCGTTACATTGGGCAGCGTGCTGTGGATGGGCATTACCACCCGCATGCGTCCGCAGGACGGCGAATATCATATCTATGGCAGGAAGATGGCGCGGTTCCGCAGGGAACTGCAGCCGCTGCTCAAGGAAGCGCGCTTTTTGGACGACGCCTGGCTGGCGCCTGTGCCGGACTTCTGCTATGCGGCCTGCTGGCAGCTTGCGGACGGGCGCGGAATGGTGGTGGCGGCCAATGACACCGGCGCGCCCTGCATGCTGACGGTGCACGGCACGGCTGCGGACGGAGCCTGTACAGTGAAAGCCCCGGACGGGGATGCGCCCGGTGTACGGCGGGACGGGGATGCTCTGCTGCTGGCTTTGCAGCCGGGACAGATATGCGGCGTCCTGTTCGACCGGTGAGAATGGTTCATCTGTACTCGTTCCGGCGGCGGGAAGATACACAAGGCTCCCATTTCCGGCATGTGCCGGGCAACGGGAGCCTTTTCGTCTGTGAGAGGAGCTGAATGGATTGTCTTTTACCGGAAATATGCCTGCGACACTTTTTGGGGAATGCCTGCTGCGTATTTTTCTGGCCGCGCTGTGCGGGCTTGTGATCGGCTTTGAGCGCAAAGCCCGCCTGAAGGAAGCGGGCGTGCGCACGCATCTGATCGTAGCGTTGGGCGCGGCGCTTATCACCATCGTTTCCAAATACGGTTTTTTTGACCTTGCACTGTTTGCCGAGGGCATCAAGGCAGATCCCACGCGTATTGCGGCCCAGATCGTGAGCGGGGTCGGCTTTCTGGGCGCGGGAATGATATTCATGCGGCACAGGACGCTTACCGGCCTTACAACGGCTGCGGGCATCTGGACGACGGCAGGCATCGGGATGGCGGTGGGCTGCGGGCTTTACGCGGTGTCTCTTTTTTCCACGGCGCTCGTCGTTCTTACGCAGCTGATGCTGCACCGGGATTACCGCTGGACGCGCGCGCCCGGATGTACGGCTGTGTGCCTGCGCACGCAGCCGGGCCCGTCCGGTCTGCGGCAGGCGCTGGCGGCCCTGGATGAGATGCAGGTGCAGGTGATAAACCTGGAGGCGAGCCACAAGCGCAGCGGCGTGCATTACGAGCTTTTTGTGCGGCTGCCGCCCGGCCTTGCGCAGGAGCGCCTGGGCGCGCAATTGGCGGCACTGGAAGAAGTTACCTACGTGGATATATGAAAGGAGAGGCTGCGCATGCGTATGACCGTATATGGAAATAACGCCACCTGCCCGGAGGCGGACGGCGCTTGCTCCTGTTTTTTGATCGAGGCGGAAGGCAGAAGGATATTGCTCGATATGGGGAACGGGAGCCTTGCCAAGCTGCAGAAAGACGTCGATCTCGCCGCGCTTGACCTGATCGCCATCAGCCATCTGCATTTTGATCATTTCGGAGACCTGTTCTGCGCGAAATATCAGCTCGAGTCCCGGCGGGCCTGCGGCGAGGCCATCCCCAGGATACCTCTGCTCACGCCGCGCCTTCCGGCGTGGGCACGGGCCGAGCTGTGCACCAACGATGTGTTTGAGCCGCATGTTATTGAGGACGGGCTGCGGTTCCGGATGGGGGATGCGGCGCTGGAGTTTATCGGCACGGTGCATCTGGTCGAATCCTATGGCGTTCGGTTGAAGGCGGAGGGAAGGACGCTGGCCTATTCGGGCGACGCGGGTGTGTGTCCGCAGCTTGCGCGCGTCGCCGCGGGCGCGGACCTGTTTTTGTGCGAGGCGACGCTGACGGAAGGGCCGTGTGCGGAAGAGGGACATCACCTGCGCGCCGCCACGGCGGGGCGTCTGGCTGCGGAAAACGGAGCAAAGCGCCTGTTGCTGACGCACTACCATACACCGCAGGCGCAGACTGTCCTGCGGGAGGCCCGCGCATGCTTTGAACGCGCAGAACTGACAGCCATAGGCAAGACCTGGGAGGTGGATTAAAGGGGACGGCCGCGTGTACGGCCTCGAATTGAAAAACGTTCTGCTTGTCCGGTGCACAGGCGTATGATAAAATAGAAACAGCCTTTAGGGTGTGTGGGCCGGGCGGTCCGCATAGACGTTTTATGGCTTTGCGGTACAAAGCTGCAAAAGCAGGAACGGGGAGGGACACGCATGGCGCGGAAAAGATGCGTACTTCGATGGGGCGCCGCCGTGGGACTGTACTGGGCCGCCTGTGCGGCCCACGTTTGGCGAACAGGCGGTCTTTTGGCGCTGGGACTGGCATGGAATATGCTGTTGGCGCTGCTGCCGCTGTGTTTTGCCTGCGCTGCCGGGCGGTGCCGCCTTTGGGCGGGACGTGCGGCGCTCGCTGTGCTGTGGCTGCTGTTTTTGCCTAACACATTTTACATGCTCACGGATCTGATCCATACACCGCAAAATATGGAATGGGTAAACGCGGCGGATTGGACGGTGCGCCACAGCGAAAACGTGTCCGACTGGCTGCTGACGCTTCTGCTGGGCACGGGTGCCGTGCTGGCGGTGCTGCTGGGCCTGGAGGCCATGCGCGTATTCCGTGTATATTGCTGCGTCCATTGGCCGCGGCCCGCAGTATGGGCCGGCGGCGGGACGGTGCTGTTGCTGTGCGGCTTCGGAATGTACATCGGGCGTTTTTTGCGGCTGAACAGCTGGGATATATTGCATCCGCTGGCGCTGCTGCGGCGCGTTTGGGCTTCAATGGACACGTTTCAGCTGCAAGTGACCCTGCTGTTTGCAGGAGCGGTTTTTTTGCTGTGGCTTGCATACGGTGCGCTGCGGCCTGTGGACGGGGAGAAGCAGGAGAATAAGGAATCAGATGCATTGTCAACTTAGAATTAAAAATGAGTTGACAATGCGTTTTTTTCGTTTATAATAAATCCAGACACCTTTTCTGCAGAAAGAAGTGTACCGGACAATGACAACCAAAGAACGAATTTTGGCGCTGCTGGAGGAGAACCGCGGCACGCCGCTCTCCGGCGAGGTGCTGGCGGAAGAGCTGGGCGTTTCCCGTACGGCGGTATGGAAGGCCATCAAGGATCTGCAAAAGGCCGGGCATGCCATCGCCGCCGCGCAGAACAGAGGCTATACGCTGGATACGGACAGCGAGGTGCTGTCCGAGCAGGGCGTGCGGCTGTTTTTACGGAACAAATCGCTCAACCTCGTGGTGGCACAGGAGCTGGAATCCACCAATCTCACGGCAAAGCAGATGGCTGCCGCGGGCGCGCCGCACGGCACGCTGGTGGTGGCGGATTCCCAGACCGCGGGCCGCGGGCGGAGGGGGCGCAGCTTTGCGTCGCCGCCGGGCACGGGGCTCTACATTTCGATGGTGCTGCGCAGTGCGCTGCCCATGCAGAGCGCGGTGCTTGTCACCAGCGCCGCGGCGGTGGCGGTGTGCCGCGCCGTGGAGCGCGCGGCGGGCAAGCGGCTGGACATCAAGTGGGTGAACGACCTGTTTTACCGGGGCAAAAAGTGCTGCGGCATCCTGACGGAGGCGGCGGCGGACGTGGAAACCGGCGGCGTAGACTATCTGGTGGTGGGCATCGGGCTGAATCTGCTTCCGCCGGAGGGCGGCTGGCCGGAGGAACTGGCAGAGATCGCTGCGTCCATTTTCACCCCCGGTGAGCACGTGGGGCGCTGCCGCATTGCTGCGGCCATTGCGGATGAGCTTCTGGCCCTTTGCACCGCGCTGCCGGATACGTCTTTCATGGCGGAATACCGCGCGCGCAACCTGGTGCCCGGCCGGGACGTGGACGTCATTCAAAACGGTGAACGCCGGCCGGCCCATGCCCTTGCCATCACCGACGACGGGCATCTGCTGGTGCGTCTGCCCGGCGGCGGGCAGGAGGAGCTTTCGTTCGGGGAAGTCAGCATCCGGTTTCAATAAAGCCGGGCCGCAGCGGCACGGTGAAAAATGAAACTGCCGTTCCGCGGCCGGTACATGCCTTGTGCCCGCCGCGCGGCATTGCGGAAAAAGAGGGAATGACATGAAACGGAAAATTGCGACAAAGGACCTTGTTTTGACCGCGCTGTTTGCGGCGCTTACCGCTGTGCTGGCGCAGATCCAGCTTCCCATCGGCCCGGTGCCGTTCAACCTTGCGGTGTTCGGCGCGTTTTTGGCGGGCATGCTGCTTGAGCCTGCATGGGCCGCGGCCTCCATGGGGGTATACATGCTTCTGGGCGCGGTGGGAATCCCCGTGTTCGCGGGTTTTATGGGCGGCCCTGCCGTGCTTTTGGGCAAGACGGGCGGTTATGTGATCGGATATATTTTCATTGCTCTGGCCACAGCGCTGGCCGTCAAACGTTCGGGCAAGCTGCCTGTGATCGGGGCCGCAATGCTGGCGGGGCTGCTCGTCTGTTACGGGTTCGGCACTGCGTGGTTCATGGCCGTCACCGGGGCGGATCTTGTTTCGGCGCTGGGCTGGTGCGTGCTGCCGTTCATTGTGCCGGACGTGTGCAAGGGCGTGCTTGCGTGTGTTCTGGGCCGCCTGCTGGCGGGCCGTCTGGCAAAAGCGGGCGTAGCGTAAGGGCCCTGCGGGAAGCAAAATTCCGAAACCGGATAGACCAAGCGGAGCCGCATATCCTGTCAGGATATGCGGCTCCGCTTTTGCGTCTTGTGCTTCGTAGTCGGCGGCTCAACGCTTTTTACGCCGCCCGTCAGGGGAAACCGAGGTGGGGGAACCGCTGTTTTTCTCTGTTTTAGAAGGCGGCACGCTTTCCGCAGGCACCGGCTCTTTTGGTTCCGTCCGTGCAGCTGTTTCGGAAGGAGAACCAGCGGCTGCGGCTGCTTTATCGGAAAAGGCCGCAGCTTCGCCGTACGGGGAACAGCCGTCCGTACCGTCCGGCCTGCCGGAGGCGTGTGCGCTTTCCACTGTGCCGGGCGTGCCTGCGGGTGCTTCCGGCACAGGCGCGGCGTCCGGGACGCCGGTGGAGACGCCGCACGGTTCCGGTGTTTCCGGCGCTGTGGCGCACGCCCCGCGGGCCTTGTCTGCATCCGCGCCGGATACGTCTGCGGGCGTACAGGTCGGTGCATCCGGCTCCGCCGCAAGCTCCGTATCTCCGCCGTCGTTTTCGCCGCAGGTCTCCGCTGCTCCGAACACCTCCATCCTGGCGGCAGGCGCGGCGCCGTTTCCCGCGGCCGCGCTGCCCGGAAAGGTGAGCGTCACGGTGAACGTGTCGCCCTGTACGCCGACCTCCAGCCCGCCGCCGAAATTCTGCATGAAGGTCTGCGCGATGGAAAGCCCCAGGCCGCTGCCCTCGGTGGTGCGGCTGGCGTCTCCCCGCACAAAGCGCTGGAGAATGTCGTCCGGGGCGAAGTTCATTTCGTAAGACGCGGTATTCGTCAGCGTCAGGCGGGTGGCGATGTCGCCCCGGGAGACCACCAGATAAATGCGCGTGCCCACCAGCGAATAGCGCAGCGCATTGTCCAGGATGTTTTGCAGCACGCGGTACAGCTTGCCGCTGTCCGCCTGCACGATGGCGCTCTCCGGCATTGTCGCCTTTACCGGAACGCCTGTATGCCGGATGGAGTCGTTCATATCACCCAATGTCTGGCGCACGGCCATTACAAGGTCCAGCGGTTCGATGGCCAGCGCCTCGCTGCCGCTGGTGGCCTTGGCCAGCGTGAACAGGTCCGCCACAGTGGTGGCCAGCCGTTCGGACTTCTGCCGCAGGATGAGCACATAGTCCCGTGTCCCGGCGGGCAGGTCGTCCTGCTTTTCCAGAAGGTCCAGATAGCCGATGATGCTTGTGAGGGGCGTTTTCAGGTCGTGGGAGACATTTGTGATGAGGTCCAGCTTCATGCGTTCGCTTTTCATCTGGGCAGCCACGCTTTCCTGCAGATGGGCGCCGATGTCCGATACGGCCTTGGAAGCAGCGTACAGGCTGCTGTCCTCGGGAACGCAGACAGGCGCGGGGTCGCCCTTTGCGGCAATATCAAGCTGGCGCAGAAGTGCGTCGAAGCTCTGTGCGTCCCGATAAGAGCGCCATACAAGATATCCGGCGCCTGTCGTCACCACAAAAATGGCGAATATGGCGAAGGCGGTATAGCGCCCTGAGCCGAACCAACGCGCATTGCCTACGCCCAGAAGCTGATTGCTGAGAATGAGATAGGAAAGCACCACAAGCCCGGCCATGACTCCGCACACCCACAAAATGCGATAGACCCACGCACGCCCGGCGGGATAATGGACGTTGAGATGGTTCTCGCCCGTGAGGATGCTCCGCAGCGCGCGCCCGGCAAAGCGCGCCGCCCGGCAAAGCGTTGGCCAGACGCGGGCCAGCAGGCTGTCGGCGATGAGACGCCCGGCCTTCCATTTGCGCGCCAGCGCCAAAAGGCACAGCAGCATCACGCCGCCGCCCGCGGTGCCGATGCCCGCGATGACTACATCCACAGCGCCCAGAGACAGCCCGAGCGCCATTCCCAGCAGAGGCGTGAACAGGATCACCGCAGCCAGCACCTCGGTGGGCAGCGCGCCGGATTCTCCTAAAAAAATGTCATCCGAGCCCTGTACGCGCCCGGTGCGCACGAACAGGAACACCGTGCAGCCAATGCACACCGCACAGCTCAGCAGCAAAAGCAGTATCCCCATTGCGCCGGAAAAATTCGGGCATATCACAAATGCCAGCACAGGGTTCGTCGCCAATACCAGCGCAAACGCCGCCATCTGCCCAAACGACGCTTTATTGCGCCTTTTCCATCTTGTATCCAAGTCCCCACACCACCTTCAGATATTTGGGATTTTTCGGGTTGATCTCGATTTTTTCGCGGATGCGGCGAATGTGTACCATCACGGTGTTTTCCACGCTGAAGCCAGGCTCGTTCCACACCCGTTCGTAGATCTCCTCCGCGTTGTAAACGCGGCCGGGGTTCTGCATCAGCAGCGCTACGATGCGGTATTCCGTGGCCGTCAGACGCACGGGCGCGCCGTCCACGGTCAGCTGCTTTTCGTCCAGGTCCAGCGAAAGGCCGCCCAGCGTCACCACATTTTCCCGGGCGGGCGCGCCCGCCAGCGTGCCCAGCGCCAGATAGCGGCGCAGCATTGCTTTCACGCGGGCCACCAGCTCCATGGGATTGTAGGGCTTGGTGATGTAATCGTCCGCGCCGATGGCCAGCCCCGCGATCTTATCGGCGTCCTCGGTCTTGGCGCTCAGCAGCAGGATGGGCACGTTCTTTTCCTTGCGGATCTGCATGGTGGCGGAAAGGCCGTCCATGCGCGGCATCATCACGTCCAAAATCATCAGCTGCACATCGTGGGTGTGCAGCGCGTCCAATGCCTCCAGTCCGTCGTAGGCGCGCAGCACGGTGTAGCCCTCCAGCTCCAGCAGCGCCGCAATGGCTCCTACGATCTCACGGTCGTCGTCCACGACAAGAATTTTTGTCTGTTCCATATCCGCATCCTCCCGTTGCTTGTATGATACCGCCCGATTATAAATTCCGGCAGGGGAAAACCCTTACGATTTCCTTAAAAATACGCCTTGTCACAAAAACACCGCCCATCGCAGGATAGGCGGTGTTTTCGCAGTTATTCTGCCGGCGCGGAAGCCGGGTCCGTGGTTGCGCTTTCCGAGGCGGAACCGCTCTGTGCGGGTGCCACGCTCTCGGGCAGAGCCGAGGCCACATTGTCCATCACCTGGTCCTGCGGGGCAACAGGCGCCTGCGCTCCACCGGAAGAGACGGAACCCGTCTGGCTCTCTGCTTTCATCTCGCTTTCGGTAATGGCTGTCAGGTAATACGCGTCGCCGCTTCTCGTAAAGATATAATCCATATATTTCGCCGGTTCCAGCTTGGTGGGGTCGAACACGATCTCGCCGCTGCCGTACAGGTCCAGATAGCCGACGGTCACGCGCTTGGTGCTGCCTTCGCGCCGGATCTGCATCACGCGCGGCGAATAGTTGCCGTTCACGCTGGTGATGGGCAGCAGGTAGGCGTTCTTTTCCGGCACATACTGGAACGTCAGCCCGTTGTCGGTGAAGGTCTCGTAATTGAAATGAAAATCCGGCCCGTACAGCGAGGCCACGGCGCGGTCGATATCCAGTGTGGGCAGGTACATCGCGCCCACCTCGTCGCGCTCGTAGGTGTCCAGACTGTCGCTGTTTTGCTGGATAACGGACCAGATGGCCGCGTCCAGCAGGCGCGCGCGGTTTGCGCTTTCCAGTGAATCAAAAGGCTCCGGGTCCAGCGAGACAAGCGTTTGCAGCCGCAGCTCGAATTCCTCTTTTTCCTCGGTGTCGTCGAACAGGCTGGCTGTCAGGCGCACGCCGCCGGAAATGACGCTTGCCAGCCCAATGACGACCAGGACACACACCACCGCGCCCAGCACCTGCCGCAGCCTGCGGCGGCGGCGCAGCGCGTGGCGCGCCTTTTCGGCTTCGTTTGAAGTTGCCATATCGGTACTCTCCTTGTTGAAAGCGGGGCGTTCAGCGCACTTGTCCGTTGCCCCGGATGATATATTTGTAGCTGGTCAGCTCGGCCAGGCCCATCGGCCCGCGCGCGCCCAGCTTCTGCGTGGAAATGCCCATTTCACAGCCCAGCCCAAATTCGCCGCCGTCCGTAAAGCGCGTGGAGGCGTTCACATATACGGCGGCCGAATCCACGGCTGCGCAGAATGCGTCCGCCGCGGCGGCGTCTTCGGTGACGATGGCCTCGCTGTGGCCCGTGGAGTGGGCCGCGATGTGCGCCGCCGCGTCCTGCACGCTGTCCACGACCTTTACGGCCAGAATGTAATCCAGAAATTCGGTGTCGAAATCCTCCGGCCCGGCGGGCGTGCCGGGAATGACGGCCGCGGCGCGGGGGCAGAGCCGAAGCTCCACCTGTTTACCGGCCAGACGCGCGGCCAACGCGGGCAGGAACGCTTCTGCAACGTCCCGGTGAACCAGGCAAACCTCGGCGGCGTTGCACACGGACGGACGGCTCGTTTTCGCGTTGTATACGATGTCCAGGGCTTTTTGCAGGTCGGCCGCGGCATCCACATAAATATGGCAGATACCCGTGCCTGTTTCGATGCAGGGCACCTTGGCGCTGTCCACGCAGGCGCGGATGAGGCCCTTGCCGCCCCGGGGGATCAGCAGGTCCACAAAGCCGCGGGCCTCCATCAGGTGGGCGGCACTGGCGCGGGAGGTATCCTCCACCAGATTCACCAGCGTGCCGGGCGCTCCGCAGTGCTCCAGCCCCGCGCGCAGCGCGGCGACAACGGCTGTATTGGAGCGGATGGACTCCTTGCCGCCGCGCAGGACGCATACGTTGCCGCTCTTCAGGCAGAGCGCGGCGGCGTCCGCCGTCACATTGGGGCGGCTCTCGTAGATAATGGCAATCACGCCCATGGGCACGCGAACCTTGCGGATGACGAGCCCGTTGGACCGGGCTGTCTCGCTGAGGAGCTCGCCCACCGGGTCCGGCAGTGCGGCGACGGCGCGCATGCCCTCGGCCATGCTTTCCACGCGCGCGGGCGAGAGAGAGAGACGGTCGATCATGACAGGGGCGATCACGCCGCGCGCGGCCTCCACATCCGCGGCGTTGGCCGCGAGGATATTATCGGCGTGGTCCAGCAAAGCCTGGGCCATGGCCTCCAGCAGACGGTTTTTCTCAGCGGTGGAAAGTGCGGCCGCGGCCGGTTTTACGGCGCGGGCGGCGCAAAGCAGATCGGCGGTGGTCATGTCGGTTTCCTCCTTTAAAACGGGACGTTCAATGGGCGCGGCGCTTCAGGCCTGGGCATTCCCCAGAAAGCGTGTGCCCACCGGCTTTCCCTCAACGATGTCGTACAGGCAAAGCGGGTCCGCGCCGTTGGCAATGACCATGGGGATGCCCTGCTGTGTCACACGGCGCGCGGCGCGCAGCTTCGTCACCATGCCGCCCGTGCCCTGGCCGGAGCCCGCGCCCCCCGCCAGCGCCTCAATGTCCGGCGTGATGGCGGCGACCTCACGGATGAGCACCGCGTCCGGGTCTTTGTGCGGGTCGGCGGTGTACAGGCCCTCGATGTCGCTGAGCAGCACCAACAGGTCCGCTTCAACGCTGACGGCCACAATGGAGGCCAGCGTATCGTTGTCGCCCAGGGTGGAGACCTCTGCGATCTCAGCTGTGGAAACCGTGTCGTTTTCGTTGATGACAGGAATGGCGCCCAGCTGCAGCAGGCGCTGGAGGGTCGTTTCCACGTTGTGGCGGCGCATTTTGTCCTCGATGTCCGCCGCCGTGAGCAGCACCTGCGCCACGGTGTGGTTGTATTCGGTAAACAGCTTGTCGTAGGTGTACATCAGCTCGCATTGGCCCACGGCCGCGGCGGCCTGCTTGGTGGCCATGTCCGAGGGGCGCGCCCCGAGCTGCAGCTTGCCCACGCCCATGCCGATGGCGCCCGAGGAAACCAGCACGATCTGGTGCCCGGCATTCTGCAGGTCCGCCAATGTTTTGCACAGTGTTTCCACCAGGCGGATGTTCAGACATCCGGTTTTGTGGGCAAGCGTGGAAGTGCCCACCTTTACGACAACTCGCATCAAAAAAAGCCCCCAACCCATTCATACTTTCCCCAGCACGGGCCGAATCTACCCGCGCGCACAGCCGTGCTGCCGCGTAAGCGCACAGGGTGTGCCCAGCCGCGGCAGCGGCGGTTTTGGGGTTATTATAGCATGACGCCGCGAAGCGGCCCCAACAAAACCGCACGTACTGCGGTTTTGCATGCTGCAATGTTCCCAAAACCACGCGCGGGAGCGCGTAAGCGCACAGAGTGCGCCCAGCCGCGGCAGCGGCGGTTTTGGGGTTATTATAGCATGACGCCGCGAAGCGGCCCCAACAAAACCGCACGTGCTGCGGTTTTGCATGCTGCAATGTTCCCAAAACCACGCGCGGGAGCGCGTAGGCGCACAGAGTGCGCCCAGCCGCGGCAGCGGCGGTTTTGGGGTTATTATAGCATAAAAAAACCCGGAAAGCAAAAAATCCTTTGACGGAGGGCGGAATACTTATTATAATGAGCTGTAAGCGGCAGCAAGGCAGCTTATGCATTATAAAAGTAATGTAGAAAGAGGTGTCCGCCATGCGCCGGATGAGCATGAACACGGCAGGAGCGGCGCGCATTGGCGCCGCCGGTT
Source organism: Ruthenibacterium lactatiformans (assembly GCF_000949455.1). Taxonomy (GTDB): domain Bacteria; phylum Bacillota; class Clostridia; order Oscillospirales; family Ruminococcaceae; genus Ruthenibacterium; species Ruthenibacterium lactatiformans. Next base: position 106,988 of record NZ_JXXK01000007.1, on the reverse strand, counting down.
TTATGAACGGACAAAGAGCGGGACGGGATGCGCCGCTGTACGGCGGCACGCCCCATGAAGGAGAATTATGACGGAAGAACCAATCAAAGTAGTATTGTTTGCCGCGGACTGCGGCGGATATGACATTGAGCGCAGCATGGAAGAGCTGGCCGCCCTGGCACAGGCAAACGGCATGGAAGCCGTGGCGGAGGTGGTGCAGAAGCGTGAAACGCCGGAGGCGGCCACATTTTTGGGCGAAGGCCGCCTGGCCGAGGGCCGTATGCTGTGCATCAACCTGGGCGCGGAGTGCGCCGTGTTCGACGCCGAGCTGTCCGGCAGCCAGATCCGAAATCTGGAGGAGCTGCTGGAGGTGCAGGTCATAGACCGCACCATGCTGATTTTGGAGATATTCGCAAGCCGGGCCGTGACAAATGAAGGCAAACTGCAAACGGAGCTTGCCACGCTGCAGTACCGTCTGCCCCGTCTGGCGGGCCTTGGCGCCAGCCTGTCCCGTCAGGGCGGCGGCGGGGGCGGCGGCGCAGGCGCCCGCCGCGGCGCGGGCGAAAGCAAGCTGGAATACGACCGCCGCCATGTGCGCCGCCGCATCGACGCGCTGCGCGAACGCCTGGAAGAGCTGGAGCGCCGCCGTGCCGAAACGCGCAAGAGCCGCGAAAAGAGCGGTGTGCCCGTGGTGGCGCTGGTAGGGTATACCAATGTGGGGAAATCCAGCCTGCTGAACCGCCTTTGCGGCGCGCAGGTGCTGGAGGCTGACATGCTGTTTGCCACGCTGGACCCGACAGCCCGCCGTCTGACGCTGCCCTCGGGGCTGGCCTGTGTGGCTGTAGACACCGTAGGCTTTGTAAGCCGGCTGCCGCACAATCTGGTGCAGGCGTTCAAAAGCACGCTGGAGGAGGCCGCCTTTGCGGACGTGATTCTGAAAGTATGCGACGCTTCGGACCCGGAGGCTGCCGCGCAGCTGGCCGTGACGGACGACGTGCTGGGCGAGCTGGGCTGTGGAGATATCCCGCAGATCGTTGTGTACAATAAATGTGACCGTGTGGAGAACGCGGCGCTGTTCGATACTTCGGCCGTGCGCACCAGCGCGGTGACGGGCGAGGGGCTGGACGCGCTGCTGGCACGCCTGGACGCCGCGTTGGCGGGCCGCGTGCGGCGCATCGCGGTGCTGCTGCCCTATGATAAACTGGGAGAGGCTACGCCCATGCGGGAGAATGGCACTGTCCTAACCGAGGAGTACCGTCCCGAAGGCGTGTATCTGGAAGGCATTGTCAAAACGATGGATCTGCACCGTTTTACACCGTATCTGGTCTGAGGCGGATAAAACGGCCCGCGCCGCCGGAAAGGGGCGCGGGCCGCAATTTTTATATACAAAGCAAAAAGCGCTGCTTGGCGGCAGCGCTTTTTGCATAGAGGGGTGGGAAAGTATAAATAAGTTTGGTGTAATCAAATTCAGTAGCTTTAGTATACTCCTTTTGCTTTATTTGTCAAAAGAAGAAAGCGAAAAAATGCTTAATAAAAACATTTACAAACGAAAAAATTCATTATATAATTAAGAAAACTGCGAAAGTGGATTCAAAATATTTATTTTGTAACTTTTCTTTGAAAAACAGCTTTAAAACATTAAGATTTTACCATTGGAGGCTTGTCCCGCATGGATGAACTGGACCGCAAAATACTGCGCCTGCTGTCGGCCGATGGCCGCATGACGGTAAAGGATATCGCCCGCCAGGTATCGCTGACAAGCCCGGCTGTGAGCGAGCGCATCCGCCGCATGGAAAAGACGGGCGTGATCGCAGGCTACACCGTAGTGCTGGGCGACGCCGAGCCGAAAAGCCATATCGACGCGCTGATCAGTATTTCCGTCGCTCCGGCCGACAGGCAGTATTTCATCACGATGGTGGAGAATCAGCCCGGCGTGGCGCAATGCTTTCATGTTACGGGCAGCCACAGCTTTATTGTGAAGGTGAGCTGCGCGGGCATCCATGAGCTGGAGCATCTTATCAACCGTTTTCAGAAGCTGGGGCAGACGAGCACCCAGATCATTTTATCCGCGCCGGTGGACCGGCGCTTTACTTTGGATGTGCATGAGCACGGAAAGGACCCGGTATGATCTGCGAGAAATGCGGCGAACCCATTGCGCAGGACGCGCTGTATTGTGAAAATTGCGGGGCGCGCGCGGCGCTGCAGGCGGACGCGGCGCAGGCGCGTTCCGCGTCTGCGCGGAAAAGCATGCCTTTGGACGAAGGCGGAAGCCCGGAACAGGAAAATCCGGCGTCGGAGGATGCTGCCCGGCCCGGGCGGAAGCGCCGCCGCGCAAAGCGTGAAAAAATGCCGCCTGCCGACCCTCCCATCCCGCCGGAAGATATGATCCCCCTGACAACAGGGCAATGTGTGGGTATCCTGCTGGCCCTCTGCGTGCCGGTGCTCAACCTTGTTTTGATGCTGAAATGGGCTTATGCGGCCCGGGGCAACGAGAGCCGACGGAGCCTGGCGCGTGCGGGACTGATCCTCACGGGCGTGTGTATCGGGGCATCCATCGTGGTGCTGGCGGCCGTTACCTTTGCGGTGTCCATGGGGCTGGTATCTGTGGGCGGTGTGGTTTGAGCATGCTGCGCGCGGGAGAAAAGGAGCATTCTGAAGAATGATTGTACGAAATGAAAAAGAAACCGACCACAGGCATGTGGAAGAGCTCATAAGAAAAGCGTTTTACAACCTTTATGTGCCCGGCTGCACCGAGCATTATCTGGCGCGGGTCATGCGCGGCCACGAGGACTTTATTCCGGAGCCGGACCTGGTGCTGGAACTGGACGGCCGGGTGATCGGCAGCATTCTGTACACAAAGGCGAAGCTTTCCGACGCGGCGGGGAAGGAAAAAGAGATCCTCACGTTCGGCCCTGTCTGCATCGCGCCGGAATATCAGCGGATGGGCTATGGCAGGCGGCTTATGGAAACGTCTTTTGAAAAAGCGGCCGCGCTGGGCTATGACGTTATTGTTATTTTCGGCAGTCCGGCGAACTATGTGGCCCGAGGCTTTAAAAGCTGCAAAAAGTTCAACGTCTGCGCGGATAACGGACGTTACCCCGCGGCCATGCTGGTGAAGGAGCTTGTTCCCGGCGCGCTGGATGGGCGCAAATGGGTCTATCGCGATAGCCCTGTGATGGCGTTTTCAGAGGAAGAAGCCCAAAGGTATGACGATACTTTGGAAAAGCTGGAGAAAAAATGGCAGCCCTCGCAGGAGAAATTTTATATTTTATCCCATTCCTTTGTCGAATAGGACAGAGCATATGCCGCCGGATGCGTGCAGGCTGAGGAGGCGTTTCGCTGCGTTGAACGAGGCATAAGTGAAAGAGTATTCCGGAAGAATGGGGTGACGACTGCGCCCGCAGGCGCGTGAGGCTCCGTTCGTAAAGCAGTTGGGCGGAAAAGCAAAGTTTTTTGACAAATTGAAACGCCGGAACGGCCCGCAGACCGTTCCGGCGTTTTTCTGTTTCAGATGCTGCGGAGCGTCCGCGCTTAAAACGCGATGTCATCCTCGGCGTCATCCGCCTCGTCCGCTGCGGCGGTTTCTTCCGCCGCAGGTTCCTCATGGCTGAAATCATCACTGAACAGGAGCTGCTCATATTCATCCAGCTCGGCCTCGCGGCGGCGCAGATACATATAAGCGGCAGTCAGCGCGCCGGCAATGGCAGCGAAGAACACCAAAATGGCTGCAAAAGTCGATTTTTTCATGGTGATAACGTCCTCCTTTTGGGGGCGCAGGGCTTCCCGCACCCGTTTTTCTATTTTTTTGCCGGTGCGGTAGGCCTCTCCCGCGGCCAGAGCGGTTTGGGCCGCCCCAAGTGCAAGCCTCGTCAGTTTTGACGCCAGAAAAAGTCCCATCCGCACCCTCCTGCACACCGATTTTCACTTACGCTTATTATATCCGCTTTCCGGCCGGTTTACAAGTATTTTTTCAACACCGGACGGTATGCCTTGAACGCGCCCGGCAGTGTATACACTCCGTCCACTTCCGCGCGCCCGGCCCAGACGCAGCCCGGCGGAGGCGCGCAGCTTTGCGCGGCGCAGGCAAACCCGTCCATCTCCCACACAAGATGGCTGAACACATGCCGGGCGGGCGTCAAAGGCTCCACGGCGCGGGCTGTGACGCCGAGCGCCGCCAGGGCCTGCTCTGTTTGTATGGCGCTGCGCGCGCCCTCCAGCAGCACGGGCTGCCACAGCCCCGCCAGAAGCCCCTTCTGCGGGCGCTGCTGCAGCAGGACGCGCCGGTTTTCCATATCCAGCACCAGCGCCACGGTCCAATGCTGCGTTCTTTTTGCAGCGGGCGGCGCCTTTACGGGCAGTGTCTCCTGCACGCCCAGGGCGCGGGCCGCACACAGCCCGCGCAAGGGACATTCGCTGCACAGGGGCGCGCCGCCCGGCAGGCACACCAATGCTCCCAGCTCCATCAGCGCCTGGTTGTAGTCGCCGGGGCGTTCCGGCGGCTGCAGCTCCATCACGCAAGCTGTCAGGCCTTTTTTTACGTCAGGCCTGGTCACATCGCGCCCATCGTTCAGGATACGGGCAAACACCCGCAGTACGTTGCCGTCCACGGCGGGCACGGGCAGACCAAAGCTGATGGAGGCGATGGCGCCCGCCGTATATGCGCCTACGCCCGGCAGCTTCAGCAGCGCGTCATAATCGGCGGGCAGCGCGCCCCCGTGCTGCTCCATTACGATCTGCGCGGCCTTTTGCAGATTCCGCACACGGCTGTAATAGCCCAGGCCCTCCCACAGTTTGTGCAGGCGCTCGGGGTCGCAGGCGGCAAGGTCGGCCACTGTGGGCAGCTCGGCCATGAAACGTTCAAAGTAAGGCAGCGCGGCCGAGACTCTCGTTTGCTGCAGCATGATCTCGCTTACCCAAACGCGGTAGGGCGTGGAGACCGTGCGAAACGGCAGAGTGCGTTTGTTCTGTTCATACCACCGCAGCAGCGGCGGCGCGATATCGGGAAGTGTCATTGCCAGTCTCTCCAGTGCTCGGCCAGCCAGCGGGCCACGCCGTTTTCCGTGTTGGCGCCGATGACGCGTGTAGCGGCGGCGCGCGCTTCGGGCACGGCGTTGGCCACGGCGCAGCTCTCCGCGGAGATGCGGAACATCGGCACGTCATTGATGTTGTCCCCAAAGCTGACGATGCGCCGCGCGCCCGTCATCTCCACCACGCGGGCCAGTGCGCTGGCCTTGGTGCAGCCTTCAGGATAGATTTCCAGCAGGCAGCCGCCGCTGCCGTATTCGTCGGAATAATAGTAGCAGATAAGCCCGGGAATGGCCGAAAAAATATCGTAAAACGCGCGGGCTTCCTCTGCGCCGGGCAGCGCAAGAAGGAACATCAGCGTGTCGCCGCCCGCAAGCGCTTCGGGATAGTGTTCCACCTGCACAAAGGTCTTATACGGCGAATGGATGCGGCTGGAAACGAACGACCGCTCAAAATCGCAGGCGAATTCTTTGTAATACACATACAAATGGCCGCCTTTGACGCTGTAAGCAAGCGCCTCCTGGCCCGTGCGCTCCAGCACCGCGCACACGGCGGCGGCCGTTTCCCGCGCCAGCGGCGTGGCGGCAAGGCAGCGCGTGTGCGCAACGTCGTAAATCATCGTACCCGTCATCAGCACAGCGGGCGTGCGAAGGCCCAGCGGCCGCAGCAGCTCCACCACCGTGGCGGGGCTGCGGGCCGTGGCCACGGCAAGCTGAAGCCCTTCGTCCAGCATAGGGTGCAGCAATGCTGCGCTTTCCTGTGAAATGCGCGCGTCTGCGCCCAGCAGCGTGCCGTCCAGATCCGTCACAAACAGGGTGGACAAGCCGCCCGCCCCCCTTTCTTCAGCAATTTTTCCTGTTCTGCCATATTTCCGAGCTCGCACTTCGGGTACCGCTCGTGTTCACTAAGAAACATGGTATCTATGCCGCCAGGCTCATGCTTCGCCTGCGGCTTGCATTCGCCAACCGGACATATTATACCATGATGCCGCGAAGCGGCCTCAACAAAACCGCATTCACTGCGGTTTTGCATGGTTCAATGCTCTCAAGCCCATGCGCAAAAGCGCATCGGCGCACGAAGTGTGCGTGGCCGCGCAAGCGGCGGTCGTGAGGTTATTATACCATGATGCCGCGCAGCGGCCCCAACAAAACCGCACCTGCTGCGGTTTTGCATGGTTCAATGCTCTCAAGCCCATGCGCAAAAGCGCATCGGCGCACGAAGTGCGCGCAGCCGCGCAAGCGGCGGGCTTGAGGTTATTATACCATGGCGCCGCGAAGCGGTCTCAACAAAACCGCGCCTGCCGCGGTTTTGCATGGTTCAATGTTCTCAAGCCCATGCGCAAAAGCGCATCGGCGCACGAAGTGCGCGCAGCCGCGCAAGCGGCGGGCTTGAGGTTATTATACCATGAAAACAGAGGGAAGAGAAGCAGCGCGTTCAGCTGTAAAATAAAACGGGCGGCACAAAATGTGCCGCCCGCAGCGGTTCAGGAGAAGCCGCACGCTCTTAGTACGGTTTTTCCACCAGCCGCGCCTTTTCCAGCAAAAGGACGACGGCAGGCAGCAGCACGAGCTGGATGACGATGCCCGGCAGCGCCGTTACGAACGCGCCCGAAACAAATACCGCGAAGGAATAATTTCCGGCGGAGAAGATGAGCGCGTTCATCACGCCGTATACAAGGCGGCCGATGAGCATGGCGCTCACGAGCTGGATGTACAGGTCCAGCGGGCGCTTACCCGTGCGCACGAACCGGCGCAGCACGCCCGCCGCAAGGCCGTAGGCGGCCAGCTCGCACAGCATGCTGGGCAGATAAGCCATCGGCGGCATGCCGGTGATCATGCTGGAGAGCAGGGAAGTGAGAATACCGGACAGCAAACCGTAGACCGGCCCGCAGACGAGCCCGCACAGCAGCACGGGGATATGCATGGGCAGCAGCACGCTGCCGGCATTGGGGATGCTGTGGAACGCCACGGGCAGAACAACGCCCAGCGCCACGCACAGCGCGGCCAGCACCAGTTGTTTTGTGTTGAACTTCGATTTTGTCATAAACAATCCCTTTCCTCACAGAAAAAAGCCGCGAAAACAAGGCCCTGCTTCATGCGGGGCGCGTGCCTTCGTGGCTTTCTGGTTTTTATGATGATGGATGCACGCGTGTGCATGCAAAGCCGCACGGGCGGCCGGGACGCCGGGGAGATGCGCGCCTTCATGGCGGCGGTTCCCTGTTATTATAGCAGACGATGCGGACGCTGGCAAGTATTTTGTGCGCGGGGCCAGTCAGGCGAACGGGGTGGTGTCCAGTGTCAGATCTGCAAGCGCCTGCACCGCGTGGGCCTTAAAATAGGTTTCCTCCAGCGGAATCCAGCGCGCTTCAAATACGGTCCAGGAATCCGCGCCGCCCCGGGCTGTCAGCCGGGCGCGCTGTACCGCCTGCGCGCAGGTGACGAACACCGAGGCCGTATAATGCCCGCGCAGGGACGGATGCAGAGAATAGCTGCCCTCCACAACGGCAAAGGACGCGGCGGGAATTTCCACAGCGGAGCCGGGCACGCCTGCGGAGCAGTCGAAAGGGCAAAAACGCACGGGTTGTCCGGCTGCAAACGGCTCCAGCGCCTCGCGCAGGAAACGCTCATGGTGCACATTTTCGCCGGGCTGGGCCAGACGTTCCGGCGTGCGCAGTTCCGGCGGCAGAAAAAAGTCGTCCATGTGAAAGACCGGACACCCGAACACCTGCGCCATATGCGCGGCCAACGTGCTTTTTCCGCTGCCGCAGCGCCCGTCGATGGCCAGCAGCGCATGGCCGCCGGGGAAAACGGATTCCAAAACGCGCTGGGCCAGCAGCAGAGCGGGCCAGGCGTCTGCATAACACCGGCGCACCACGCGGTAGTGGGGCGCATATTGCTCCCGGTACGCTGCGCTGTGGTGTACGGCCGGGCAGCCTGCGGCGCGCAGAGTCCCGGTCTGCCGCCGCAGGGTCTGTGCGTCCCGTGGCGGCAGCACGGCGTCCGCCCAATGCGCCAGGCCGTCCAGCACGGCGGCGAAACAGGCGGTTTCCCCCTTGTGTTCACGAGCCGTGGCGCAGAATACGCGCCCCAAAAGGCGCAGCACCTCACGGCTCCACGCGCCGTTCAAATAGATGCGGCACAGCCCGTTGCCGATATCCTCGACACAGCCCGGCAGAGCGGCGCCCTTTACATGCTCCGGCACGGCGTCTGCGCCGGGGAGCCCGGCGGCCCGGGCATATTCCTCCATCAGGTGCCGTCCGGCGGTTTCCGGCGCGGGGGCCGTGTGGCCGCACCCGAATTCCCGCTGGTACAGCAGTTTGTAATAATCCTGCGGCTGCATCTCCGGGCGCTGCGCCCGGTGCGTGTCCAGCAGCCGTTCCAATTCCTGTCTCATTCAGAGAACGCTCCTTTACCGGCATAAGTCCGTGCAGCAGAGATGCACTCGCCGCTGCTTTTCCAGTATAGCACACGAAACCAGGAGATTGAATAGACCGGACACGATTTTACCGCCCGTTTCAGCCGTTTCCACAAGTGCGGGCGGCGCGCTGCCTGCGGTGCCCGGCAAGGACGTGCGGGCTGAAACAGAGCGATGGAAATAAAAAACGCGCCCCATACCTTCCGGTACGGGACACGTTTTTTGGATGACGCGGTGTGCGGAAGGACCCGCGCGCCGCAAAGGGGAGCTTTTTCAGGCCTTCCACAGGCTGTGCAGGTTGCAGTACTCGTACGCGGCCACAACGCTGTCGCCCTCGGCCAGCATAAACACGGCTTCCGGCTTCTGGCCCGGCGCCAAAGGCTTGCGCTGGTTGCCCTGAGCCGTCTCCAGCGCGATCCATTCGATGTAATGCTCGGGCAGCATGGGGTGTTCCACAGCGCCGACGCGCACAGTCACCTTGTTGCCCTCTACCTCGATGACAGGCACGTGCTTTTCCAATGCCCCGTCCGTAGTGCCGGGGATGATCTCCTGCATCGGCTCGCCGCAGCACACAACGGGCACGCCGCTGCTGCGCACATAAGCGATGATATTTCCACAATGTTTACAGATATAAAACTTCATATCCGATCCTCCATCCTGATGCAATATTTTGCCGCGCCGGGCGGCGCGGCAGCCGGAACGCAAACGCTCCGCTGCTTACAGCATGACACAACCGGACGCAGTTTGCAAGAGCTTTTTTGGAAAATTCAGGTAATCCATCAACTTTGTAGGAATGCACAGTTGTACTTGTGAAAAAGGACGGAGAGTACGGCGCGTGAGAGGCGGCAGATCACAGATCCTTTATCAATACCAGTTCAGAGACGCCTTTTCGGACGGCGTCGGGCAGACGGCCCAATTCCCAATAGCCGAGGGAACGGTACAGGGCCTGCGCCTTTTCGTTGAAGTCGCTCACCATCAGCGCAACGCGTCCGGCTCCTTGCACACGGGCCATGGCTTCGAACTCCGCGAGAAGAAAATGCCCCACGCCGCGCCCGCGGGCCCGGGGTGCGGCGCCGATGAGCGCGAGATAGGGATACAGCCCGCAAAAGCCCTTGGCCCGGATCCGCATTACGCCCAGCACCTCTCCCGCACTGCCGCAGGCAACGTAAAGTTCGCCTGCGTTCAATGCGTTTTCGAGGGAGCGCGCCAATGCCCCGGGCGCGGAAAAGTAACGTTCATAAATTTCGCTGTCTGCAAATACATTGCAGCAGGCGGGAAGATCGGCCTGTGCGGCGGCGCGGCAGATCAATTCCATGGCGGCGCCTCCTGCTGCATGCGTCCGGCCGCGGCGGCCGCGGCATTGTGGATCAGCGAACGCATGCGGATGAGCTTTCCGTTTTCCCGGGTGGGGCATACGCGGTTGGTCAGCAGCACCACAAAAAGCCCGGTATCGGGGTCCACGGCGATGCTGGTGCCTGTGAAGCCGGTATGTCCGTAGGCGCGCGGGCTCATCAGATCGCCCAAAAAATTGGAGGGGCTGCCTGCCAGGTTGAAGCCCAGGCCGCGGAATTCGTGCCCGGCACCCGGTGTGCGGTTGACCAGCGCGGCGCGCAGCGTTGCAGGGGAAAGAAACTGTGTGCCGTCCGGCAGTTTCCCGCCCAGCGCCAGCATCTGAACAAAGCGCGTCATGTCGCAAAGATCGCTGAATATACCCGCGTTGCCCGAAAGACCGCCCAGAAACCGGGCGTTTTCATCATGGACGGCACCGCGCAGCAGCTCGCCCGTGGCCGGGTCCCGTTCCGTGGGAGCGACATCCCCCGCCGGGCGGTAGGTAGTGTGCGTCAGGCCCAGAGGCTCGAATACATACTCCTGTGCCAGCCGGTCGATGGACTGGCCGCCGATTTGTTCCAAAATACGCCCCAGAAGGATGTATCCCATGCAGCTGTAAACGGGCAAAGCGCCCGGCGCATGCTCCAGCGGGTGGGCAAGGATCGCCCGGACGGCGTCTCCGGGGCCGTCCGCTTCCTCGCTGAGATAAAAATGGGCGGGCAGGCCGCTGGTATGTGTCATCAACTGGAGCACAGTAATGCCTTTTTTGTCTTCGGGCGCGGGGAAAAACTGTTCCACTGTATCGTAAAGGCGCAGCCGCCCTTCCTCCAGAAAGCGGAATGCGATCATCGTGGTGCCCACGATCTTTGACAGGCTGGCGATGTCGTACAGCGTAGTCTCCCGGGCGGGGCCGAAGGTCTGCCGGACACAGACGCTCCCGCGGATACCCACGGAAAGGCAGGCGGAGGGATAAGCGCCGTCATCCAGGCCCTGCCGGACAAGACGGCACACTTGCTCAAAATTTTTCATGGCAGCCTCCTGAAAAAATAGTTTCCGAACCGCGCGGCGGCGGGAAGTCACCTAGATGGTAGTGCACGAAGCGGAAAATGTCAAGAAGGCACAGCGGGGCGTTTTTAACAAAATCAAAGAAAAAACTATGGACAATATAACTGTTTTTTTGAATCATAAAAAATAATTCTGTTCATATTGTGCAGTTTTTTCCGGTTTTTGTATTGACAAAGCAAAGGAAAAAGCATTATGATATGAGCATGAAACAATTGTTCTGAAAATTTTAAGATTATTAAAATTAATTTTCTGAACCGTTTCAAATCCTGCCGAATGTATTGCGCAGTAATAAAGGAGGACAACATGAAAAAGTCGCTGAAGAAGATCCTGGCATTTACCATGGCTGCGGCAATGGCCGCCGGTCTAGCTGCCTGCGGCAGCTCTGCATCCACGTCCCCGTCCGCGGGGGGCTCGGGCAGCGCCCCGGCCGTTTCGGACGAACCCATCAAAATATCGATGTATTACGCAGATAACCCCACGCTGCCGTATATGGACAGCTGGCTGGCGGTTCAGGAGACTGCGAAAATCGCGGGTGTGGACCTGACGGTGGAGGCTATCCCTTCCACGGATTACAATACCAAGGTCTCCCTGGCGCTGAACACCGGCGAAAATTGTCCCGACGTGATACTTTATCAGGATACTAAGGGCGAGAATTCTTCGCTGGCGCTCAACGGAGCCATCGTCCCCATCAGCGATTATCCGGAATGGACGCCCAACTTTAATGCCATGGTGGAAAAGCTGGGCCTGAAGGATGATGTGGAGGAACTGGCGCTGAAGGACGGCAAGCGCTATTTTATGCCGCAGCTGTTCGACCAGCCCTTCTATGACGGCGGCCTGATCATGCGTCAGGATTACCTGGAGGAAAAGGGCTTTGATGCGCCCAAGACCTTCGATGATCTGTACGAGATCCTCAAAGCCTATAAGGCGGACCATCCCGATTCCTACCCGCTTACCACGCTTGTCGCGCCTTATGTTACATACCGCATGACGATGCCTTCTTTCGGCATCAGCTTCGGAAAGAGCTCATCCTCCGGCACGGGCGCGCTGAGCTACGATTATGAAAAGGGCGAATATTTTGAGGGCTGCATCAGCGAGGAAGCCCGCGAATATCTGCGCTTCATGAATAAGCTGTATGCGGAAGGCCTGCTCGACCCCGAGATGGCTGCCCCCATCGACGGCGACGTATGGTCCACCAAGATGGCAACGGGCGCCGCAATGGCTACTTACGCTTACTACGACCAGATCGGCGGCGTTGAGACCGCCAGCGAGATCGACGGCTTCAAGCTCCAGATGTATCCGTCCCTGGAAGGCCCGGCCGGCGCACACCATCAGCCCAAATCCAAAACCGGCAAGGGCATCATGTTCCCGGCTTCCACCGCCGAGCGCGACGATTTCGAGCAGGTAGTACGCGCCGTGGATGAGATGTTCTTCTCGGAGGAATGCTCCACGATCTGGTGCCTGGGCGTGGAGGGTACGACCTACACCATGGACGGCGACAAGATCGTTTATTCCGACGACCTCACAAGTTCGCCCGACGGCATTTACAAAACCATGCAGGTGAAGTACGGCTGCGGCGCGGATCCTTTCCAGTTTGTGTGGATCAACGAACGCGAAATGAGCAAGTATGACGAGAACTACGCCCAGATCAACAAAACCGTCGCAGGCATGGAGGATGGCAATGTGATCCAGCCGCTGCCCCCGACGCCGCTGTTTGACGACCTGACGGCCGAAGATGCGGCCAGCCTGCAGACGCCGCTGGCGGACAGCATCGAGGTATGGATCGACGCATTCGTCACCGGTTCAAAGAGCCTGGATACCGATTGGGACGCCTATGTGGCAGAGATGAAAAACCTGCAGATCGAAGAATTCTGCAAGATGTACAACGACAACCTGCGCAAATAAACCGAAAAAAACATAAGTGCCCGCGGGACGGGGCCGTACAACCGATATGGCCCCGTCCCGTGTTTTTCCATTTACTGCCTTTGTATGGCGTGCAAATCAACTGCAAGGAGGTCCTGCGGAATGCCCAAGACAGCCGTATTGACGGCGGACGCGAAAGCCGCGAAGCGCAAAGCGTTCCGAAAACATCTCAAACGTTACTGGGTGCTGTATGCGATGCTGGTACTGCCCGTCGCATATTATATTGTATTTAAGTATGTCCCCATGGTGGGCAACGTGCTTGCGTTCCGGCGCTACCGGCCGGGCAAGGGCCCGTTCGGCACGGAATGGACGCTGCGCTATTTTGACCGTTTTCTGCGTGACCCAATGTTCTGGCGCGCTTTGCGCAACACGCTGGTGCTTTCCATAGGGAACATCCTCATCAATTTTCCCATCCCCATTCTTTTTGCCATTCTGCTCAACGAGGTGCGGGCAAAAAAATTCAAAAAGTTCGTTCAGACGGTATCTTATATGCCGCGCTTTATCTCCACGGTGGTGGTCATCGCCATCCTGAACGAGATCCTTTCGCCCAGCTCCGGGATTCTGAACCAGTTCCTGGGCCTGTTCGGCGTCGACCCCATTTACTTCATGAACGAGCCGCAATGGTTCCGCCCGGTGTATATTTTATCCGAGACCTGGCAGTTCACGGGGTGGACGGCCATTATTTACCTGGCGGCCATCACCTCCATCAGCCCGGACCTGTTTGAGGCCGCGGAGATGGACGGAGCGTCCCGGCTGCAGCAGATCTGGTACGTGACGATCCCGTCCATCCTGCCTACCATCATGATCATGCTGATCATGAACGTGGGGCATATGCTCAGCCTTGGCTTTGAAAAGGTGCTGCTGATGTACACGCCGTCCAATTCGGGCGTAAGCGATATCATCGACACGCTGGTGTACCGCACCGGCCTTGTCAGCCAGAACTATTCCTATGCGACGGCCATTGGCCTGTTCAGCGGCATTGTCGGCCTGATCCTCGTCACGTCGTCCAACGCTGTGAGCCGGAAGCTGACCGGCGAAAGTATTTATTAAAGGAGGCGGCAGTCTGATGCAAAAACGGTATCATACCCTGGAAAATATCATCTTCGACGCGATCGTTTATCTCGTGATGGCTTTCGTGCTGATCTGCTGCCTTGTCCCGTTCATTTACATGCTGGCTGTTTCCTTTTCCGGCACAAAGCCGCTCATCAACGGCGAGGTGTTTTTGTGGCCGAAGGATTTTACACTGGATTCGTACAAGCAGATCTTCACTTACCCAAACTTCTTCAAGGCATATGGCAATACGTTTTTATACGCGGTGGGCGGCACGGCCATCGCGCTCATCATGACGAGCCTGATGGCATATCCGCTTTCCAAGACGTTTTTGTGGGGCAATAAGTTCTTTACGAAAATGGTCGTGGTGACGATGTTCTTCTCCGGCGGCCTGATCCCAAACTACCTGCTGCTCAACAGCCTTCACCTTGTGGGGACGCGGGCGGCCATGCTGATGCCCTTCGCCATCAACTCGTTCAATCTTATCATCCTTATCAACTTTTTCAGGAGCATTCCCAATGAGATCGAGGAGGCGGCGCTGATCGACGGGCTGGGGTATTTCGGCATCCTGCGGCGCATCGTGCTGCCGCTCTCCACGGCGGCCATCGCCACCATCGGCCTGTACTATGCCGTGTTCTTCTGGAACGACTGGTTCAACAGCCTGATCTATCTCAAGAGCGACCAATACCCTGTTATGATGTTCCTGCGCAATATCGTGAACGGTACCATGGTCATCGGCACGGGCAGCGGTTCGGCGGAAAAGACGACCATTGCCATCTCGGTGAAATCCGCGGTCATCATCACATCCACCGTACCCATTATCGTGATCTATCCCTTCCTTCAGAAATTTTTCGTCAAGGGCTTGACCATTGGGGGCGTAAAGGGATGAGCGCGTTTCCGTCGTCAGCGGAACCCACAAAAGGCTATGCGAGCCACGAGGAGGCATGTCCAGTGGTACAGATCAAAACGATCGGCACCGAACAGCGCAACCCCAATACGCTGGAGATCGACCGCGCGGATACTGCGGAGATCCTGCGGCTGATGAACGAAGAAGACAAAAAAGTGGCGCCCGCGGTGGAACAGGTTCTGCCGCAGGTGGAAAAAGCAGTGGATGTAATTTACGCGCACATGCGCTGCGGCGGACGGCTCATCTACTGCGGGTGCGGAACCTCCGGCCGCCTGGGCGTGCTGGACGCATCGGAATGCCCGCCGACCTTCGGCGTGGAGCCGGGGCTGGTGCGCGGTGTGATCGCCGGCGGGCCGGACGCGCTGACCAACGCGGCCGAGGGCGCGGAGGACCATTTTGAGGACGGTGCAAAAGACCTGCAGGCGCTGGACTTCCGTGCACAGGACGTGCTTGTGGGCATAGCGGCCAGCGGGCGCACGCCCTATGTGCTGGGGGCAATGGACTATGCCCGGGCGTTGGGGGCACCCGTGATCGGGCTGACCTGCTGCCCCGGCTCCGCCATCGACGCGGCCGCGGATATCGGCATCGCCCCACAGCCGGGGCCGGAGGTCGTCACCGGCTCCACCCGCCTGAAAAGCGGCACCGCACAGAAAATGGTGCTGAATATGCTGTCCACTGCCGTGATGGTAAAGCTGGGGAAGGTATACAGCAACCTGATGGTGGATGTGTGCGCCAGCAACCAGAAGCTGGTGGCGCGCGCGGTATCCATCGTCTGCTGCGCGACCGGCGTGAGCCCGGAGCGCGCGCGCGGCGTTTTGGATGAGGCGGGTTTTTCCGCCAAGACGGCCATCGTTATGATCCTGTGCGGCGTGGATGCCGGCGAAGCCCATGCGCTTTTGCAGCGTGTGGACGGGCAAGTTTCGGCAGCGGTTTTATCGCGGCCGGACGGCGTACAGACCGATGCGTTTGTGCGCCGGCTGTAACAGCAAAAAGCGCCGGGACAGCCCAAGGCTGTCCCGGCGCAAGTTAAGTGCGGCGGAAGGCGGCGTTCTCAATACCGGCGGCGGAGCGGCGGAGCACCGTCCACACGGTGGGGACGGCAGCTTTCCCGGCTTTTTTCCAGGCTGGCCGCCGCGCGGTCGTAATCCAGATGCGCCACGGCTGTGAACAGAACATCCACCGCCACCATCTGGGCGATGCGGCTGCTCATGGCGCCGCTGCGGGGCGTGGCCTCCGGCGCGGAGATATACAGCCGGATGTCGGCGTTCTGGGCCAGCACGCTTTTGTCGAATTTCGTCAGCGCCACGGTAGGCGTGCCGCACTGGCGGGAAAGGGCCAGCATCTCCAGCACTTCCTTGGTATTGCCGGACATGGAGATCAGTACAGCCACATCCTGCGGCGTCATATTGGCGGCGTAGGTGAGCTGGATGTGCAGGTCACGGCAGAAGCACACGTTTTTGTCGATGCGCAGCAGCTTGTTGTACAGGTCCTCGCCAACCAGAGCAGACGCGCCGACGCCGAAAATGCGCACGGAACGGGCGTTCAGGATTTGGCGTGCGGCAGCCTCCACGGAGGCGGGGTCCAGCAGCTTTATGGTGTCGCGTACGGCGCGGATGCTGTTGTTCTTGACGCTGAGGATCAGCTGGTCGATGCCGGTGGCTTCCCGGATATCGGAGAAGGCCGCTGCCTCGGCGGGCTCACCCGCCGTTTCATGCAGCTCGCTGAACAGGCTTTTTTTCAGGTCCTTAAGGCCGTCGAACCCGATGGCTTTGCAGAAACGCACCCATGCGACCTTGCTGACGCCGGACTCCTCGGCCAGCTGGCTGATGGGCTTGGCGAATACATTTTCCACGTTATCCAGAAAATACGAGGCCACCTTTTTTTCGGCGTTGCTCAGGTTTTCGTAAATGTTCTGCGTGCGTACCTCGATGTTGGTCATTTCACTTCTTCTCCTTTTCGGGCCGTGTTCACAGGCTGATTTTCCCCATCACCACGCCGTGCGCGGCGCCGGTGGCTCCGGGCGCGTTGTTGGCGCAGCCATACAGCGCTTCGTTTGCCAGAACGGCAAAGGCAACTGCCTCCTTGGCGCTGCTGTCCAGGCCAAGCTGCTCGTTGGTAAGCACCTGGCAGCCGGGCAGGCAGTCGGCTATATGGGCCAGCAGCACAGGGTTCATGCTTCCGCCGCCGCCCACGATCAGCCGCTCGGGGCGCTGAGAGCAGAACCGTTCCACACCCTCCCGGATGCACTCGGCTGTAAAGCGCGTCGCGGTGGACAGCGTGTCCCGCAGGGAAACACCCAGCGTCCGGGCATGTGCGCACAGGGCGTCCACATAGGCGGCGCCGTATACCTCGCGCCCCGTGGTCTTGGGCGGCGGGGCGCTCAGGTATGGGTCCTGCATCATCCAGGCCAGCAGCCCGGCGTTTACCGTGCCCTGCGCGGCCAGCCGCCCGCCGTCGTCAAAGCGGGCTTTTCCCTCTGTCAGCCGCGCGGCAAGCGCGTCCATGACCATATTGCCCGGGCCGGTGTCAAAGGCAAATACGTCATTCAGGGAACAGCCTTTGGGAAGCACGGTGATATTGCCGATGCCGCCGATATTCTGCAGCCCCACGGTGCGCTGCGCGTCCCGATAAAGCAAGTATTCCGTGTAGGGGACCAATGGAGCCCCAAGCCCGCCGGCAGCCATGTCCCGAACGCGGAAATCGCTGACGACCGGACAGCCCAGCCGTTCCGCAATAACGGACGCCTCGCCGGTTTGAAGCGTGCCCCGCACCGGGCGGCCAAGGTATTCCCGTGCGTCCGGCGCGTGGAATACGGTTTGGCCGTGGCTGCCCACAAAGCTGACTTTATCGGGGGCAACGCCCGCCTGTGCGCACACGGCCTCGCAGGCGTCGGCGCTGAGCTCACCCAGATAAAAGTTCAGAAGGCACAGTTCCTCCGTGCCGCCGAAATCGCCTGCTGCCACGCGCAGAATGCGCGCCCGCGCTGCGTCCGAGAAAGGCAGCGTGAGAAACGACAGCAGCCGCACGCGGGTATCCGTGCTGCAGCCGCTGATCTCCACCAGGGCGGCGTCTATGCCGTCGGCAGACGTACCGCTCATCAGCCCAATGGCCAGGCGAGGGCTTGCGTCGTCATGGAAAAGAGCGCGCTTCATAAAAATATCCTCCTTTATATGGCCCGCGCCGGGCCTGACAAAAATGAAATAAAATTACAAACGAATTGTTCTTTAGTTTCAATTATACTCCCAACAGGTGGCGCCTTGTCAACAGAATCCATAAAAAATTTTACGAAATAAAGCGTAAAATGCATGTATTGCAAAGAAATATTTCAAAAATGAAAAATAGTTGCGCGGCTGACGCGCGAATAACAGGAAAGAGGGAGGAACCGGTGCATGGTGAAATGCGGGATCGACAGGATCGGTGAATTCGGTGCATTGTTCCGGGGCAAAAGGCTGGGGATGGTGACGTCTGTTTCAGGCGTGACGCTGGACCTCAGGCCCGGATATGTGAAATTTCATGAGGTCTATCCGCTGGTATGCCTTTTCGGCCCTGAGCATGGAATGTACGGCAAAGACGGCGCGGGGGAGGATGTGGACGATGTTGCCCGCGACAGCGCGACGGGCTTGCCGGTATACAGCCTGTACGGCGGCGAGGAGGGCAGGCATATCGCGCCGGAACGTTTGGAAACGCTGGACGCGGTGGTCTATGACATTCAGGATCTGGGCACGCGCTTTTACACCTTCATCTCCACGCTGCTCTACGTCATGGAGGACTGCGCCGCGGCGGGCCGGGAGCTGATCGTGCTGGACCGTCCCGCACCGCTGGACGGCGTGACGGTGGAGGGCGGCCTGCTGGAGCCGGAATACCGCAGCTTTGTCGGAGCGTACCCGCTTTGCATCCGTTACGGCCTTACCGCGGGCGAGCTGGCGTGCATGGTAAATGCGGAACAAAAGCTGGGCTGCCGGCTGACGGTAGTACCCTGCACAGGCTGGGAGCGCACGCGCCTGTTCAGCGAGACGGGAAACCTCTGGATGATGCCCAGCATGGGCATTCCGCATTTCAGCACGGCTCTGGTTTATCCGGGCACCTGTCTGTTCGAGGGAACAAACGTCTCCGAAGGGAGAGGGACCGCATGCCCGTTCGAGATGATCGGCGCGCCGTTTGTCGACGGCGCGGCACTGGCCGTGACCATGAACCGGGAGGGCCTGCCCGGCGTGATTTTTACGGCGGCCTGCTTTACGCCATACGCTTCGAAGCACAAGGGCGAGCCGTGCGAAGGGGTGCTGCTGCATGTCAGCGACGCACATGCTTTCCGCCCGGTGCGCACGGGCGTTACACTGCTGTACCGCATCCGGGAGATGTGGCCACGGCAGTTCCGGTGGAAACCACGGGATGGGAAGCCGCGGCGCTTCATCAGCCTGCTGGCGGGCTGCGGCGCGTTCGAGGACGAGCCGCCTGCACCGGAAGCGCTGCTTGCGGCATGGGAAGCGGACAGCGCCGCTTTTGCACGGCGCAAGGCGGCATATCATCTTTACAAATAAAACAGGAGGGATACAGATGGATCTACGGGAACAGATCGGGCAGAGACTGGTGACAGGCTTTCCGGGAACAGAGCTTACGGAGGATTTCCGCAGGATGGTGCGGGAGTACAAAATATCCAATGTGATCCTGTTCCGGGAGAATATCACGGATTGTGCACAGCTCAAACAACTGTGCGGGGAGATCCAGGCGCTGGTGCGGCGGGAAACGGGCCATGGCGCCTTTATCACAGCGGACCAGGAGGGCGGCCTGGTGACGCGCCTGCCCGGGGACGCGGTAAATGTGCCGGGCGCTATGGCCATCGCCGCCACGGGAGACCCGGAAAATGCCTACCGCGCCGGGCTTTTGACGGGGCGGGAGCTGCGCGCGCTGGGTGTCAATTTCGACCTTGCCCCCAGTGTGGACGTCAATTCCAACCCGGAAAATCCGGTCATCGGTGCGCGAAGCTACGGCGACACGCCGCAGGAGGTCTCCCGTTACGCCAACCGGATGATACGCGGCCTGTTGGACGGCGGCGTGCTGTGCTCGGCCAAGCATTTTCCCGGCCACGGAGATACGGACACGGATTCCCATCTGGCGCTGCCCTGCGTGGACAAAAGCATGGAGGAGCTGGAACGGACGGAGCTGCTGCCCTTCCGGGAGGCAGTGCGTGCGGGCGTGCCCGCGGTGATGACGACACATATCCTGTTCCCGCAGCTCGAACCGGAGCATCTTCCGGCAACGATGTCCCGGCGCATCATGACGGGGCTCCTGCGGGAGCAGATGGGCTTTGACGGCCTCATCGTCAGCGACTGCATGGAGATGCGGGCCATCAAGGACCACTTCGGCACGGTAAACGGCGTGGTGGCGGCCATGGCTGCCGGAGTGGACCTGGTGTTTATTTCCCACGACACACTGCTCAGCGGGCAGGCGGCCCGCGCGGCAGAGCAGGCCGTGGCCGAGGGACGGTTGAGCGCGGCGGAAATGCAGGCCAGCGTGCAGCGCATTCTGGCGCTGAAGGAAAAATGGGTGGACGGCATGCCCGAGGGCGGCTTCGATTTTGATGCGGCACGCCGGGAGAACGAGGCGCTGTTGCAAAAGACCATCACAGAGGTGCACCGCCCCGCAGGCGGGCGGCCCGCACTGGGGAGCGCGCCGCTGTGCATCGGCTGCCCGGCCTACCGCACGTCGCTGGTGGGGAATGTGGATGCCGGCGAGACGAACCGCTTCGGCGACGGTATGGCACGGGCGCTGCATGGCAGCGCGGCGGCCATGCAGCCGGAGCCGGGGCGGGAAGAGATCGCGGCGTTGGTAGAACTGGCGCGGCGGCATACCTCGGCCGTGGTAGGCACCTTCAACGGGCGCTTGCGCAGGGGCCAGCTGGAGCTGGTGGCCCGGCTGGCGGAGGCGGGCGTGCCCACCGTGGCGGTGGCGCTGCGCGGCCCGTACGATCTGGCGGGCCTGCCCGAAAGCGTGTGGACGCTGGCGGCATTCGAGTATACGGAGCAGAGCATTCGGGCGGTTGCGCGCGTGCTGCGCGGCGAGGCCGAACCAACCGGAAGGCTGCCCGTGACTTTATGAGCGGAGAAGAAAAAATGCCGGATATGAGATATGCGGCCGGGATGGACGGCGGCGGGACAAAGACGGTTTTAGAGGCCCGCG
The DNA here is from genome assembly GCF_000949455.1 of Ruthenibacterium lactatiformans. Lineage (GTDB taxonomy): Bacteria > Bacillota > Clostridia > Oscillospirales > Ruminococcaceae > Ruthenibacterium > Ruthenibacterium lactatiformans. The sequence continues at coordinate 86,122 of NZ_JXXK01000007.1, read as the reverse complement.
CGCCGGACGGACGCGTGCTGCTTCGGGAACGGTTTGGCCCCCTGAACCTTAACAGTGCTGCGTCACAGGCAGTGCGGGAGACGATGCAGGGCTGTACGGATGCATTGGCGCGCCTGCCCGGCGGCCTGGAGGCCTGTGCCGCGCTGTGCGTCGGCAGCGCGGGCGTCAGCAATCCGCAGGCACGCGCGCTGCTGGAGCAAATGCTGCGCCGGTGCGGATACCGGGGCGCGCTTCTTTTGACAGGAGATCAGGAAACTGCGCTGGCAGGCGCGCTGGGCGCACCCTGCGGCATGGTGCTTATCGCGGGCACCGGGTCCATTTGTTTTGGCAGGGATGCAGCGGGTAAAACAGCCCGAAGCGGCGGCTACGGGCATAAAATCGACGACGAGGGCAGCGGCTATGCGCTCGGCAGAGACGCTCTGGCGGCCGTTGTGCGGGCGCAGGACGGCCGTGGGCCGCGGACGCTGCTCACGGATCTGGTGTTTGCACAGCTGAAGGTGGTTGACGTCGGCGGCCTGGTGCAGTTTACTTATGACCCGCAAACAGACAAAAAACAGATCGCGGCGCTGGCTCCGCTGGTTGCCCGGGCGTATGAAGCCGGAGATGAGGCCGCGAAAGCGGTGGTGGAAAAAGCATGCCGCGAGCTGGCGCTGCTGGTGGAGCCGGTAGCCCGCGTTCTGCATATGGAGGACGGGGTGCTGGCGCTGACGGGCAGCATTCTGCTGCGGGACAAAGCGGTGCGCGAGGGTACGGCGGCGCTGCTTCGGATGCGATTTCCGGGCATGCGGCTGGCGGAACCCAAAAGCGACGCCGCCGCAGGCGCAGCGCTTCTGGCGCTGGAAACATTGAATACAGAAAAAGGAGAAAATAAAAATGCCTGATATGCTGGTGAAATTATACGACCTGCCTGAAGATGCGCAGACGGCGTGCCCCCGGGATGAGAGCGTACAGATCCGCCGCGCAATGGCGCCGGATAAATTTCGTGTGGTGGAATGGGTGAAGGAGCACTCCGGCCTTTCCGCGGCAGGGGAATGCGACGTGTGCTTTGCCCGCCCGGCTGTTTCGTGCTTCATCGCCACGCGGGGCAAAAAAATCCTGGGTTATGCCTGTTATGATGCGACGGCTCCGGATTTCTTCGGCCCTACACGCGTGCTGGACGAAGAGCAGGGCGGCGGCATCGGCCGGGCGATGCTGCTGCGCAGCCTCGCGGCCATGCGTGCGGAGGGCTACGCCTATGCAGTCATCGGCGGCGTGGGCCCGCAGGAGTTTTACAAAAAGTGTGTGGGCGCGATGCTGATCCCGGATTCCGTCCCCGGCATTTACCGGGATTTTCTCGGCGGGATGAAAGAGTAAAAAAGACCAAAAGAGGAACGGCCTGCTCAAAAGCAGGCCGTTCCTCTTTTGCTGTTATACTTTGCGCGAATGCTTTTTCAGCAGACGGGTCAATTCAGCCACGTCGATGGGCTTTGCGATATGCGCGTTCATGCCGCATTCCAGACAACGCTGAATGTCCTCGGCAAAGGCGTCCGCCGTCATGGCGATGATGGGGACCGACGCCGAATCCGCGCGGTTCAGCCCGCGGATCGCCTGTGCAGCCTCATAGCCTGTCATGTGCGGCATCCGGAGATCCATCAGGATAAAATCATAATAACCCTCCGGCGATTCCCGGAATTTGTCCAGACAGATCTGTCCGTCTTCCGCCCATTCCAGCTCCACACCCAAATCGGACAGCAGTTCGCTTGCAATCTCCCAATTCAGCTCATTGTCCTCTGCGAGCAGGACACGGCTGCCGGAGAGGCCGGCGCCGTGGCTGGATGCAGGCTGATGCGTGGCTTCAAGGCCCATATACTGGCGCAGGCCATAAAACAAAGTGGATTTGAACAGCGGCTTGGAAATAAAACCGCTGATGCCGGCCTCACGCGCCTCTTCCTCAAATTCGGTCCAATCGTAGGCGGAGATCAGCAGAATCGGGATTTCGCTCCCAAAGCTGCGCCGTATCTCCCTGGCGATCTGGAGGCCGTCCATATCCGGAAGCTTCCAGTCCAAAAGAATGATCTGATAGTCATTGTGCTGCCGGTGGCGCTGAACGATCCGTTTCATCGCGCTTTCTCCGCTCAGCGTTGATTCGGCATTTACTCCGATCGACTTTAATGCGCTGACGGCGGTCTGGCATAATACCGCGTCGTCGTCGACTACCAGCATGTTCCAGGGAGGAAGCACCATGTCGGCTTCCGGAAGGGCGGCCTTTTCAAGGTCGATTGTGATGTGGAATTCAGTGCCCTTATTCAGTTCACTCCGAATGTCGATGGTCCCGCCCATCGCATCCACGATGTATTTTGTGATCGCCATTCCAAGGCCGGCGCCTTCGGTCTTGTGGATTCTGGCTTCATCCGCACGGCTGTAAGATTCGTATATCCTTTGCAAAAATTCCGGGGACATGCCGATCCCGTTGTCTTTCACTTTAAGGTGCGTCCGGACAAAATTTTCGCCGCGCGGGGACGCCTCTTCAAAGAGAGAAAGCTGAATGGAGCCACCCTCGGGCGTATATTTGGTGGCATTGGACAAAAGGTTCAGCAAAACCTGGTTCAGGCGGACGCTGTCGCAATATACGTTTTCCACCGTGATATTTTCTATATGGACGTCAAAGTTTTGCTTTTTGGTTTTGATCTGCGGCTGTATGATGCCGACAACGCCTTCAACAACTTCTTTCAACGAGATTGCTTCCAGCGTCAGGGTCAGCTTTCCGCTCTCGATTTTGGACATGTCCAGCACATCGTTGATGAGCCCAAGCAAATGCCGGCTCGACAGCGAGATTTTGCGCAAACAGTTCTGCACCTGCTTACGGTCGTCTATATGCGCCGTTGCGATGGCAGTCATGCCCACGATCGCGTTCATCGGCGTGCGGATATCATGGCTCATATTGGCCAGAAATTCGCTTTTGGCCTTGCTTGCCTCAAGCGCCGCCTGGCGGGCCTTTCCCAGCTCCTGCAGCTGCTGGCGGGTCAGGAAAAAGTACCGCAGAAAAATCAGCGTCAGGAAAAGCAGGATGGAGCCGCAGGCAAGCAAAGTGATGAAGGTGCGCTGCGCGTTCAGGTCGTTGATGCTTTCGTCCAACATGCCGTAAGGCATCACCGAGATGAGGTACCACTCGGAGTGCGGCAAAGGCTTGCCGTAGATCTGCAGGCTATTTCCGCCCGTGTCGAGCGTTACGGTGTAATCCTTCTGTTCTTCCAGCGCCGCGTCAAGCCCCTCAAGCGGACCGCCTGCCGCGGAAGAGGCAGGCAGCGCGCTGAAATATCCAACCAGCTCCGTATTGGAGTTGGCGATCACAAGGCTGCCGTCCGAGCGGATGATATGGCAATAGATCAGAGCATCCTGATTTTCTGAAAAAAGAAAATCGCTGATATATTCCAGGGGCACCGCCGCGACCAAACCGGTGCAGGCTTCGCCGTCCTGCATCGGATAATCCGCGTCGATCCCGAACAGCACAACTTCGTTGCCGGCGGCGTCCACGCCAACGGCGACCCGCTGCTCGCCCCGCCTTAACGCGTCCACGAAGGGCGGCGGGTTGACCGGCTGGAATGCTTCCCCGCAGAGCGTTTCAAATCTGCCGTCTGAGGTACAGAGAGCCAGATATTCGAAACCGCGCACCTGCGCCCTGTAAACGAGATCTGCATACATGGCTTCCTTGTCGGCGCTCTTCGACGGGACCACGGACACGATGCCTTCGACCTGCTCAAACCGCAGTTCGATGATGTTCTCAAAGTGCCGGGCCATCTGTTCGCTCATCCCGGACATATAGATCTCGCCGACTTCATGGATGGTCTTTGTGCTTTTCCGGCTCATATAGACACCCAGCATGGCAAAAACACCCATGCTGAAGACAAGAAGGCCGACGAAGCTGTATATCAGAAACCGCGTAGTATTCTTTTTTGCCAAGCTGCTGTCCATCTGCGGCTATCCCTCCCTGCACGTCTTGTAGGCTTCAACTGCACGGATGATCTGATGATAGTCGTCAGAGAGCTGCGGCATTCCGGCGGCTGCATTTTCAAAATCTCCGGCCTTAAACGCTCCTGTCATTCGGCTGCTGCTTTCGTACAGTCTGGTGAAAGAAAGGTTCCGGCAGATCCCTTTGAGCGTATGGACAAAGCGCAATGCTTCTTCGTAATTCCGGTTTTGCAGGGCCGTTTCCAGAGAGCTGAAGCTTTTGTCGTCTAAAAATTTGAGAACGAATTTCTGGACGGTCTGCTCACGCTGCAGCCTGCTCAGCACTTCCTTGTAATCTCCGCCGAATTCCGCATAGCAATCTCTTAACTCCATATCTCGACATCCCTGCCTTTGCCGGTATTTTCCGTTTGCGTGCTCACAAAGCCGGCGATGGCTTTGTTCTTACTCTTTTTTGCCTGATACATAAGCCTGTCGGCTGTTTCGAACAGCTCTGTTGTTTTTCCCACGCCGTATGCCCCGCCGAGGCTTACGGAAACGTGAAGCCCGGGGTGCTCGGCTATCGTCAGCCTGTCAACGGCGGCCCGGATCTCTTCCAGCTTTTTCCGGAAAACATCCCCGGGGAGCCGGTGGAAAATGATTACGAATTCATCGCCGCCATAGCGGATCACGGCGTCCGTTTTCCGCACGCACGATGAGACCGTTTTGGCAATGCGGCGCAGGACGATATCTCCCGCGTGATGCCCGTAACGGTCGTTGATGTGTTTGAAAGAATCGACGTCGATGACGACAACGGCCTCGATGTCGTCAGAATCCCGAAACTGTTCGTCATAATAGCGGCGGTTGTAAACTTCGGTCAGCGAATCGGTATATAACAGCTGAAGCGTCTCCGATGACGGCGGCACCAGAGAGACGCTGTGCTCCCGTGCGAATAAATTGTCATAGTCTATCCGGCCTTTCGTGTCCCGCCTGTGCCTGGCATTCCGCTCAAGCGCCGCTTGTCCCAATTCGCTTTCAAGCGTGTCGGAAATTTCCAGCAGGCACTGCAAAAGGGTGGGGTTAAACGCTCCGCAGCGGCCCTCGAAAATCATCTCCAGCGCTTTGCTGTGGGAGTACGCTTTTTTATAACAGCGTTCACTGGTCAGAGCGTCATAGACGTCTGCCAGGGCAACCACCTGGGCGGCAATGGGGATTTCATCTCCCTTCAGGCCGTCCGGGTAACCGTTGCCGTCGTATCGTTCGTGGTGCCAGCGGCAGATATCGGAAGCTACTTTGACAAGCGGCGCCTCCTGCTGGTCAAGCGGCAGTTCCGACAGCATTTTTGCGCCGATCAGCGAATGCCCCTTTATGATTTCGAACTCCTCGGCAGTAAGGCGTCCGGGCTTGTTCAATATGTCCCCTGAAATAGAGATTTTTCCGATGTCATGAAGCGATGACGCGGTACTGATCAAATTGATATCGGTTTGAGAGAGAGGATACCGGTCCGTATGCCGAAGAAGCTCCTTCAATAAAAGCTCTGTGATGGTTTTGATGTGCAAAACATGCAGGCCGCTTTCGCCATTGCGGAATTCTACGATGTGAGAGAGGATCGAGATCATGAGGTCGTTGTTTTTCTCCTGCTCGTAAAATTGTTCGGCGATGATATTTTCAAGGTGGCGCTGCCTGGCATACAAAAGCATCGTGTTCGAGATGCGGCGGCGCACGATCGCCGCGTCAAAAGGGCGGCTGATATAGTCAAACGCGCCCAGGTCGTAAGCGCGCTTTATGTTGGCGGGGGAGTCGTCGGCAGAGATCATGATGACGGCGAGCGTATCGTTCAGGTGATATCTGTTTATATACGCCAAAACCTCAAACCCGTCCATTTCGGGCATCATGATATCCAGAAGCAGAAGCGAAAAATCTCCGCCGCACTGTGTAAGAAGATCAATTGCCGCCGCGCCGTTATCGGCTTCGACGATATCGTATTGATCCTCCAGAATATCCACCAAAAGCGCCCGGTTCATTTCGGAATCGTCTGCAATCAGGATTTTTTGCTTTTCCATTGGGAACCAATCTCTTTCACAAATGAATTTCTATTTTTTAGTATAAAGGAACAGTTTAGGGCATAGCAACATTAATATTGGTAAGGGAAGCGAATAGCTTTGGCTTTTTGGCCTGACAAGCAGGGATATAAGGGTTATAATATCCTTAAAATAGCTTCGGCGAAAGGGAATGGTTAAAACAGATGCGGGAAAGGGAGACGGAGCGTGGAACATCAGGAGACTAAATTTTCATTTGTATACAATGAGGTCAAACAGCGTATTCTAAACGGCCAGGTCCTTCCGGGAAACAGCCTTCCGTCTTCCAGGATGCTTTGTGATCAATATCATGTAAGCCGGTATACGGTCAACCGGGTTTTTGACGCGTTGAAAAAAGATGGACTGATCGAGATACAGCCGCGCTTGGCGCCGGTCGTCCTTGACGGGGAAAAAATGCCAGGGTCGGAGCATATGCTGCGGGATATTTTGAAAAAAAGAGAAGGGCTTGTACAGATATACCGGACATGGACCTTGATCCTTCCGCCGCTTCTGGTGTTTGCAACGCAAAACTGCAGCCTGGAAATGATGCCCCATTATAAACAGGCGATGCGCGTATCGCGCATTGGTGTCGCAGCCGGCGGCTGGCGTGCGTTTTCTGCTTTCGACAGGGACGTATTGAAAATAGGCGGAAGCCCTTTGCTCTGCGACCTCTATTCAACATTTGAACTGTACCACGATTTAACGTTCTTTACAGAACAATGCCCCTGCTTTTATGATTTTTTCCCCCGGGGCTCCGTGCCGTTTGCAGGTGTTATCATGGATATCATGAAAGATACGGACCCCGTCGTCAAGCACGGCCGGCTGACGGCCCTGTATCAAAGGCTCACAAGTTCAATCGAATGTACGCTGAAGCATCTGGCGGAGACTGCTCCAGATTGTCCGCCGCCGTCTGAAGCCGCATTTTCATGGCGGCCGTTGCGCGGTAAAGATTACTTTTATATGAGGATAATCAGCGACCTGAACCAGAAGATCGGCAGCGGGGAGTATCCGCGCAGGACGTATCTTCCTCATGAAAAAGCCCTGGCGGGCCAGTATGGCGTTTCGGTATCAACGGTCCGCAAGGCATTGGCAGAGCTGGAGCAAAGGGGCTTTGTGAAAACGCTGAACGGGAAGGGAACTGTAGTAATAGAGCCGGATTCTTCCCGGGTAAGCCAGGTGATCTTCAGCTCACGGCGCACAGAAGAAGCCATGCGGTATCTTCAGGCACTGCAATTACTGGTGCTGATCATCCACCCCGCGGCGCTTTCTGCAGCGCCGCTGTTTACCGCAAAAGAACTCGATGAGCTGGATGGAAAATTTGCGATGCCCGATTCCATTTGTATCGTTGAGATCGTTGAGGCGATTTTAAAGCATATCGAATTGGAACCCCTGCGTATCGTGTTGGCCGAAACCTTTCGCCTTACGGAATGGGGGTACTATATTGCTTACTATACGGACAGGAGGCAGGCGCTGGAAGATCTCAACGGGCGGGTTGCCGCTTCGGTCCAATATCTGCGCGCAGGCGACGCCGCTTCCTTTGCGGACAGCATTGCAGATTGTTATCGCCATGTTTTAAAGCGAGCCAAGGTATACATGCTGGAGAATTATAATTTTTATAAGGCGGCGAGCGTCCGCATCCCGGAAAAATACTGAACGCTTCGCTGCGCCCGGACAGCGCAGGCGCCGCGGAGACAAACAAGAAACCGCCCCTTATATGGCTGTCAAGCCATATAAGGGGCGGTTTGCTGAATCAAAATACGATGGAAAAGCGGGGTGTATACTCCCCCTTAATTTTTAATAGCAGCCTGTGCGGCGGCAAGGCGCGCGATGGGCACGCGGAAGGGGGAGCAGCTCACATAGTCCAGGCCCACGCGGTGGCAGAACTCGACGCTCGTCGGGTCGCCGCCGTGCTCGCCGCAGATGCCGAGGCCCAGCTCCGGACGGGTCTGGCGGCCCAGCTTCGCAGCCATCTCTACCAGCTTGCCTACGCCGTTTTGGTCCAGGTGCGCGAACGGGTCGCTCTCGTAGACCTTGTTGTCGTAGTAATAGCTGAGGAACTTGCCCGCGTCGTCGCGGCTGAAGCCGAAAGTCATCTGCGTCAGGTCATTGGTGCCGAAGGAGAAGAATTCGGCTTCCTTGGCGATCTCGTCGGCCGTCAGGGCGGCGCGCGGGATCTCGATCATGGTGCCGACCTCATATTTCATGTCCACACCGGCCTCAGCAATCAGCTTGTCCGCGGTTGCAACAACAACGTCTTTCACGAACTTCAGCTCTTTCACTTCGCCAACCAGCGGGATCATGATGTGGGGCACGATGTTGTAGCCGCACTCCTTGATGACGTTGATGGCCGCGTTGATGACGGCGGTCGTCTGCATCTCGGCAATTTCCGGATAAGAAACGGCCAGGCGGCAGCCGCGGTGACCCATCATCGGATTGAACTCATGCAGGCTGTCGATGACATTGCGCAGGTGCTCCACGGTGATGCCCAGATCCTTTGCCAGCTCAACGATGTCCTCTTCCTTGGTGGGCAGGAACTCGTGGAGGGGCGGGTCCAGGTAGCGGATGGTCATCGGGCGCTCACCCATGACCTTGTACATGGCCTCGAAATCGCTCTGCTGATACGGCAGAACCTTGGCCAAAGCGGCCTTGCGGGCCTCTACGTCGCGGGCTACGATCATCTCGCGCACAGCCTTGATGCGGTCGGCTTCAAAGAACATATGCTCGGTGCGGCACAGGCCGATGCCTTCCGCGCCGAACTCGACGGCCTGCTTGGCATCGCGGGGGTTGTCCGCGTTGGCAAACACTTCCAGCTTGCGCGCGGCGTCGGCCCAGCCCATGAAGCGGCCAAAATCGCCGGAGATGGAGGCTTCCACCGTGGGCACGGCCTCGCCGTAGATGTTGCCCGTGGAGCCGTCGATGGAGATCCAGTCGCCCTCGTTGTAGGTCTTGCCGGAAAGCGTGAAGCATTTTTTGTCGTAATCTACGACGATATCGCCGCAGCCGGACACGCAGCAGGTACCCATACCGCGGGCCACAACGGCCGCGTGGCTGGTCATGCCGCCGCGCACCGTCAGGATGCCCTGCGCCACGGCCATGCCTTCGATGTCCTCGGGGCTGGTCTCCAGACGGACCAGAACGACCTTCTTCATCTTGCCGCTTTCAACAGCCTCTTTGGCTTCGTCGGCGGTGAACACCACCTGGCCGCAGGCGGCGCCCGGAGAGGCGGCCAGGCCCTTGCCGATGACGGCGGCGGCCTTCAGCGCGGCCGGGTCAAACTGCGGATGCAGCAGGCTGTCCAGCTGCTTGGGCTCCACGCGCAGCACGGCTTCCTTTTCGGTGATCATGCCCTCATCCACCAGGTCCACGGCGATCTTCAGCGCGGCGGCGGCGGTGCGCTTGCCGTTGCGCGTCTGCAGCATATACAGCTTGCCGTCCTCGATGGTGAACTCCATGTCCTGCATGTCGCGATAGTGGTTCTCAAGCTTGGTGGCGATGGTCACGAACTGGTCGTAGACCTCAGGCATCTGGTCTTTCAGGTGGCTGATGGGGGACGGCGTACGGATGCCGGCCACCACGTCCTCGCCCTGGGCGTTGATGAGGTATTCGCCGAACAGGGCCTTCTCGCCGGTGGCGGGGTTGCGGGTGAACGCCACGCCCGTGCCGGAGTTCTCGCCGGAGTTGCCGAACACCATGGCCTGTACGTTGACGGCGGTGCCCCAGTCGTAGGGAATCTCGTTCATGCGGCGGTAGGTGTTGGCGCGGGGGTTGTCCCAGCTGCGGAACACGGCCTTAACGGCCTCGATGAGCTGCGTCTTCGGGTCGGTGGGGAAGTCCGCGCCCATTTTTTCCTTGTAGAGAGATTTGAATTTGGCAACAAGAGCCTTCATGTCGTCGGCGTCCAGCTCCACGTCCTGGGTGACGCCCTTGGCTTCCTTCATCTCATCGATGATTTTTTCGAATTCGCTTTTGTTCATCTCCATGACAACGTCGCTGAACATCTGCACAAAGCGGCGGTAGCTGTCATAGGCGAAGCGGGGGTTGCCCGTCTTTTTGGCCAGACCCTCAACAACTTCGTCGTTCAGGCCCAGGTTGAGGATGGTATCCATCATACCGGGCATGGAAGCGCGCGCGCCCGAACGGACGGAAACCAGCAGGGGGTTGGCGGGGTCGCCGAACTTCTTGCCGACGATCTCCTCCATCTTGCCGATATACTCGTAGATGTCGGCCATGATGCCTTCGTTGATCTGGCGGCCGTCGTTGTAATACTGGGTGCAGGCCTCGGTGCTGATGGTGAAGCCCTGGGGAACAGGCATGCCGGCATTGGTCATCTCGGCAAGGTTAGCGCCCTTGCCGCCGAGGATCTCACGCATGTCCTTGTTCCCTTCACTGAACAGGTACAGGTATTTTTTGTCACTCAAATTTCTCTACCTCCAAATTTTTTTGTGCGCGGGAAAGCCCAAAACCCATTCCCGTGCACGAATGAACAAAAAACTTGTCCATTTGCACACATCATTATAACAAAAAGCGGCGGGCAATGCTACTGTTATTTCCCTGTTTTTTATTGTATTTTAACGCGCAATTTTGAATTTTTGGTGCAATTTTGCCGATGCCCTTGCAAAACGCCCGGAATATCGTAAAATAGAAGTGTATAGATAAGCGTTATCGAACTCTGCGGACGGGCCTTGCGCGCGCCGCACATCAAACCAGAAACGGGGGCGTTTGTCCATGGAGAACGAAGCAATAACAGCATACCGGCAGCGCCGGGCGGCATTTGAGGCAACGTTTGAGCGGCACCTGGCCGCGGGCGTTGTTTTTTATTCCGCCGACGGCATCCTCATCGACGACACGGTAGAGATCGCGCCGGGCGCGGTCATCCTGCCGGGCACCATCCTGCGGGGGGAGACAAAAATCGGCGCGGGCAGCGTCATCGGCCCGAACAGCCTGCTGGAAAACGTGACGGTGGGCGAGAACGTGAAATTCAACGCCAGCCAGGGTTATGACAGCGTCATCGAGAGCGGCGCGGCCATCGGCCCGTTTGCCCACATTCGGCCGGACAGCCGTGTGTGCGAAAATGTGCACATCGGCGATTTTGTGGAGATCAAGAATTCCACTGTGGGCAAGGGTACCAGCGTTTCGCACCTGACCTATGTGGGCGATTCCGACGTGGGCAAATACTGCAATTTCGGCTGCGGCGTGGTCACCGTCAATTACGACGGCGCGGCCAAGCACCGCAACACCATCGGGGATTATGCGTTCATCGGCTGCAATACGAACCTGGTGGCGCCTGTGAGCGTGGGCGACGGCGCGTACACTGCGGCGGGCAGCACCATTACCGACGACGTGCCCGCGGGCGCGCTGGGCATTGCCCGGGCGCGGCAGGTGAACAAGCCGCAGTGGGCGAAGGGCAAGCTGGAAAAGTTCATCGCAAAGCAGCAGGCAAAGGAAGAAGCCGGCTCGAAATAAACTTTGAAAACAGAATAAGGACAGAATGACGGATGATGCGGAAAGGACGTGCGCGGGTATGAATCTTCACGGCAAGGATATCAAGATCTTCGCGGGGAATTCCAACAAGCCACTGGCGGCGGCAATGGCGGAGTGTCTCGGCATCACGCTGGGACGCAGCGAAGTGGGACGCTTCAGCGACGGCGAGATACAGGTCTCCATCCAGGAATCGGTGCGCGGCAGCGACGTTTATGTGGTGCAGAGCACCTCAAGCCCTGTCAACCGCAACCTGATGGAGCTGCTCATCATGATGGACGCTTTCCGGCGCGCGTCGGCCGGGCGCATCACAGCCGTCATTCCGTATTACGGCTACGCCCGGCAGGACCGGAAATCCCGCGCGCGGGACCCCATTACGGCCAAGCTGGTGGCGGACCTGATCGTAACGGCGGGAGCCGACCGCGTGCTGACCATGGACCTGCACGCGTCGCAGATCCAGGGCTTTTTCGACGTACCGGTGGACCATATGTACGGCGCGCCCATTCTGACGCCCTATTTCGCACGCAAAACGGAGCCTTACCATGACAACGTGACGGTCGTCAGCCCGGACCTGGGCAGCGTGGCCCGCGCCCGTGCCTTTGCCGAACGGCTGGACGTTCCGCTGGCCATTGTGGATAAGCGGCGTCCAAGGGCAAATGTTTCTGAGGTGATGAACATCATCGGCGAGGTGGAAGGCCGGGACGTGGTCATCGTGGACGATATGATCGACACCGCGGGCACGCTGTGCAATGCGGCCGGCGCCATTAAGGCGCGCGGAGCCAAGAGCGTGACGGCCTGCGCCACCCACGGCGTGCTCTCCGGTCCGGCCATCGGGCGCATCCGGGACAGCGCGCTGGATGAGGTCGTGCTGCTGGACACCATCGCCCTGCCGCCGGAAAAACAAATTGAAAAGATCAAGGTGCTCAGCGTCGCGCCCGTGCTGGCCGAGGCAGTGGCGCGCATCTATTCCGACAAGCCCGTCTCCACGCTGTTTGTGTGAGCGGCGCGGCTGAAATAATACAATACAAATGCAGCGGCACGGCGCGGTGCGCCGTGCCGCCGTGTTGTGCATTCCACAGGAGAGACCATGTTTTTCAAAAAGCAGACAAGCATTGATGCGATCATCGTGGGCCTGGGCAACCCGGGCAAAAAATATGAAGGCACGCGCCATAACGCGGGCTTCGCCGCGCTGGACCATGTGGCGGAAAAATGGGGCGTGAGGGTGACGAAGGCGAAGTTCGACGCGCTGACGGGCACGGGCACGGCGGCGGGCGTGAAGGTGCTGCTGATGAAGCCGCAGACCTTTATGAACCTTTCCGGAGATGCCGTGCGCAAGGCGGCGGATTTTTACAAGGTCCCGCCGGAGCGCATCATCGTTCTGTTCGACGATATCTCGCTGGCGCCGGGACGCCTGCGCATCCGGAAAACGGGCTCGGCGGGCGGGCACAACGGCATCAAAAGCATCATTGGGAACATCGGGCAGGATTTCCCGCGGGTAAAGATCGGCGTGGGGGAAAAGCCGCGTCCGGAGTACGACCTGGCGGACTGGGTGCTGAGCCGACTGACGCAGGCTGAGAAAAAGGCCGTGGAGGCGCGTTACGACGATATCTGCGGCGCGCTGGAGCTTATGATGAAAGGGCAGTTTGACACTGCGATGTCGAGGTACAATGGATAAGAAAAAAGAGAAAATGACGCCGGAGCGCCGGTATGAGCTTGCTTGCCTGATTTTGGGCGGCGTGGTGCTGGGTGGTGCGCTGGGCTGCATTTTGCGGCCCAACGAATGGACGTTTGCCGTTATCCCGCTGCTGGGCGTGTGCCTGACGGCGCTTTTGTGGTGCGCGGCGGCGCGGTTGTGGCTGTGCCGCGACAAGCAGCGCCTGCTGGCAAAAAGCTTTACGCGGCCCGTGCGGTTCGCGCTGGCGGTGCCTGCCTGGGCGGGCGCTACATGGCTTTTGTATCTGCTGCCGGGCAATGTGACGGGCCTGGACGACGTGCTGGCGGAGAGCGTTATCATCTTGACGCTTTTGGCCGGCACCGTGTTCGTGCCCGCGGCTGCGCTGGGCCTGGGTGTGGCTTCCGTTCTGGCGGCCGTGGTGCATCTGCGCCGTACGCCTGCCGCTGAGACGCGGGCCTACCGCGAGGGGCCGTTGGCGCTGGCACTCGTTTTGTGCGTGGGCGTGGCGGCGCTGTGCGTATGTTTTTTTCTTTATTTGACGATATAGCCGCCTTTGGCGCAGAGAGGTTTTTTCATGCTGACTGCTCTCCTGAAACAAACACCTGAATACAAACGGCTGCTGGCGGGCATGGCGGGCGCGAAGCCCGCTGTGGTGGCCCTGTTCGGTATGCCGCCCACGGCCCGCGCCCAGATGCTGGCCGCACTGTGCGAGGATACGGGCCGTTCCGCGCTGGTGGTGTGCGCGGGCGAGGCCGATGCCACGCGCTTTGCGGAGGACGCCGCCGTGTTCGGCCGGCGGGCCGAGGTATTCCCCGCACGGGATTATGTGCTGCGCCCCGTGGAAGGCCAGAGCCATGAATACGAGTACCGGCGCCTTGCCGTGCTGGGCAACCTGGTGGGCGGCCGCACGAGCGTCGCGTGCGCGCCCGTGGAGGCCGTGCTGCAATATACAACGCCCAAACAGGAATTCTGCGGCAACACTCTCACGGTGAAGCAGGGAATGGCTATCTCCATGGACGTGCTCATCGAGCGGCTGTTCGGCGCGGGGTATCTGCGCCGCTTCCAGGTGGACGGCCCGGGCCAGTTTTCGGTGCGCGGCGGTATTGTGGATATTTACGCGCCCGACATGCAGAAGCCCCACCGCCTGGAGTTTTGGGGCGACGAGGTGGACAGCATCCACAGCTTTGACCTTGTTTCCCAGCGGCGGGAAGGGGCGGTGAAAAAAATTTATCTTTCCCCGGCCCGGGAAGTGCTGTTCGGAGACACCGAGGCCGCCGCAAGGCTGCTGCGCACGGCGCTTTCCAAGGCAAAGCCCGCCTATGCGGAAGCTTTGGCCGACGCCATGGACGGCGACCTCAAGGCGCTGGACGCGGGTACGATGCCCGCCGCCATGGACAAATATCTGGCGCTGCGGTACGAAAAGCCGGCGACGATCTTTGAATATTTCGACGCGCCCATCGTGTTCCTCAACGAGCCAAGCGCCGTGCGCGAGGCCGCCAAAGGCGTGGAGTTCCGCTTCGGAGAGGCGTTCAAGGGCCTGTTGGAAGAGGGTGTGCTGGCCCCCGGGCTGGACCGTTTCTACGAGGACACCGCGTATCTGCTGCACGAGACGGAGAAGCGGCATGCCGTGGTGTGTGAAAATTTTGCCCGCACCATCCCGGACCTGAAACTGGCGGATACCGTCAACGCCCAGACCCACAGCCTGCCGCCCTGGGGCGGCGAGGTGAGCGCGCTGGCCGACGACCTGCGCCCGCTCACGGCACAAAAGTATGCCGTGGCAGTGCTGGCGGGCACGCAGCGCGCGGCCGCCGCGCTTGCGCGGGACCTTGCCGCCGCGGGCTTTTCCGCCCAGGCGTATCATAAGGAACCGCCGTCCCTTGCGCCGGGTAGCGTGGGTGTGTTTGAAGGCCACCTGAACGCGGGCGCGGATTACCCCTTCGCCAAGTTCGCCGTGTTCACCAGCCGCCGCCACAACGCGGCCGCGCCGCAGAAGGCCAGGGCAAAGAACAAGGGCCTTTCCAGCCTGTCGGACATCACGCCCGGCGATTATGTGGTGCACCAGAACCACGGCATCGGGGTATATGCGGGCATCCAGAGGCTGGACCTGCAGGGCGTGGTGAAGGATTACATCAAAATCAACTACGACAAAGCGGACACGCTGTATGTGCCCGTTACCCAACTGGACCTTATCAGCCGCTATACAGCTCCCGGCGACGGCGAGCGCGTCAAGCTCTCGAAGCTGGGCGGCGACGCGTGGAACAAAACCAAAAGCCGCGTGCGCAAGGCCACGCAGGAGATGGCAAAAGAGCTGATCGCTTTGTATGCCCGGCGCCAGCAGGCCCAGGGCTATGCGTTCCCCGAGGACAACGAGTGGCAGCGGGATTTTGAAACGCGTTTTGAATACGACGAAACGGCCGACCAGCTCACCAGCGCGGCCGAAATAAAAAAAGACATGGAAAAGCCCCACCCGATGGACCGCCTGCTGTGCGGCGACGTGGGCGTGGGCAAAACGGAGGTGGCGCTGCGCGCCGCGTTCAAGTGCATCATGGGCGGCAAGCAGGTGGCCGTGCTGGTGCCTACCACGATCCTGGCGTGGCAGCACTACACCACCATTCTCTCCCGCATGGAGGCGTTCCCCGTCAAAGCGGGGCTGCTCTCCCGCTTTGCCAGCGCCCGCCAGCAGAAAGAGACCATTAAGGGCCTTGCCGCGGGTACTGTGGATGTGGTGGTGGGCACCCACCGTATGCTGCAGAAGGATGTGAAATTTCACGATCTGGGCCTTGTCATCATCGACGAGGAGCAGCGCTTCGGCGTCAAGCACAAGGAAAAGCTGAAGGAAAATTTCATCGGCGTGGACATGCTGACGCTTTCGGCTACGCCCATCCCGCGCACGCTGAACATGGCGATGAGCGGCCTGCGGGACATGAGCACCATCGAAGAGCCGCCCTTTGAGCGCCGCCCCATCGAGACCTATGTGATGGAATACGACGCGGGCGTGGTGGCCGAGGCCCTGCGGCGCGAGCTGGACCGCGGCGGCCAGGCGTATTATATCCACAACCGCATCGACACCATCGACCAGTGTGCGGCAAAGCTGGCGGAGCTTTTGCCCGGCGCGCGCATCGCCACGGCCCACGGCCGTATGGACGAGGCCACGCTTTCGGGGGTATGGCAGAAGCTGCTGGACGGCGAGATCGATGTCCTGGTGTGCACCACGCTCATCGAGACAGGTGTGGACGTGCGCAACTGCAACACGCTCATCATAGAGGACGCGGACCGCATGGGTCTTGCCCAGCTGTACCAGATCCGCGGCCGCGTGGGCCGCTCGGGCCGCAAGGCCTACGCCTATTTCACGTTCCGGCGGGATAAAGTGCTCACGGACATTGCGGCCAAGCGTCTTTCCGCCATCCGGGAGTTCACAAGCTTCGGCTCCGGCTTCCGCATCGCCATGCGCGATCTGCAGATCCGCGGCGCGGGCAACCTGTTGGGGCAGAGCCAGCACGGCCACATGGAGGCTGTGGGCTATGAGATGTATGTCAAGCTGCTGAACCAGGCCATCGCCGCCGAAAAGGGAGAGGCTGTTCAGGCGGATAAGAGCGATTGCCTCATTGACATCACCGTGGACGCCTACATCCCAGAAAAATACATCCCGGACGCCGCCGGACGCATTGAGGCATACAAGCGCATTGCCGCCATCGACGACCGCCCCGGCGCGGACGACGTGCTGGACGAGCTGGCGGACCGTTACGGTCCTGTGCCCAAAAGCGTGCAGGGGCTTATCGACATCAGCCTGGTGCGGGTGGTGGCTGCAAAGCTTGGCATCTACGAGATCACACAAAACCGGGATACGCTCATTCTGTATTCCGATAAGCTGGACCTCGCCACGCTCAAGCCCCTGCTCAAGGATATGGGCCGCCGCCTGCTGGTGAACGCTTCCGGCAAGCCGTACCTTTCGGTGCGCATCCTGCCCGGCGAAAAGCCGCTGGATGTGATGAATGCCGTGTTCGACAAAATGGCGGAGCTGGAGCGGCCGCAGTAACGCGCTCCGGGGCCGAAAGTTTTGCCCGGCACTTGCCAACAGCCGCGCAACGCGGTATAATTTGTTGTATCATTGCGGGTGAAGGCCGCGGCCGAAGCGGCGCCCGCGCGGAGGGAAACACATTGAAGCTGAAAAAATTCACCGGCCTGCTGCTGTGCGCGGCGTTGGCCCTTTCTATGGCTGCCTGTAAGTTCACCACGCCCGCCGTCGTGATGACGGTGGAGGGCGAGGATATCCCCGCGGGCCTGTACCTGATGTACCAGTATCAGGCGTATTCCAGCGCAAAAAGCAAGCTGGAGGATAAAAGCGCCAAGGTACTGAAAAGCGAGATCGAGGGCGTGAAAGCTGAGGAATGGATCCACAACGAGACGGTGGCCTCCGCAAAACGTTATGTCTGGGTGGAAAAAGCCTTTGCGGAAGCGGGCCTTACCTTCACCGAGGAGGAGCAGGCGTCCATCGACAGCCAGCTCGATGCCATCTGGGCCAACAACGAAGCCCTGCTGGCGGCCAACGGCATTGGGCGGGAAAACTACCGCCGCTTCTATGAATGCGAAGCGAAGTATGAAAAGCTGCTGGCTGAGTATCAGGACGGCGAATCGGACAAGATCACCGACGCCGAGGCCAAAAAGTACATGGACGAGACCTATTCCCGCATCCAGACGCTGGTGTTGCCAACTACGGATGCGGATTCCGCCGCGCTGCCTGGCGAAAAGCTGGAAGAGCTGAACGTACTGGCGGCCCAGCTTGCCGACGACCTGAACGCGGGCGGTTCCATGGATGAGCTTGGCCCCGAAACGCTGGAAAAGGCGTTTGAGATCTGCGGCCGCGAGTATGCCGAGGACACCGCTTCGTCGTATATGTCCAAAAGCTTCCTCACCGCGGAATCCACCAGCTATTCCGAGGAATTCGTGCAGGGGGTCGTCGCCGCTGAGGTGGGCGCCGCCGGCGTGTACGACGGTTACAGTGTTCCGATGATCTATCAGAAAATCGCCAACTACGAGGACAATGACGATTTCACCGCGAATTACAAAACGACCATCCTCAGCGAGATCACTTCGGCCGCGTTCTCGGACAAAGTGGAGGAGGAGACTGCGGCCTATGCCGTGACGGAGGATGTCTCCGCCGTCAAGACATACAGCCCGTCCAAGATTCGGGAATCCGTTTAAACCGCGTTTATCAGCAAAGCCTGTGCGAAGAAGCCGGCGGCAGCCGGCTTCTTTTTTGCGCATATATGTTTTACCACCCCAACGAAACGGGAGGACAAAAACCTATGGCACAATTTAGCATCCGCCCCGCCCGGCCTGAGGACTGCGGCACCATTCTGGAGCTGATCCGCGGCATTGCGGAATACGAAAAGATGAGCGACGAAGTCGTTGCTACCGAAGAGACCATCCGGCATGCGATGTTCGACGAACACGTCACCCGCTGCCTGCTGGCAGAGCTGGACGGCAAGGTCATTGGATACGCGCTGTACTTTTACAACTATTCCACGTTTATCGGTACAAAAGGCCTCTATCTGGAGGATCTTTTCCTGTATCCCGAATACCGTAAGGCCGGTTACGGCAAGCGGCTCATCCGCGAGCTGTTCAAGATCGCCGCGGCGGAAAACTGCGGCCGCATGGAGTGGTGCTGCCTGAACTGGAACACCCCCAGCCAGGAGTTCTATAAGAGCCTTGGCGCAAAGCCGATGGATGAATGGACAACATGGAGACTGACGAAAGAGGATCTTGCCCGTCTGGCGGCGGAGTAAGGCCGTTCGTCCAAAGCGTAAAGCAAAGCGGCCCGCACCGGTACACCCCGGCGCGGGCCGCTGCATTTCAGCTGTTATGGACGTACATCGTTGGGGTCGTAGGGCGGCTCCGGCATAATGAGCGCGGCTACGATATAGGCCAGCAGGCCCGAGCCCCAGCCGAAGCACAGCAGCACGAACGCCAGCCGTACGATGGTTGGGTCTACGCCGAAATATTCCGCGATGCCGCCGCACACGCCGCATACCATACGGTGGCCGCGGGCTTTATACAAACGTTTCTGGTCCATCAGTCATTTCCTCCTGTTATCAGTTGAATGTGATCGTTACTTCGCCCATGCCGCATTCGATGTCATAAAATGTGGCCGCGCTGCGGTTTACTTCCAGCTCGACGCCCATGCCGGAATGAGAATAGTCGTCGATGGTCACGGAACCCATGCCGCTCTCCAGCGCGTAGCCGTAGTCCGCCGGCCGGGAGACGGCCACCTCGGCGACGCCCATGCCGCAGGAAACCTCGTTTTTGCCGTCCAGGCTGCCGCCGTCGATGGTCAGCTTACCCATGCCGACATCCAGGCTGCTCTCCTGTGTGCAGGTGAGATTTTTTACGGTCATCTCGCCCGCGCCCACCTCAAGGTCGGCTGTGCGGCAGGCCAAGCCGTCCGCCTTCAGCGTGCCCGCGCCGATGGAAAGCTCCACCTCGTCAAACACGGTGTCCCGGGGAACCGTGATGAAAAATTTTACGTTTTCCCAGTTGCGCAGCTGCCAGTCGCCGGTCGTCTTAATCGTCCACACCCCGCCTGAGACCCTGGACTCATAACGCGGGCTGCCGGAGACCTGCAGGTCATACGCGTCACCCGGCTGAATGACGACCTCTGCCGTGGAGATATCGATTTCCAGTTCCCGCACGCTGCCGGTGGGGACGGAGCCGGAGCTGGAGGGGGAGGGCGCACCAGGGGCGGAGGGAGCGCCGGAGGCGTCTGCCCGGAACATGCCGAATTCACCGTCGGTAAAAGCGTCGGTGTAATAGACACGGGGGCCGTTGTCCCAGCCGACGCGGATACTGGTAAGCCGTCCGCCCAGGCACAGGCCCACGATAGAGAGTATGATGCCCAATACAAGGCAGCCGCCCGCAATGCTCAGCAGTGTTTTTATGAATTTTGTCATCGCCGTCTTACCTCACTTTCCCAAACAGGGTGCGGCACAGCGAACCGACGGCACGGAAGAGCGCCGGACCGGCCTTGGCCACGACCCATACCGTACCCGCGCCCAGCAGCGCGCCGATGGAGATGCACAGCAGGCTGAGACCCATCGTCAGGATACCACTGGGAACGGATGTGAACAGCAGCCCAACGCCGCCGCCGAAAGCCGCCACGCCCGCGATCATTGTGGCAAAGCCCGCGAACGCAATGCCGCACAGCCCGCCGACGATGCCCACTACGCCGCCGAACAGGCCGCCGATGAGGCCGATCCAGATGGGACAGGTGAGAATGAGCAGGATGACCCAGAGCGTGCGGTTGGAGGCGGAGCGTCCGCCGTTTTCGCGTTGCGCGCCGTCTTGGCGATAGCTGTATGCATAGGCAGGGCCGTGCTGCGCGCCGTCCGCCGCCTGCGCATTCGGGAAACCGTCCGGAGCTTCCTCGTCCGCGCGCTGGCCTTCGGCCCAAGAGCGTTCTGTTTCCTGCGCCGAGACCTGGGACGCCTGCCAGTCCGGGCCGTCCAGTGTAAGCTCCGGAACGGGCGCCTGTTCCGGCTTTTCCGGAGTGGTGCTTTTTTCCGCTGCATCACGCACGGCGGGTACGCCGAAGCCGCAGTTTGCGCGAATGATGCAGGCCACCTTTTGGGGGCTGCCCAGCTCGGCCAGCACAGCGGCCTCGTTCTCCGGGCCTGCTTCATCCAGATATTCGTTGTAGAATTTCAGCGCTTCGTCGCGCTCCTCTGTGGTGATATCGCGCAGCTGGGCTTCCAGGGCCGCCATAAACTCCGCTCTATTCATTACTGATTCCTCCGAACAATACGTTGTCGATCTTCGCTTTATACTCCGTCCACTCACGGCGGTACGTTTCCAACTGCTCGCACCCCTTTTCCGTGATGCTGTAATAGCGGCGGTTACGGCCTGCGAATTCACGGTCGTAGGTCTCCAGGCACTCGCTCTTCTGCAGACGCCGCAGCACCGGGTAGAGGGTGCTCTCGGACACCTCCATCACACTGCGCACATCCTGCGTGATCTTGTAGCCGTATGTGCTTTCACTGGCCACGACGCTCAGCACCAGGGCATCCATCAGGGCTGCTCCTGTGTTAAAAGCCATATCGTCTTTCACTCCGTTTCTGTTGCGTGGGCGGCCGGGGTTGCACGGCGCCGGCCGCCCGGCATTCCGGATGATTTATTCCGTTGACAATATTATATTGTGTATAATATTGTTTGTCAACACATTATTGAAAATAAATAATTATTATTGGGTGAATTGTTTGAAAAGCGGACGTGCGTTTTGGTTGCATGATAAAAAACACCGGTCTTTGCGACCGGTGTTTTTTTTGAATGTATAGAAGGGCGCCGCGCCCTGCGGCAAATTCAGATTTTTTCGCTGCTGCGGTGCGTCGGGCTTTGCCCGGTGGAACTGCGTACGATGAGCTGCGGCGTGTATTCGATTTTATTCACGAAGGGAGTGGGGATGCGCGAAGGCGTGCTCTGTGTGATGACCATATCCACCGCCGCCTGGCAGCGGGTGCGAAGATGATGGTCAATGGTGGTGAGACCCGGCGTGGTGATGCTGGAAGAAAAAATGTTGTCGAAGCCACACACCGAAAAATCACGCGGTACGCGCAGACCTTGGGCTGCAAGCTCGCTCAGAATGCCGAGCGCCGTCATATCATTCACGCCGATGAGGGCTGTGGCCATGCTCTCACGCCGGATCAGCTCCGCCGTGAGCTGCCGCCCAACCGAATATTCGTAGGGCAGGCCGTCATCCTGGCTGTCTGCCTCGGCCTGGCGGTCGGCCACCAGCACCTCCAGTCCATCCGTCACACCGTGCAGCTCCAACTGCTTGCGGATTCCCTCCAGGCGCTGCTCACGCGCCAGTGTCAGTTGGTTGAACGGCGTGGAGATGAACACCAGCTTGCGGTGGCCCAGCTGATACAAATGCTCGGCCAGCATGGCGCCTGCGTTCACGTTGCTCAGCTCGATGGAGCAGATGGACAGGTCGTCCAGCTTTTCCCCGATGATGACCGTGGGTGTGGACGAGGAGATCTGCTCCACCAGGCGCGGGAAGCTGGGCAGAAAAGTATAGATGATACCGTCCACATGCGCGCCGACAAAAGTGTCGAGATAGAACTTTTCCAGATCCGGCTTGCGGAAGGTGTTGCAGACGATGACGCGGTAATCCAGCGTGTCGGCATAGTCCTCGATGGCCTGGATCAGCTCGGCATAGTACTGGTTGGTGAGCGTGGGCGTCAGAACGAGAAGCATGTTGCTGGCCTTTTTTTCGCGCTGTTTTTTGCGCTGAGGCAGGCGGTAGTTCAGCTTTTGAGCTGCTGCGAGCACGCGCTCCTTGGTCTCGTTGCTGAAGGTGATCTTATCGCTGTTGTTTAAAATAAGAGACACGGTCGCCTGCGAAACGCCCGCAAGTTCCGCAACATCCTGCGAGGTGGCCTTTTTCATGGTCCAGACGCTCCTTTTTAATAATATCTTACTAATATTATAGCAGAAAAATTCTTCAAGTCAAACATAGTGACCAAAAGCAGGGAAAATCTTTTGGCGCTTTGAGGGCTTGATATCTCTTGACATCGGGCTGCAGGTCGGATATACTGAAAGTGCAAAATATTATTTATATTGAAATATTATTACTAATATTTTACACAGGCAAAAGAAAGCGGTGCAGTAGGAATGGAAAAGGGCGGAAACAGCGGAAATATAGGAGCGCGCAAGCCGATCCTGGCTTTGGGGGAGCTGCTTGTGGACCTTGTACCCGGGCGTGAGGGCATGCGTATCGAGGACGCGGGCCCTGTTGTAAAAACGGCCAGCGGCTCGGCGGGCATTTTCGCCTGCGCCGCCACGCTGCTGGGCGGACGGGGCGGCTTCATCGGCAAAGTGGGGCGCGACAGCCTCAGCCGGATGGTAGCAGGCACACTGCGCGGCCAGGGGGTGGATCTCTCCCGTCTCATCGTCTCGGACGAGGGGCAGATGGGCCTTGCGTTTTTGGAATATCTGCCGGAAGGGCGGAATTATCAGTATTACCGTAAAAATTCAGTGGGCAGCCTGCTGCGGGCCAGTGAGCTGGACGCGGAGTACATCAGCGGCGCCTATGCGGTGCATTTCCCCGGCATGCTGCTGGAGCTGACGGAAGAAATGCGCGGTGCATGTGAACGTCTGGTGGAGATCGCGCGGGAGAAGGGGATTCTGGTTTCGTTCGACCCAAACATCCGCCGCGAGCTTTCAGCGGATGCGGCCGCACGGGCGCGCCTGCTGTGGGCGGTGCGCCATGCGGACGTAGTGGCGCCCACATTGAGCGAGGGGCAGATGATTACGGGTGAAACGAGCATCGGCGGCGTGCTGCGCGCGCTGCATGCAATGGGGCCGCGGGTCGTGGCGCTCACGCGTGACAAAGACGGCGCCGTGCTGAGCCGCGGCGGTGAGGTGGCTGTTGCGGCGGGCATCGACGAAGAGCCGGTCGACCCCACGGGCGCGGGCGATACGCTTGCCGCGGCACTGTGCGTAGGCCTGCAGGAGGATATGCCCCTGGCACGGCTGGCGGCGTTCTGCAACTGTGCGGGCACGCTGGTCATCAAGAAAAAAGGTGCCATCGGGATGGCGCTGCCCGAACGCGGACAGGTGGATGCGATGGTGGCCTCCGGCGTGTGCCGTGTGGAATGCATGCCGCTGGAAAGCCTGGTATGACGGCAAGGAAATCTGAGCCCGCCGCGTACCGGCGAAAGGCATACCGCGCCCGCGGCGGGGGCGGCGGGCGCGGTATGCCGGTGCGCTGAACGGAGGCCCCGCATAGGAGAGAACGCGCGCCGCACGGCGCGCTGCTGAAAAAAGGAGAAGAGAGACATGGCATTGTTAAAAGAACGCCTGAAAAACGGCGAGCAGGTACTGGGGACCATGGTGACGGCATTTGCAAGCCCGGATATGGCGAAAATACTGCAGAGCTGTGGGTTTGACTTCTTCATCGTGGACTGCGAGCACGGCGCGTTCACTACGCGCGAGGCGGCGAACATCATTGCGGTGGCGCGCGGCATCGGTATGCCCGCGTTGGTGCGTATCCCGGAGATGCGCCGGGAGCACGCGCTCAAATTCATGGAGATGGGGGCGTCCGGGCTGCTTCTGCCCAATACGGAAACAGCCGAACAGGCGCGTATGCTGGTGGACTGCACCAAATACGCGCCCATGGGACACCGGGGCGTTTCGCTTTCGCGTCCGCATACGGATTTTAAAAGAGTAGACGGACGGGAATATATGCGCCGGGCCAATGAAGAAACCATCCTGATGTGCCAGATCGAATCCCGCAAGGGCGTGGAGAACATCGGCGAGATCATGGCGGTGGAAGGTATCGACGTGGGCTTCATCGGCCCGAACGATATGACGCAGGATTACGGTATCCTGAACCAGTTCGGCCATCCTGATATCGTGGCGGCGTTTGAAAAGGTCATCGCGGCGGCCGAGGAAAACGGAAAGTGGGCCGGCGTACATTTCGGCGCGGCGGAGCCGCTGAAACCGTGGCTTGCCCGCGGGATGCAGATGAATATGTGGAACAGCGACAATGGGCTTTTGGCCCTGGGC
Source organism: Ruthenibacterium lactatiformans (assembly GCF_000949455.1). Classification (GTDB taxonomy): domain Bacteria; phylum Bacillota; class Clostridia; order Oscillospirales; family Ruminococcaceae; genus Ruthenibacterium; species Ruthenibacterium lactatiformans. Next base: position 61,408 of record NZ_JXXK01000007.1, on the reverse strand, counting down.
GCCTCGGAAATAGCCGGGCTGCGCGGGAAGGAGCAGGCATGAAAATCGTAATTCTGGACGGATACACGGAAAACCCCGGAGATTTGAGCTGGAACGGCTTTGAGGCGCTGGGAGAGGTAACGGTATACGACCGCACACCCTTTGCCGACGGCAGCGGCGAGATCGTGCGGCGGGCGAAGGGGGCGGATATCCTCATCGTGAACAAAACGCCGCTTTCCGCTGAAACGCTGGCGAAACTTGCGCCGGAACTGCGGTATATCGGCGTACTGGCCACAGGCTACAATGTGGTGGATACCGCCGCGGCCAAAGCGCAGGGCGTGCCCGTGTGCAATATCCCAACCTACGGCACTGCGGCGGTGGCCCAGTTTGTGATGGCGTTGCTGCTGGAGCTGTGCCACCATGTGGGGGACCACAGCCGCTCGGTAAAAGAGGGCGGCTGGAGCAGCTGTCCGGACTTTTGCTACTGGAATACGCCTCTCATCGAGCTGGCGGGCAAGACGTTCGGCGTTATCGGCTACGGGCGCATCGGCAGGGCGGCGGCGAAGCTGGCCGCGGCCTTCGGCATGGAGGTGCTTGCTTTCGATAAGTTCGCGCAGGACGACGGCGTGGCGCGCATGGTGACACTGGACGAACTGCTGGCGCAAAGCGATGTGATCAGCCTGCACTGCCCGCTGTTTCTGGACACGCAGGGCATCATCAACCGGGAGAGCATTGCAAAGATGAAGGATGGCGTACTGCTCATCAATACCTCCCGCGGGCCCCTGATCGTGGAGGAGGACCTGGCTGCGGCGCTGCACAGCGGCAAGGTGGCGGGCGCGGGCCTGGATGTTCTGGCTGTGGAGCCTGCGCGCATGGATAACCCGCTGCTGAAGGAAGAAAACTGCCTGGTGACGCCGCACATTGCCTGGGCACCGAAGGAAAGCCGCCAGCGGCTGATGGACATTGCGGTGGAAAACCTGAAAGCTTTTTTGGCGGGCGCGCCGCAGAATGTGGTGAATGCTTGAATCGTAGACATCATAAGAAAAGCGGGAACCCGCCTGTTGCGGGTTCCCGCTTTCTGCCTATTTGCTGGAATTGCCGCGGCTTTCTTTTTGCGCCTCGACGTGGAGGCGCAAATCGGCATAACAGTCTGCGCCGCCGCATAGAATTTTTGTATCGAATTTCAGTGCGGGGCAGGCGCCGCAAAAAGCGCGAGTCTTTTGGTATTCTTCGAAAATTAGCTGTCTGTCCTGCCAATGCACAAACGATAAAGAACCAGCGTCAAAGCCGGGGATTTTACATATTTCTTTGGGAATCACAATGCGTCCTGGAGAATCCGCTTTACGAATAAATCCAACATTTTTCATTTGCACACCTGCTGTATTTTCATTATGCGTCATATTGACGCGCATGACGATGCGTCGATATGAAACAATTTATAACGGAAAGGGTGGTGATGCCAATGGAATATCCGAATGTTTGCGCGTTGTGTGAGGAGGGGGGATTTAAGCCGGCAGGAACTTGCGGGCTATCTGCAAATTTCGCGCGGCAGCTATACAAACTATGAAATTGGAGCACGCGGCATCCCAGTTGAAGTTTTTATCAAGCTGGCGGACTATTATAACGTTAGCGTTGATTATTTGATGGGAAGAACAAAAAATCCAAAAAAGGAATAAGTAAAACCGGACAGGGGTAAAACCTGTCCGGTTTAGGCTATCGAAAAAGTAGAAACGCAAAAGATATCACCAGGAAAAGCTTGAAAAAGGGGTGGTGAACTCCTTTTTTCATTTAAAATAACCCCGCGACACCCCGCAGGGCTAGTGCCGAGGCGTGTAGAGCGAAGCGCCCGCCGAAGGCCGCCGTGCGTGGCGACCAGGGCCTTGGCACTGGTCGTAAGCAGCTTGTCGAAAAAGCTGTGCTTTTCCGACAAGCTGAACCGGACAGGAGTAAAATCTGTCCGGTTTTTGCTTTATTCCAGCGTCACCACGCGCTTTTGCGTGTAGGATTCCAGGGCTGCCGTGAGCACGCGATGGCTCAGATGCGCCTCGGCCGGGGTGAAGCAGCCGAAGGAGCAGGGAAGGCCGCGCAGCTCGCTGACGAACGCCGCGAACATTTGCAGCAGGGAATCGGAAAAGCCGAATTCAAAAATAGAGCCGGTGATAACGGGATACAGCGTTTTCTGGCCGATGACCAGCCGCGCCCATGCCTGTTCACGGCCAACGGCCTGTGTATAATGGATGGCGTTGGGATCGTCGGTGGTGAACCGGGCCGACAGGTTGAGACCGTAAATTTCATACTCCACGGTGTTGGTGCAGCCAGGGGCCATACGCTTCATTTCAAGCTGCATGGGGAACGTATCCCCCGCTGTGTTTTGCGCTTCGCACATCAGGATGGCGTTGTCCCAGGTTTCACAGGGAACGGGCACGCCGCTTTCGTCCGGCCGTGTTTTGGCGATATTGGCAAGCTGCGCGCTGACGGTGCGGGGCGAAAAACCAAGCCGGAAGGGCAGGTGCTGCGTGTGGATGCCCAGGTCTCCCATACAGCCGTATTCTCCGTTGGCTGCACGCATGCGCTTCCAGTTGATGGGTTTTGCCAGATCCATGTCGGAGGAATGCTTGATGGCGAAGCGTGCCTCGATGATCTGCCCGAATGCGCCCTCGCGGTACCATTTTACCATCTGCTGTACGGCGGGATAGAATGGAAATTCGCTGGCGCACCGCACAAATACCTCGGGGCGACCGGCCATGGCGGCCTCCACCTCCTCGCAGGCCGCAAGGTCCATGCCGAAAGGTTTTTCCCCGATGAGGTGTTTTCCCGCGCGGATGACGTCGCCGTACACCTGTGCGTGCAGGTGGTGGGGCACCGCGCAGTATACGGCCTCCACCTCGGGATTGGCCAGCAGCTCGTGGTAATCGCTGTAAAAGTACTTTGTGTCCGGCACCTGGCGGAACCAGTCGAGATTTTTTGGCGAGAGGTCGCACGCAGCAACAATGACGGGGCGGGGCAGCTCGCATGCCAGATGCAGCCAGCGCATGGAGACGCTGGCGAATTCGCGGCCCATCAGGCCGCAGCCGATCACACCGAAGCGCACGGGTTCCATATTCATAGGGCCGCTCCCTTCTGCGCGGCTGTCTCGGCCAGCGCGCTGTCAAACAGGGCGACGAGCCTTCCGGCCATCGTTTCTGTGGTAATGAGCGGCAGCTTTGTAAGAGCTACCGGCGGACAATTGGGCTTATAGGTCTGTGCACTGATGTCCACGCAGCGGTCCCGGTTCATGCGGGTACAGAAATCCACCGCATCGTCCACGCTGTCGAAGCACAGCGCCGTCATGTGGGCGTCACCTTCCACGCCTGTGCATACCTGCGGGTATTTTTGCGCCAGTGCGCGTACCTGTTCGTGGTAATACCGGCCCGCGGCTTCGATGTGCGCGCCGTTGGCCCCGATGAATTCCATTGTCACAAGATAAGCCAGGCTGGCCAGTTCTTCCTGTCCGTTGGTCACAAGCGCACCGAACTGGCTCAGGCTGTCGAAAGCGGCGCTCGTCAGGATCTTGCTGGCGGGGTAAACGCCCCCGGGGAAGCCCTTGCCTACGGAGACAAAGTCCGGCGTAAGGCCGTATTTGCGGAACAGGAACAGTCCGTCATACCATGCACAGGACTGGATCTCGTCGCACAGTACGGGCGTGTCGGTGGCGCGGCACACTTTGTACGCTGCCTGCAGATATTCCTCGGAAAGGCGGATGCCGCCGTAATTCATGAGGACGATCTCGTGACAGAAGCCCGCCGTTTTGTATTTGCCCTCGTTCCAGCGGCGCATGGTCTCGGCAAAGGCGCCGGAGTCGTTGATGGGGACGGACACCACCTTGTACAGCTCGTTTTTCTGCGCGGCTGTGTAGAAGTCCGGCCACAGGCCGCGCAGCGTCTGCGCCAGCACCGTAGTGCCGTGATAGTTTCCGGTCACGCCGCCGGCATTGTCTGCCATGACAACGAACACGGGTACGCGGCCTGCATACTGTGCGGGCGCGCCGTCGATGGTGTAAAAGCGGGAGAGCATCATTTTGAGCGCGGCCTCCACGGCCAGGGAGCCGGTCTCCAGATTGATGACGGTATTCAGCACGCCCGGCTCCTTTTGGGACAGAATGCGGTCCAGCGCCGGGTCTGTGGGTTGGAGGCCGTTGGCGGCGGCGATGAGGCGGCGCTCCAGCGTGCGGGTGATAAAGCCGCGGGTGTTGTTGTGCGTAGCATTGGGGATTCCGAGACGCTTGGCGTTTTCAATAAGCGAGTAGCCTGGAAAGTCGTGTCCCAGGGGAATCTGGTAATGCTCGCTTTTGCCCGCGAAATACAGGCGGCCGTCCTCGCCGATGCGGAATGCGCCCAGCCCGCCCAGCGGAGCTGCAAAGCTGTGCTGGGCGGCACGGTATGAATGGGTGGGCGCGCCGTCCTCAGTGTCTGCAAAAGCGGGCGCAAGGGAGTGGCCGATGTCGCCCATCAGCTCCTCCTGGCGGCGGGCAAAAGCCTCGGGATAAAAATCGACCTTCTCATCGGCCACGGCGCGCAGAGCTTCGGGGCTTTCGCCTGTGAGTGCCGCGCGCGCGCGGCACACGGCCGCGGTGTATTCCGCGCCAAGCAAGTCGGTAAGGGAACGCCGGATGTTCTGGATCATATCAATTCTCCTTTTCTGCCATTGCGGCGTATTGTTTATACTTCGACGAACTCAATGCCCAGCAGGCGGCACAGCAGACGGACGCGCGCAGCATAGTCGCCGGGGACGATGACCTCATGGTGAGTGCCGCCCTGCTCCAGCCATGCCTTGATGCAGGCGCGTACGCCGGATGCGGGCCGGAAGAACATATACGGCATGTCGATCTTGCGCAGGCTGCATTCGTCCAGTATCTCGCCCGGGGCATATACGAGGCGGAAGCGTTCGCCGCCCACATGCACCAGGCTCATCACGCCTGCGGGGCCGGGTTCCGGCGTGAAGATGGGTGTGGGCGGGTTGGAAAGGCCGCCTTCATTGAATACCCGATCCATCAGGAAAGGCTTTTTGTCCCTGCGGCACATGGCCCAGTTGCCCTCGCCCGCGTGGCACAGCAGGATGGCCTCCCGCGCAAAATCCATCATATACATCTCGCTGAAACCGGCCTGCCCGCACAGGCGCAACATAGCCGCCATGAGCATGGCGGCAGTGGCGTCGCCCTCGGCTGCATAGCCGTAGCCGTCGGCCATCAGGCTGGAGGCGGCCAGGAAGGGAAGATGCTCGAACCGTCCGTCTGCTCCGAATTCCTCGAAGTGAACGGTATACCCCGCATATCCGTTTTCCTCCAGATAACGCTTGAGGCCCAGATACATGCGCACGGACTCCGCATGGCGTTCGGGCGGCAGCTTGGGGTCGATCTCAAAAACAGTGTGCTCGTACGCCACGCGCGCGGAGATATCCTCCGGCGTGACCCCGGCGCAGGCACGCTGCACGGCGCCGATGGAATCGTATACGAATTCCGGCCCCAGCTTGCGGTAAACGGCCATATCATCGGTGATAACGTCGCCCATGCCGGCCAGCTTTCCGATGATTCCGATCTTCATCCGCCGCAGCGCGCATGCCGTGTGCGCCGCCGCGCCGAAATCCGCTGCAAAGGCTGCAAGCTCGCCGTTTTTGCGGCTGCCCGCGAAGAATGCGCAGGGGATGCCGGCCCGCATCAGGCAGTTGGCGTTGTCCTGTGAGCCGTGGATGCCCTGATTCACTGTGAGCTCCCATTCCTCGAAATCGTCGCCCACGGTCTCATCCGGCTGCACCAGTGCCAGCGCCAACGGAAGCGTATTGCGCTGCATGGCGTGTACTAGGTACTGCCCCTGAGAATAGCTGAGCATCAGGATGAGGATGCCGTCCAGTCCCTCGGCGTTGTATTGTGCGGTGAGGGCTTCTATGGCCTCCCGGCTGGCGGCGATTCGCGGAAAGACAAAATCGGCTGTACCGGAGAGTGAGGCGATGACCTCCTCGACATATTTGTGCTGGCTGGCCATGATGCCCGGAAACAAAGGCTCGTAGCCCTCCAGCATCAGCGCCAGGATACCCAGACGCGGCTTGTGTTGTAACTCCATATCCTTTTCCTCCTTTTTGACAATGGGAAGGTTTTTCGTGCGGCAAACGCCGTGAATCTGTGGACGATGCCGGGCTCGCGGCGGCGTACGGTACGTCGTATTCGCGGGCCGCCCGGGCGCGCGTCGCTTTCGGCAAGGTGCCAAAAGCGGCGCGCGGTGCGGTTTGTTCACGGGCAGCCCCTTTAAAACGCGTTGTACAGCGGTTTGACGGCGGCATAAAGCTTTTTGTACAGGCTGTATGCCGTGTCATAAGCGGGCGCGCGGGCGTTGTCTGGAAAATAGACGGCGCTTTCACCGCGGCAAGGGAAAACGCCGGGGGCGATGAGTCCGCTGCCCCACCCGGCCAAAAGGGCGGCACCCATGGCGGTGGCCTCGCTGCACGCGGGCACGCGGAACGTGCGCCCGCAGGCATCGGCTTTGATCTGCTGCCACACAGCGCTGCGTGCGCCGCCGCCCAGCGAGTACACGGTGTCGGCGGGACAACCCAGAGCGTTCAGCATGCCGAAAAAGTCCCGCAGCAGAAACGCGACGGATTCCATCACGCTGCGGGCGAAATGGGCCCGCGTGGTGGAAAGCCGCGCGCCGAAGAATACGGCGCGGGCTTCGGGACAGGCGTCGGGATCCACGCTGCCGGATAAAAACGGCAGGAACGCCAGCCCGTCGCACCCGCAGGGGACGCTTTGCACCAGCGCGTCCAGCGCTGCATATCCCGCTGCTCCTGCGGGAAGGTCGCGGCAGAATTCGTCCCGGAACCAGCGCAACGCCATGCCCGCCGTGTTGCCGATGGGCAGGTACAGGTACTTGCCCGGCAATGCGTGGCGGTAGACGGTTACGTGGTGCCCGCTGCGAAACATGGGAGCGTCTGTACAGGCGGCCATTACCAGCGCGGTACCCGTGGTTTCGGTGACGGTGCCCGGGCGCGTGCAGCCTGCGGCAAGCGCGGCGGCGGTCTGGTCCATTGCGCCCGCAACGACGGGGATGTTCGGTGGCAGGCCCAGCTCGGCGGCAGGGCCGGGCAGCAGAGAGCCTGCGGGCGCGCCGCATTCCAGCAGTTCGGGCAGCAGTTCCGCAGACGCGCCGGCGGCGGCAAGGCCGCTGTGCCACAACCCGTCGCTGTGCAGGTCGAACCAGCCGGTGGAGGTCTGCAGGGATTTTTCACTTACGAACCGGCCGGTCAGCCAATGGAGCAGATAGTCCTCCAGCAGCAGAAGCTTATGCGCGCGGGCAAAGGTATCCGGTTCGTGTTTGCGCAGCCAAAGCAGCTTTGCCAGCGGAAGCGCGCCGGTGACCTCCGGCAGGCCGGTGGTTTTGTAAAATGTCTCGTTGTCCAGCACACTGCGCAGAGCCTGGGCCTCATTTTCCGCGCGGCTGTCCAGCCACACCAGAAAGGGGCGAAGCGGCTCGCCCGAACGGTCCGCGAGCGTGAGTGTTTCGCCTTGTGTGGTGATGCTTACGGCTGCGGGAATACAGCCGGGCGCCTGGGACAGCGCGTCGGCAAGCCCGGCCCGCGCGGCGGCTTTGTACTGCGCCGCGTCGGCCTCCACGCGTTCGCCCTGTGTGCGCAGGGCATATTCCTGCACGCTGCACGCCAGAAGTTCCAGCGAGGGGGAGAAAAGGCAAGCTTTCACGGCGGTGGTGCCCACGTCCAGCACCGCGATGCAGCGGCTGACAGCTTCGTGTGCCTGTATCTGTGTGCCGCCCATCTCTTACGCCTTTCCGTCGCTGCCGAATACGCGCATATGATGCATCGTTTCGTGCTTGACGGCCTCGGTGATGAACGGCATCAGTTCAAATGCACCAACAGATTCCGTGAAATGGGTGTGAGCGGCACGGGCGGCTGTCAGGTTGTTGTGAGTGAAAATGTTGATTTTGGAGATGCCTCCCGCAACACAGGCGCGGAAATCGTCGTCCGAAAGCCCGCTGCCCCCATGCAGCACCAGCGGCGTTGAGCATGCTCCCGCAATACTGGCGAGGCAGTCCAGATTAAGCACGGGCTTTTCCGCGTATACGCCGTGGGCCGTACCAATGGCAACAGCCAGCGCGTCGCAGCCGCTTTCGGCAGCAAAGCGCAGCGCGTCCTGCGGCTGGGTATAAATGGTTTTGGCGACGGCTTCTTCGGCGGAGCCGTTGGAACCGACATGACCGATCTCTGCTTCCAGTGAGCAGCCCGCGGCGTGCGCCTTGGCGGTCATTTCACGGGTGCGGCGCACATTTTCTTCAAAGGGCAGCATGCTGCAGTCGTACATAACGGAGGAAAAGCCCAGGCGGATGGCTTCTTCCACCAGCTCCGGCGTGAAGCCGTGGTCAAAGTGCAGCGCAACGGGCACACCGGCACGGCGGGCCATGCCTAGCATCATGTCGGCATATTCCGCAAGCGAAGCGCCGGGCAAAAGGCTTTCGGCGGGCCCGATGATGACGGGGGAGTGCAATTCCTCCGCTGCCGCAAGGATGCCTTTCGTCATTTCCAGTGTGACGCAGTTGAACAGCCCAACGGCATAGTGCTTTTCACGGGTGTCCGCGAGAATGGTTTTCAAATCGACTAACATAGCAGTCGTCCTCCTTTTTTAACAATGGGAAACTTGGCCGGATGCCGGCCGCCTCGAATCTCCCTGCGCGGCCGGTATAACAAAGAGCTTTTGACAATGAAGAATCCGGCCTGATGCCGTCCGTGGCTCTCCCTGCGCGGCAGGCGTGCCGGCCCGGGCGGGATGCCGGTGAAAAAGCTTTCCTGTGCGGAGCTTTTGCAGGTGAAAGGGGATGGATATTTGCGCGGTCCGCGTCAATACTCGATGGAAAGGAAGCGCCCCTCTGCGTCCGCCTGCCGGGCGGCGAGGCAGCTTGCGGCGCTCACAAGCCCGGCTGAAAGGTCGGAGCGTGCTTCTCCGCCGTCCAGCACGCGCAGAAAATCCAGTGCCAGCATCTCATCTCCGCCGAAATGCATGCCTGCGGGAAAGTTGAATTTGTGGGTGACTGTCTGGGGGGATAAGTAACGGTCCACACGGATCTCGGCGGTGTAAAAATCAAATTCCGCGCTGCCCTCGGTACCGATAAGCCGTGCGCCGCGCCGCCCGGCGCTCTTTTTTACAACAAAATTCTGGTTGTAGCTGATCAGCATGCCGCTTTCCGTTGTGAAAATGACGCTGGCGCCGTCCTCGTTGCCGGTGTCTGAGGCAAAGCAGCAGGAGTCGCCCTGGACATCTTCCTTCAAAATGTTTTTTACCACGTAGCTGCTTTCGGGGCAGGTGCGGTAATCCGGGCAATCCGGACAGTGCAGGCCCGCCGGACGGTTCCCTTTGAAATGCAGCTTGGCGGTCTTAGCGCACACGGAAACGGGGCGCTCGCCTGTGAGGAAGTGGATGTAGTCGATATCATGGGTGGCCTTTTGCAGGAACAGGCCGCCGGTCTCGGCCGGGTCGCGGTACCAGCTGTGATAATAAACGCTGCCGTAGGGGACATTGTTGACGGCCTGCACCATCGTAAGCCTGCCCAGCACGCCGCTGTCCACAATGCGCTTCATCTCCAATGTGATGGAGGAAAGGCGCAGCGGGAATGAAACGACCACTTGCTTCTCCTTGCCTGCGGCCGCGCGGCGCAGCTGCTCATACTGGGGGCGTGTGATGCACACGGGCTTTTCCAAAAACAGGGGCAATCCCATATCCAGCACCCGGCAGGCGTAGGGGGTGTGCAGCGAGCAGCGTGTGCCGATGAACACCCCGTCCAGCGCTTCCCCGGAAAGCAGCTCGTCCGCGTCTGCATACCAGCGGGTATAGGCGAAATAAGGGTCGCCTGCCAGACCGGGGGCGATCTCGGCATGGCGCGGGTCTGCTACGGCGGCTACGGTGATGTCTGCCTCCAGCGAACGGAAGGATTTCATCATTGTTTCCGAGCGCAGACCATATCCGATGAACCCGATGCGTTTCATAATTCCATTCCTCCATTTTTTGTGCGGGGCCGCTTTTCCTTATATTACATATAAAAGGCGGGCAAATGGCTTTGCAGTGCGCCTGCGCCGCTTTTTATACGCTCGCTGCGCTAATAATTATTTTGTTATTAGCAAATTTTAAGAGAAAATATTGTAGATTTTTACTAAAGAAATGCCCTACTTTTTGAAAGGTGATTTGCTTGACAACCCCGATAAATGCTGATATAGTTTAATTGAAATCAAGGATTGCAAGGTTATTGTGCCACAGGTGACATCTAAAAGTCAAGTAGGTGAAAGCAAATAACTTTGCACAGAAAAGACAAAATTATTAAAAATTTATTACTAATAATCTTGAATCATCCGGGAGGTTTTCAAATGTCCGAGGAATCAAGGGCCATGCGGGCCCCCAATGCGCTGCGGCGGCCAAACAAATTTATTGCGTATATGCGCAAATACTGGTTTGTTTACATGCTGGTGCTTCCGGGGCTTGTCTTCATGCTTGTGTTCGATTACGGTCCCATGTACGGTATTCTGCTTGCATTCAAGGATTATTCCCCCCGCTTGGGCGTGTGGGGCAGCCCGTGGGCGGGCCTGTCTCATTTCCGGGAAATGCTGGTAGACCCAAACTTCATCCGCGCATTTAAAAACACGGTGCTCATCAACCTGTATAATCTGGCGTTCGGCTTTACATTCAACGTGTTTCTGGCGCTGATGATCAACGAGCTGAAGATCAAGAAGGTTAAACCCGTGGTGCAGACCTGTGTGTATCTGCCGTACTTCCTCTCATGGGTCATCTTTGCCGGCCTGGTGCAGGTGTTTCTGGAGTATCCGTCCTCGGCCGATATCGGCGGAGTGGTGAACCAGGTCATCTCTGCATTGGGCGGCCAGCCGGTGGACTTTTTGAAAAACCCGGCCATGTTCCGCACCATCCTTGTCATCACGAACATCATCAAAACGGCGGGCTATTCCACCATCGTGTATCTGGCGGCGATCTCGGGCATCGACCCTGCTTTGTACGAAAGCGCCGCCATCGACGGCGCCAACCGTAAGGATATGCTGCTGCACATCACCATTCCGCGCATCCTTCCCAGCGTGATGATCATGCTGATCCTGCAATTGGCGAGCTTGTTCATCTCCAACTTTGACCAGGTATACAACCTGTACAACAACTATGTGCTCAGCACCGGCGACGTGCTTTCCACATATATCTACCGCATCAGCCTGGGCGGCTCCGGCACGAATTTCGAGCTTTCCACAGCCATGAACCTTGTGCTCAATACCATGGGCCTTATCGTGGTGCTGGGTGCGAACAAATTTGTGGAAAAGCTGGATGTCCAGGGCATATTCTAAGCCGGAAGGAGGGCCTTATCGATGCGTTCAAACAACAGCTTGCGCAGAAACGGCAAATATCGCCGCAGCATGCGCCAGATACTGGGATTTAACTTCTACGATGTATTCGTATTTCTTTTCTGCATCGTCTTTGCGCTGGTATGCGTGTATCCGATGTGGTATGTTCTGGTGGCGTCCGTCACGCCGTATGAGGAGTATATCAAGGGCGGGCTGATGCTGTGGCCCACCGGCGGTGTGGACCTGCAGTATTACAAAGCAATCTTCAGTACCAAAAGCTTTACCAACAGCATGTGGATCTCGGTGAGCAAGACGGTCATCGCCACTGCGCTCAGCGTGCTCGTCACGGCCAGCATGGCTTACGGCGTCAGCAAGGTGCACGTAAAGGGCATGAAGGTCATCAACGCGCTGGTTGTGTTCAACCTGTTCTTTACGGGCGGCCTGATCCCTCAGTATATCCTCTATCAGAACCTGGGGCTTCTGCGCAATTACTGGGTCATGGTCATTCCCGGAGCGCTGAATATCACTTATTTCATCATCATGCGCAACTATTATTCTTATTCTGTGCCAAAGTCTTTGGAGGAAGCGGCACTGCTGGACGGCTGTACGGATATCGGCGTGTTCTTCCGCATCGTCATCCCTGTGAGCCGCAGCATGCTGGCGGCCATTGCGCTGTTCATCGCAGTCATCAACTGGAACGATTATTACAACTACATGATGTTTATTTCCAATAAGACGAATCTGCAGCCTTTCGCCTGGATTCTGCGCCGCATGCTGGTGGACCAGACCATGATGAACCAGGTGCGCAACGGGGCCGTGGGCATGGGCCTGCAGCTTCCGCCGCCCATGGCGCTGCGCATGGCGACCATTATCTGCGCCATGGTGCCCATCATGTGCGTGTATCCGTTCCTGCAGAAATATTTTACCAGCGGCATCACGCTGGGAGCCGTTAAGGAATGATGTTATTGCCCCACGCTGCGGGGTAGAACATATAGAACCATAATCAACAAGGAGGATTAACCATGAAAAAGCATTTACACGTTTTGGCACTGCTTCTGGTGGCCGTGATGCTTGTGTCCGCGCTGGCGGGCTGCGGCGGCTCAGGCAGTTCCACCCCCGCGAGCGGGTCTGGCTCTACCTCGGCGGGCGAGCCTGCCGACGCTAACCCCAACGCCGGCCGCGAGACGGTCAACATCCGTTTCGCTCAGTTCGGCAACAGCGTCGACGACGTGGACGGCATGGAGAACGACCCTATTAAAAAAGCGATTGAAGAAGCCGTGAACGTCACGCTGGAGTACGATACCGGCACAGATGGGTTTGACGAGCGCATGCAGACCGAGCTGTTCACGGGCGGCGCCGCCGACCTGTTCCCCACCTGGGGCGAGAGCGAGAAGATCAGCAAATGGGCTGAAGAGGACCTCGTTGTCAATATCGCCGAGATCGTCAATGCTGAGCCTGACCGCTACCCCACGCTGTACAAAATCATCAACAGCGACGAGTACAAGGCTTACAACAAGCTGTACACAGGCGATGAAAACGCCGCCTATGCCATTTATTCCGTGGCCGCGTTTGCGGACCCCAGCTTTGCCGGTGTGCCCGTGTACAATACTGCGATTCTGAACGAAGTGAACGAGGGAAAAACGCCCGCTACCGTGGAGGAATTCATTGATTTCACCAAGGCGTGCGGCGCGGCCGGTTATGTTGGCTGGTGGCCCCGCAACGACAAACTGACCAACTGGCAGCAGATTGACAAGACTCTGGCTGCCCCGCAGGGTACGAGCATTCTGCCTCCGGCGGGCGACGTCTGGAGCGGGTTTGTGCCCAGCGGCGAAATCGGTACCGACAGCGAGCACTGGACGCTGGCCACTGTCAGCGATGAAGCAAAGGAAGTTGTGAAACAGCTTGCCGAAATGTATGCGGCGGGCGGCCTGGATTCCGGTATCGGCGTCAAGGGCGATTTCGATGACGCATACTCTGATTTCGGCGCGGGCAAGATCGCTTCTGCGGACTTCGGCTTTGGTTATCCGGGCCAGTTCCGCGACTTTTATAAAACAGCCTGGGCCGCTGCCAATGACGGCGCGCAGATGAGCGACCTGACGCTGGGCACGTCTCTCACGTCCGACGGAAATTATGGTAAAACATATACCACAGGCACGTGGATCGGTGCGCATTACTTTATTCCCACTACCTGCGAAAACCCTGACCGCGTGCTCGACCTGGTGGAGTATCTGGCAAGCACAGAGGGACAGGACCTGCTGCACAACACCACAAATTACGAGTTCCGCAACGATCAGGGCTCTGATTTCTGGCAGCCCATCAACAAAGCTTACGGTTATGACGACAACCGCTGCAAATATGTCTGGTTCAGCTACCTGCTCAGCGGCACGGAATATGAAGTGAACTTTGCAGACAACGATTGGTGGACGGCCGTGTCCCACCCCATCGACAACAGCAACGAGTGGGCCACTGAAGAGGACGCCGCGCTTGTGGATTATGCCAAGGGGATCGTCTCCGGCTTCGTGGATGAAGCCGTGGAGTATCTGCCGGCGTACTACAATCTGATCAGCCTGCCCTCTGAGGCCGCTGATATCCGCACGAAGCTGCAGGATATCTCCAACCAGTATCTGACGCAGATGATCGGCGGCCAGATGGACGTCGAGACGGCATGGCCGAATTATGTGGCCGAGTATGAGGCTGCCGGTGCAGCCGAACTGGAAACGATGGTCAACGAGGCCATTGCCACAGCCCGCGCCGCCGCGTAAACTTTATTCGGCACTGCCCGCAGCAGCCGCGCCCCAAAGGGGCGCGGCACCATGTCCGGAGCCCCGGCATGACGGGATTCCGGGCCAAACAGAAAAATATGCGCCGCGCGCCGCGCGGCGCAGAACAAAACGATTCAGGAGGGTATGAATATGCCACAGGCAAAGCTGTCCGATCCTTCCGGCCGCGGCAAGGCCGAGGGGTTTAAGGTGATTTTTCCCATGATGCAGCACCCGTACACAGAGGCCGAGATCCAGGCTGTTGTAGATGTGATGCGCAATGCGGAGGGCCAGACGCAGGGCAAATATCTTGAAAAGTTCGAGAAGGACTTCGCCGCATTCGTGGGTGCGAAGTATGCCTTCGGCGTAAATAACTGTACCAACGCGCTGAAGCTGGCGGCTATCTTCTGCCACATCCAGCCCGGCGACGAGGTCATCGTGCCCGCGTATACTTACTGTGCGTCGGCCATTCCCTTCGGCGACCTTGGCGCACATATCGTCTGGGCAGACATCAATAAGGATACCTGGACCATCGACCCCGATGATTTCGAGCGTAAGATCACGCCCAAGACCAAGGCTGTGGTGGCCGTTCACCTGCTGGGCATCCCCTGCGACATGAAGCGCATCGTGGCCATCGCCCGGCGTCACGGGATCAAGGTGGTGGAGGACTGCGCACAGGCGTTGGACTGCCGCATCGACGGCCAGCATGTGGGGACCTTCGGAGATTTTGGCTGCTTCAGCTTCCATGCGGCCAAGACGATGACGACTCTGGGCGAGGGCGGCATGTTTGTGTGCAGCGACGACCAGGTGGCTCACAACGTGCCGGGCATCCGTCACAACGGCCTGTGCGCGTTCCAGGGGGAACGTGAGCGCTACTGGGTTCCCGCCATGAGCAACGTGGACGAATTCCTGGAAGACCGCTGGCCGCAGAACTTCTGCCTGGGCGAAGCGCAATGTGCGCTTGGCTCCGAGCAGCTCAAGAGCGTGATCGCCAATAACGAGATCCTCATCGAACAGGACCGCAAGATCCGCGAATGGCTCAAGGATGTGCCGGAGATCACTTTCCCGGGCATCGTTGAGGGAGGGCGCTATGTCGTCCACCAGTACATCATGCACTACGACGGAAGCAAATACGGAAAAAACCGCAACGACCTGCTGGACCTGCTGACACAGAAATACGGCGTACGCGCCATCGTGCAGTATTATCCGCTGTATCGCTACCCGCTGTTCCAGAAAAAGGGCTGCGGCGCGTACGACTGCCCGGTGCTGGACGCCTGGTGGGACAACAGTTTCTCGTTCCCGTGGTGGTGCGGTATCGACGACGAGAGCATGCGCATCATGTGCGAAGGCCTCATCCATGCGGTGAAGGACCTGCGCGGTTGAGCGCGGGCAAAAACGGAACGGTACCCTGACAAGCGAAAATGAACAGGGAAACGGCCGAAAAGGCAGCGGGCCCGATGGCGTCCTCGGCGGAGCATCGGACGCCGGCCTTTTCGGTTTCGTTTTGCCATTACGGCGGAGAGGATAAAGAATATGGCATTCGACAAGACACGTTTCGGGGGCGTGGTGGCTCCCATCGTGAACCCCTGCGGTGAGGACGACAGCCTGGACCGCGGCGCACTGGAGGCAAACCTCACCCGGCTGCTGGCAACGGATGTTGCAGGGCTGTACATCAACGGCGGCACGGGCGACGCGGCCAATCTGACGCAGGACGAGCGGCTGGAAACGGCGGCGCTTCTGGTGCCGCGCCTGCTTGCCGCGGGCAAGCTGGCCATTGTGCATGTAGGCCAGACAAACCAGCGCCAGGCCGTGGAGCTGGCGCGGCAGGCCGCTGCGCTGGGCGCGCATGCGGTGGCGAGCATCCCCCCGAAAAAACCGTGGCCGCAGATCGTAGAATATTACAAGGCGCTGGCCGCCGCCGGTGCGCCGGTGATCGTGTATTATATCCCCGGCGTCACAGGCATGACGGCAGGCATGCCGGAGCTGCGCATGCTGCTGGACATCCCGGGCGTGGCGGGCATCAAAATGAGCGACTGGAATATTTTCCTTCTGCGCAGTGTGGTGCTGGAATATCCGGAAAAAGTGGTGTATTCTGGATTTGACGAGATGCTGGTGCCAGGCCTTTTGTACGGCGCGGACGGATGCATCGGCACCTGGGCGAATCTGCTGCCCGATTTATATGCAAAGGTATACGCGCGCGTGCGCGCGGGCGGGACGGACGCCGTGAAGCCGGTGATGGATGAGTTCACCGCATTTCTGGCCGTGGGCTGGAACTACGGCATTATCGATACATTTGAAGAGCTGATGCGGGCCAGGGGCTATGCCGGGCGGTGCTTCCGCAGGCCCAGCGCATGGGAGCCGGGCAAGGTGGAGCCGGCCGTATTGGCCGACCTGCTGGCGCGGCTGCAAAGGCTGGAGGATATGGCGGCGGCGTTATGAGCCGCGGAAAGGAGCGACCCTATGCAGTATACGAAGATTCCCGGCACAGACATGCAGGCAAGCAGGATATGCCTGGGCACCATGACTTTCGGCAGCCCGGTGGCCGGACCTGACGCGGTGCGGCTGGTGCGGTACGCGCTGGAGGAGCATGGCGTCAATTTCATCGATACGGCCAATATGTACGAGGGCTACAACCGTTATGCGGGCAGCGCAGGCGGCGTGGCGGAGGAGATCGTGGGCGAGGCCGTGGCACACCGCCGCGGGGATTATATCCTGGCCACAAAGGTGGGCATGAAGGTGGGGGAGGCCCCGGAGGACGAAAATACCAGCCCCGAGGCCATCCGCATTCAGCTGCGCCGAAGCCTGGTGCGAATGCGCACAGACTATGTGGATGTTTATTACCTGCACCGGTACGACCCCGATACGGAGCCGCATGCCGTCGCCCGCGCAATGGGGGAAGAGCTGCGCGCGGGCACCATACGCGCCTGGGGCGTCAGCAATTACACAGCGGCTCAGTTGGCCGCGCTGCTGGCGGCGGCGGCGGACGAGGGCGTTCCGGCTCCGGCTTTGTGCCAGCCTGCCCTGAGTATGCTGAATACCGGCGCGCTGGAGGAGCTGCTGCCGCTGTGTGAAAAAGAGGGCGTGGGCGTGGTGCCGTACCAGCTCCTGCAGGGCGGGATGCTGACGGGCAAATACCGCCGGGGACAGGAAGCGCCCGCGGGCAGCCGCCTGGCGGAAAAGCCGGAGTGGATGAAGCCTTTCACCGACGAAACCTATGATGTGATAGAGCGCTGCGCGGCCGAAGCCGCGGCAGAGGGTGTGACGATGACACAGCACGCGCTGCGCTGGGCGCTGGCACAGCCCGGCGTGGTGAGCGCTCTGGTGGGCGTCAAGCGTGAAGAACAGATCGACGAGGCGGCGGGCGCGGTGCGGTGACGCCGGCCCAAAAAAAATGCGGCGCGCACAGGCGCGCAAAAGGAGAGTGTGAGAGATGGCGTGTTTGACCGACAGCATCCCCTGGCGCGGGGACTTTGAGCAAAAGCTCGTTTATGCGCCGGAAAAACGGCCCGGGTTTGTGGCCTGGGTGACGGCGTTTCCCTACGGAGACGGTTCCATCGGTATTTCGTTCGACGAAACGCTGGAAGCTGAAAATCCGGATTTCATCCCGCCCCGGCTGGAATTTGCCGAGGCGGCGGGCGTGCCGGTTTCTTATTGCTCCGTGGAGGGCGGCAGCGCGCGGCAGCGCTCGTACCGGGTGTATATGCGTTCTGTGGACGGTGTGAATTTTACCGAAACGGGCCGCTGTGGGCGGCGGGAGGGTTCGCTGTGCAACGCAGGCTTTCCCGACGGGCGCATCGTGGGCTTCGACGTGCCGCGCTACAACGATGAGCGCACGGGCTGGAGCGACTGCATCCGCGTGCGGGAGAGCCGGGACGGCGGCAGCACATGGACAGATGTGCGCCGGCTGCTGGAAGGCACTGCGCCCTACCTGTGGCGCGTGCGCTGTCTGCGGGACGGTACGCTCGTGGTGCTGGCCAGCCTGTACGGAACGCCCTGGGGCCCGGGCAGGGAGCGCGCCACACGCAACACCATGCTGCCCGGCGAGACCTACCAGAGCAAGATACAGCCGTTTTTTCTCACCAGCAGGGATGGCCGCGAGTTCAGCGCGCCGAATTACATCCTGCCCGGTATCGGCGCCCATGAATTTGATTTTGTGGAACTGCCCGACGGACGGCTTCTCTTCATCGCGGGAGACGTGCAGGGCACTCCGGTGGGGCGCCAGTTCGTCACGCCCTCTCCGGACGGCTGGCTGAACGGCACGCTGTACCCCATCTGCACGGGCGCGCCCGGGGACCCGGTGCGTGACCCCCAGGGGGGGTATGTGCCCGAGACCATTGCATGGGACGCACAGCGGGGCTGCATCGTGGGTTACCGGCGCAACAAATGCTTTTCACTCTCCAACGATTACGGTGAAAATTGGACGCGCATCGAGCCGGACGTCCCGTTCGATTTCCTCTACCAGCCCTATCTGCTGGCGCTGGACGGCGGGCGGCTTGGCCTGTATGGCCATGTGGGCGGCGACAACGCTTTTGGCGAGAATGACATGACCATCCAGGCGCAGGTGTTTGCACCGGAGTGCGCCCGCGATATGCCGCGCGCCGCGCAGCTCTCGCTGGAGCGGATGCTTGCGCCGGACGGGAGCGGATATATCAATTCGTTCCGCGCACGCCTGACGGCGGGCGGCCGCCCGCTGGCCGGGCAGGAGGTGGAGTTCCGCTTCAACACCTATTGGAACGAAGACGGCAGTGTAAACACCACGGCGCAGGAGGATGCGCCGGATAAAGAACAGGTATGCACGGACGCGGAAGGCTGGGCTGTTGCTTCGGCAGTGCGCTACAACGGCATCGGAGACATACACCTGGCCTACAATGTGGACGTAGTGTGCCATGGCTCGCAGGATGTGCGCGCCTGCACAGGCCCGATGATGACGATCCTGGCGCTGACGCCGAGGCGTGAGGCCGGTTATCCCTACGACGCTTACTTTGCGGGCGGAACACTGTACCTTGCGCCGCAGTTCCTGCGGGATTTCCCGCAGGCGGAGGAGGCCCTGCGCGGGGCGGCGGGCGGCTCCGGCGTTCTGCCGCAAGGCGCGCTGTGTGAAGAAGCCGTGGAACGGCTGCTGGGGTGCGGCGTGCTGCGGCGCGGGCAGGACGGGGCGCTGCGGTGGATCCACAGCGTGCATGCGCCGCGCCCGCTGGACGACGTGCGGCCCATGGCGAGCGCGGACTGGTATGTCTGACGGCAGAGCCGGTGACTTGGATAAAAAGAAAAAGAGGGGATACAGGATGGACTATGGCGTGACCATTACGCGGGGCGTGGCCCCGTGGCAGATCTTTCAGCAGGGGCCGGGCGGTACGGCGTGCATTCGGCTGGAGGGAAAATATCATCTGGTGCATCTGTCGCAGGAGCTGCCGCTGCAATTTTCGGCCGTGCCGCATGCGAAAACGACCGTGAAGGCCCGTGTAGCGCTGGAGAGCACAGGGGAATCCGTCGTTCCGTGGACGGAATGTACGGTGCTGGACAGCGAAAACTGGACGATAACCTTTCCGCGGGTACCGGCGGGCGGGCTATACCGCATTGAGACGTATATGGATTACGAGGGCTGGGACGGCCTCTCCTGCACACGCGGCGATATGGTGCACAATGTGGGCGTGGGCGATGTGTTCGTCATCGCGGGGCAGAGCAATGCGGCGGGCCGCGCAAAAAACCCGGTAGCGGACGACCCTGAGCTGGGCGTGCACGTGCTGCGCACGAGCGCCCGGTGGGAGCTTGCAACTCATCCGCTGGGCGAGACGACGAACGCCCTGCACGTCGGCCATTATGAGAACCACAACCCGGGCCACAGCCCGTGGCTGCATTTCGCAAAGCGGCTCAAGCGAGAGCTGGGGTATCCCATCGGCCTTGTTCCATGCGCTTACGGCGGCGCGCCGCTGCGCTGGTGGAACCCGGAGGAAAACGGCGCGCTTTTCACCAATATGCTGGAGATGCTGGCAGATTACGACATCCATCCCAGGGCGGTGCTGTGGTATCAGGGCGAGGCCGAGGGCTACGAGGACAGCGCGCAGACATATCTGGAGCGGTTTGCGGCTTTTGTGCGGCACACACGCGCGGCGCTGGGCCAGCCGGAGCTGCCGTTCCTCACTGTGCAGCTCAACCGCTGCATGGAGGGCCCGAGTGAAAAGCTGGACCGCCAGTGGGGCATGGTGCGTGAGGCGCAGCGCCAGGCGTGGCACACGCTGGAGCATGTGACCGTGGTGCCGGCCGCGGACCTTGCGCTGTATGACTTCATCCACAATGCTTCAGAGGGCAATCTTGTGGTGGGGGAACGGTGCGCCCGCGCCGCGCTGGCCGAATGCTACGGGCGCGATGTGGACTGGATGGCGCCGGAGCCGGAATCCGTGGTTCAGACTGCCCCGGACACGGTGACGGTTCGCTTTTCGCGCATCCGCAACTGGCTCAATCCCTTTGGCGTGCCCGCGGCCCTGCTGCCCTTTGAAGCCGAGGACGCGCAGGGCCTTGCCGCCCCGAAAGCGTATGAGACGGGCGCGGACAGCCTGACCATCACTTTTGAACGCCCGCTTGGCGCGGATGCGCGCCTGCATGGCGCATGGCGCATGAACCCGGGCGCGGCCATCCCAAGCGATTGCATGCGCATGCCCATGCTCTCGTTCTACGGCGTGCCCGTAGAACAGGGCTGACTCTTTTTGCCGCGCGCGGCGCGGCCGCATTTCACAGACAGGAGGGCTGCCGCCCTATGAAAAAAGATCCATTTCAATATATTTTCCGCTTCTGCTGCGACCCCGGCTTCAACGATGCCGAGGAGATCCCGGCGCTGCTGCGCTATGTGGACGAGGCGGATATCGACGACGTGGCCGTATTCGCCAACGTGGAGGAGATCAACACCGGCCATATGAGCTTTGACGAGCAGGACGTGTATCTTGCAATGATGCGCAAAATCAGCGCGCTGCTGGCCGAAAAAGGTGTTACGATGTCTGTTAACCAGTGGCACAGCGTCATGCACGCGGACCTTGGCAAAACGCTGCGGCCGGAGCAGAACTTTCGCCCCATGGTGGATGTGGAGGGAAATGAAGCGAAGCTGTGCGTCTGCCCGCTGTGCGGCGAATGGCAGAAATACATCGCCCGGCTGTACGCGCGCTATGCGGAGCTGGAGCCCTCCATCCTTTGGGTGGAGGACGACTTCCGTCTGCATAACCACGAGCCTCTTGCGTGGGGAGGCTGCTTTTGTGACGAGCATATGAAGCTGTACAGCGCCCGCGCGGGCAAGCCGCTGACGCGGGAAGAATTTCTGGCAGGCGTGCTGTGTCCCGGCGAGCCGCATCCTTATCGGAAGATATGGCTGGATGTGAGCCGTGAGACGATGCTCAGCGCCGCCGGAGCCATCGGACAGGCGGTGCGCGCTGCGTCAAAGCAGGCGAAGGTGGGCCTCATGAGCTCGGCTCCGCACATCCACGCCGCCGAGGGGCGCGACTGGCATGCATTGCTGCACACGCTTGCGGCTGGACGCCCGCCTGTGGACCGTGTGCATCTGCCCGGATATCAGGAAAATTCCCCGTCGAACTATCTGCACGGATTCAATATGGTGTCTATGCTCACCCGTGCAATGCTCCCATCGGAGACCGAGGTATACCCGGAGCTGGAAAACTTTCCGTTCTCATTGTTTTCGAAATCCCGCCGGTTCACGCGTTTCCAGCTGCTGAGCGCACTGCCGCTGGATCTGGCGGGCATCACCATCGACTTGTATGACCTCAACGGCAACGGCATCGTTTGGGAGGATGGCTATCAGCAGATGCTGCACCGTACAAAGCCCTATCTGAATGCCCTGACCCGCAGAGGTGTGTTCAGAGAGGAGCGCCTGGGGGTACGCGTACTGTACAGCCCCTGTTCTTCGTACACGCTGCACACGCGGGAAGGTTCTTCCATGGAGGAGCTGTATCCGCAGGAGGCGTTTTTTGCCGGCTTGCTGCCCGCCATGGGCGTGCCCTATGCTTACACCGGCAGCCCCGAACTGACGGGTCAGATAGTGGCGGCATCCGGCCAGGTGCTGCGCAATTGGGATGCGGGAACGCTGGCGCGGCTGTTCGCTAATAATTTCGTTATTTTGAACGGAGACGCGGCCTGGACATTGTGCGAAATGGGACTTGGCCGCCTTGCGGGCATTGAGAGCGTGCGCTGGCTGCGCCAAAACGACGGCGGCTACGCCTATGAGCAGGTGACGAACGGCAAGACCTACTGCGGGCGTAAAAACGCACGGGCCTCGGCCATCGTCTCGTGCAGCGACGCGCTGGATGTGACCTATGCGCAGGGCGCACAGGTGAACGAATATACTGCGCTGTACGATTCTTTCCGCCGCCGTACCGCCCACGGCCAGGTGGTGGTGGACGGCCGCGTACTCGTCTATCCCTTCGGGAATTTTGAAAGCTCTGTATCCATCCCGCCCATGCTGCTGAACAGCATGCGCCAGGCTGTGCTGCACGACGTGCTGCGCACAGCGGGCGCGCCGTTTCCGCTGGTGTGCGGCGCGCCGTATCTGGAGCCGTACTGCTTTGTACGGGACGGGGGATTGGATGTCTACCTTGTAAACGGCAGCACGGATGATGCCGACGCTGTGGAGCTGGCGTTTTCTGCGGGAACTGCGCCGGAAAGCGCGGAGGTCTGGCGTTCGCACGTAGAACAGGCCGCGCCGCAGGCCGCTGTGTGTGAAGCGGCGGGAACAGGCGTTCGGGTGCCGGTAGATGTGCCCAGCATGGAAGCTGTTCTGCTGCGCATGCCCGCGCCGGGGGCGGAAGGGGAGACCCCGGCATGAGCAAAAAAATAAGGGCATTTATTGGCTATCTGAAGGTGCTGGTGAACGGCGAGACGCTGGGCGGCGGATTTTACCGTTTTTTGTCGGTGCATGCGTGTTTTCTGGTATTTTACGGCCTGCCCCATGTATTTATCAATACGATGCTGTTGGGGCAGACGGGCGACGTAAAGGTCGTGGTGATGTATAACGCTACGTTTTTCCTGGGCAGCGCGGCGGCCATGCTGCTGGCGGCAGGGCTTTTGCAGCGCACGGATTCCGGCGTGACGGCGGTGCTGGGTATTTTGGGCTACAATGTGCTGTATCTGCTGCTGATCGTGCTGGGGGACAACGCCTCGCGCTGGCACTTGTGGCTTGGGCTTCTGGCGGGTCTTGCGGACGGCTGCTACTGGCTGAGCTACGGCCATCTGCTGTCGGATTCCACAGACCTTACCAACCGGGACAGCGGCCTTGCCATTGTGAACATCTGCGCCAACGTCGTCAACCTCACCATCCCGCTGCTGGCGGGCTTCATCATCGACGCAGTGGGCGGTACGCGGGGCTATATGGCGGTGTTCGGGCTGTCGTTTGCCGTGTCCGCCGTCACCTGTGCGCTGGCGCTGCGGCTGCCCAAGCGCCGTATGGCGGGCGCGCATAAGGTGGACTATCCCCGCACGCTGCGCGCCATTGGACGCAACCGGCATCTGCTGTACAGCCTGGCTGCGCAGGGCTGCAAAGGGGTGAGAGAAGGTGCGTTCACGTTCATCCTCAGTATCGTTTTGTACCAGATGGTGAAAAATGAGCTGCTGGTGGGCTTCAATACCTTCCTTTCAGCCGCGGCGGCCATCGCTTCCTACGTCATCGCCAGCCGCATCCTTTCACTGGCGAACCGGGTACGGTATATGGGTGTCGCGGTAGCGGTGCTCACAGGCATTGCCGCACTTTGCATCTTGCATCTCAGCCCGATGACGGTTATTCTATATACAGTGGTCAATTCGTTTTTTGCGGGCTTTCTGGAGAATTCCACATACAGCACTTTTCTGGATATGATGCAGCTGGTGCCCGAGATGGACGACCACCGGCCCGAGCTGCTGGCTGTCAACGATACCGTTCTGGAGCTTGGGCGCTGTGTGGGGCTTTCCATCATCATCGTTATGAACGTATATGTGGGCGAGGATGTGGGCGTGCAGGTGTGGAGCCTGCTTGTGCTGACGCTCACCCAGGTGGGCACGGTGCTGCTGTGCCGCGGGGCCATGCGCTCCGCGAAGCAGGCCGCGCCGGGGGCTTGAACGCGGGCGTTTTTCCGCATAAACAAAAACATATTTGCCAAAAACGGAAGAGCCGTTGGCCGCAAAGCGCTTTCCGTTGTTAAAAAACTGCGGAAAGAAAACCCTGCCGGCCCGGCAACGCAAAGAAATTCAGGGCGGCTGCTGCCCCAGCAAGCTTCCCATTGTTAAAAAAGGAGAAATATGATGCAGGCAAAGATCATAGACAGAAAGTGGGTCGTCGAGTGGTTCGACGAGCGCCAGTGCTATCATATGCCCAGCCTGACGCTGGCGGACAACGGCAATCTGCTGGCCGTATGGAACGGTGGCTTTTTGCAGTGGAACGGCGACCCCATGGGCCGCGACGCCAAAGACTGGGTGTCTGTGCTGGAGCCGGGCGCAAAAGAATGGTCGAACCCGGACGCCGTGGGCTGTGACATCCGTTATTGCTGCCATGACCCGGTGTTTCTCAAAAACAAAAAGGGGGAGATCATTCTCCTGTTCGCAAAATTTCTGGACACCGAGGTGAACTTCACCACCTGGTGCAACGGCCGGGACGAGCTGTGGACACGCAAAACGAAGGACGGCGGCCGCACATGGGAGCCGGCGCAGCCCGCGGGCATCCAGAGCGGCCACGCCTCCAACGACAGCGTCCTGCTGGATGACGGCACCATCGTGTTCGCCTCCACAAGCAGTGAGCTTCCGGATAAATACTTCGGCGCAGTTCGCATCTATCTTTCCCACGACGACGGCGAGACATGGGAAAAAGGCCCCATCCTCTCTGCGGACGACGGCAATCTCATCCGGGAGCCGGCGCTTTGCCTTCGGCCGGACGGCACCATCCGTATGTTCACGCGTACCTGTCCGGGCAGTACGGGCTGGGGCGCGGGCGTGAAATCACTGGTGTCGTATACAGCCGAAAGCCGGGACGGCGGCAAAACCTGGACGCAGCCTGTGCCCACAACCATCCTCAATAACGAATCGAAGATCGATGTCATCAGCTGGGACAAAGACACCATCCTGATGGCCTACAACGACACGCCTGTGGCAGACTGGCACGAGCGCAGCCCTCTGACGCTGGCCTATTCGAAGGATGAGGGAAAAACCTGGAAAAACCTTATCGAACTGGCCGCCGCGCCGGGAAATAAATGCCAGCCCGCCATGTGCAGGGACAGGGACGGCCGTCTGAATGTGGTATATATGAACCGGCATACGGCCATTGAACACCTGGTGCTGGAGATCAAGGAGTAAAAACAGAAAGCGCGGCACGCTGTGCCGCGCTTTGTGTGGTTCACGCGGGCCCCGCGCCCGCGGATGCCGCCGGAAAAATTGTGGATTTTGCGGAGGGGAAACGCATGGCACAGGGACAGGCCGCCGCGCCGCCGGGCGAGGCGGAAACGCAGGACGGCGCGCTTTTGGCGTGCATTCTGGACATGGGTGAACTGCTCTTGACCAGCGGTGCCGAGGTGATGCGTGTGGAGGATACCCTCACCCGATTGTGTATGGTGTATGGTTTTGCGCAGGCGGACGTTTTTACCATCACGTCCAGCATCGTGCTGACGGTGCGCACACCGGAGGGGCGCGCACTTACACAAACGCGGCGCATCCGCGCGCGGGATACGGACCTGGGCCGTGTGGAACGGGTGAACGCGCTCTCGCGCAGACTGTGTGCAGGCCCGCTGCCGCCGGAAAAATTCCGGCAGGCGGTGGAGGAGGTACGCAATGCCCCGGCTTACCCGGACGCCGCCCAGTGCGCCATGTACGCCGTTATCTCAGCGGCGTTCTCCGCCTTTTTCGGCGGCACGTTACGCGACGCTGCGACGGCGGCCGTTTCGGGCATGCTGCTGTTCGGCGCGCTGCGCTTTTGCCAGCGGCTGCGGCTCAACGGTATTTTGCAGAGTATGCTGGCCAGCGCGCTGGCAGCACTGGCCGTCATGCTGATGGTGGGCTTCGGCCTGGGCCAGAACCCGGATAAGATCATCATCGGCAACATCATGCTGCTCATTCCGGGCATTGCGCTGACGACCTCGCTGCGGGACATGATTAACGGCGATACCATTTCCGGCCTTCTGGGACTCAGCGAGGCCGTGCTCAAGGCTCTGGCCATTGCCATCGGCTTTGCAGCCGTGCTGATGCGGATGGGGGGATGAAAATGGCTTGGTATTTTGTACAGACGCTTATGGGCTGCATCGGCTCGGTTGGGTTTGCCGTGCTGTTCAATATCCGCGGGCGCAAGCTGCTGCTGGCCGCCGGAGGCGGCGCGTTGGCGTGGGCGGTGTATCTGGCCTGCACCTGTAACGGCCTGGATATTTTTGCGGGCCTGTTTTTCGCCACGCTGGCGGCGGCGTTGGCCAGCGAGCTGCTGGCGCGCGCCGTCAAGGCGCCGGTCATCATGCTGCTGGTTCCCATGCTCATTCCGCTGATTCCAGGCGGCGACCTATATTATATGATGAGCTTTCTTGTGCGCGGGCAGTATGAGGCGTTCGGCCAGTATGCCCAGCGGGTGCTCACCGAGGCCGGTGCAATTGCGTTGGGCATTATCTGTGTGGCGTCGCTCATGAATATCATCGCGGGCCTGCGTGTGCGGGCGCGGGGCGGCAAATAGAGCGCTTCAGGGTGTGCCGCAGCTTGAAAAAACCATCCGTATCCTGTATGATAAAAGGTATATTCCGCATGAGATACAAGCATGCAGGAAGGGAGAATGCAATGAAGATCATGGCAGTGGATTACGGCGATGCCCGAACGGGCCTTGCTGTGTGTGACCGCACCGAGTTCCTGGCCAGTCCCATCGGCATCATCGAGGAGAAGAGTCTGGCCAAGGTGGCGGAAAAAATCGTGTACGCCAGCCGCGAATATGAGGTGGGGATGATCGTCATCGGCCTGCCGAAAAACATGGACGGCAGTGAGGGCCCGCGCGCCCAGAAGAGCCATAAGCTGGCCGATACGCTGCGGGCCATTGTGCCCATTCCCGTGGAGCTGTGGGACGAGCGGCAGACGACCGTAAGCGCGGCGAACATCCTTTCGGAAAACGGCACTTACGGCAAAAGGCGTAAGGATGTGCTGGACGCGGTGGCGGCGACGGTGATTTTGGAAAGTTACATGGCATACCGCCGCAATACGGGAAAAAGCTGAACAGACGGATACAGGCAGGGCCGCCGCATTTGCGGCGGCCCTGCCTGTTTTCCAGCCGGAGCAGCATGAAGCCATAGGTGAGAAAGAAGGGGAAAGGATGGAGCCCGCCGGGTTATCTTCGAGGTATGGCGCCAGAAGGCTGTGTGACAGCGATGTCGGCGCAGTGTACCGCCTTTCGGCGGGAAATCCCATATTTTACAAATATTGTCCGCCGTGTGTAACGTTGGAAAGCATCCGGGAGGATATGAAAGTTCTGCCGCCGGGGAAAAGCGGAGAAGATAAATTTTACGTTGGATTTTTTGACGGCAGTATGCTGACAGCCGTTATGGACCTGATCCTCAAATATCCCAATGATGAGACTGCGTTCATCGGCCTTTTCATGGTGGATTCCGCCAGCCAGGGAAAAGGGACGGGAACGGCGATCATCGAAGAGTGCCTCTGCTTTTTGAAACGGCAGGGTCTGAGGCGTGCCAGGCTGGGCTTTGCCAAAGGAAACTGCCAAAGCGAGGCATTCTGGACCAAGAATGGTTTTGTGCGCACAGGCGAGGAAGTGAACAACGGAAGCTATACGGCTGTGGTGATGGAAAGGGTGCTGTAACGCGGGCGAAGGCTGGCGGGTATAAAAAAACGGAGCGCACGGCCGGAAAGTGGAAAAATAAAATCGGGGATGTATCATACATCCCCGATTTTCAATTCAAAGCGGACAGACGGTCATTCAGGCCTGTCCGCAGATCCCGCGGCCGGCCGGGCCGGAGCCTCATTGTATAGGATGTCGTGTGTGCGCTCATCCACATGGTCCAGTTCATAATAGGCCTGTGTTTCCTCCGGCATGCCCCTGCGGCGCAGCGAATGGCACACCAGCCCGGAGAGGATGCTGTACAGCACCGCAAACAGCGGCACGCCGACGACCATGCCGACAAACCCGAACAGCCCGCCGGCCAGCAGAATGGCGAACATCACCCAAAAGCTGGAAAGGCCGGTGGAATCGCCCAGAATTTTTGGGCCCAGGATATTGCCGTCGAATTGCTGCAGCGCAAGGATAAAAAGCACGAAGTAAAGCGCCTTGAGCGGGTCGATGAGAAGGATAAGCAGCCCGCTGGGAATGGCACCGATAAACGGCCCGAAAAACGGGATGATGTTCGTTACGCCCACCACCACGCTGATGAGCATCGCATACGGCATGCGCAGCGCTGTCATCCCAACAAAACACAGGATGCCGATGATGAGGGAATCCAGCAGCTTGCCGTTGATGAAGCCGCCGAATACCCGGTGAGTAAAACGTGCGTTATCCAGCACGATATTGGCGCGGCGGGTGCTCAGGCAGCCGTACAGCAATTTTTTGGCCTGTGCGGCAAAAAGCTGTTTGCTGTTGAGCACATAAATGGCGATGATGATGCCGATGAATACATTCTTGAAAAAGGTCAGGGTGCCCAGCAGCCCGCTCATCAGGTTCGTCAGCTGGGGCAGCATGTCCGTTTTTACCCATGCGGTGAGAGCTGCCACGGCTTCGGCATATACCCGCTGTGCGGCAGCTTCGAACTGCGGGTTGTTCTGAAGCGTGTCCTCGATCCAGCCCGTCACGTTCTGGATGCTGTTCGTCAGCAGATTGGATTCCACCAGCCCGACGATGCTGGAGATCACCTGCGGCAGCACCATCCACAGCAGCGCGGCTACAAGCAGCAGCGCCAGCAGCACCGAAAGCGTCGTGGAAAGAAATTTTGCGGCGCGGGCAGCACGGCGTGGATTTTTTACGTGTTTTTGCAGCGCGGGCGCAAAGCGCGCGTGCAGCCAGTTGAACACCGGAGTCAGCAGATAGGCCATGGCCAGCCCGTACACAAACGGCATTAAAATGCCCAGCAGCGTTTGGAAGAAATGCACCAGCGCGCCCACCTTGAACAGAGAGAAAAAGAACAGGATGCTCAACGCGACAACGCCGAAGGCAGTGAGCCCCCAGTGCAGATAAGTTTTAAAGGAATCGTGCTTCACGGCAGCCTCCGTCGTTTGAAAATAAGCGTCGGGTTATTTGCTTTTTGCGGGTGCGCCGCCGTCGGGCAGCAGCGTTTTGCGCTTGATGAGGAACAGGGACAGCGTGGTAAAGCTGGCGATCACGTCGGCCACAGGCTCGGCAATATAGATGCCCAGCACATTGCCGCCCATGACAACAGGCAGCAGCAATGCCAGGGGCACCAACAGCACCACTTTGCGCAGCAGCGCCAGGAACAGGCTGATCTTGGCCTGGCCAAGCGCCATAAAGGTGGTCTGGCAGGCCATTTGCGCGCCGAAGGCCCAAATGCCGCCGAAGAAAATGGGCATCATTTTTTTAACGATTTCTATCAGCTCCGCGTCCTGAGTGAACATGCGCGCCAGCACGCCGGGAAGGAGCGCGGCCAGGGCAAAGCCCGAGACGGTAACGAGCAGCATTACCTTGAGCAGCAGGCTGAAAGTTTTGCGCACGCGGCTGTAATTCTTGGCGCCGTAGTTGTAGCTCATAATGGGCTGCGCGCCCTGTGTGATGCCCTGGATGGGCATGACGAGCATCTGCATCACGCTCTGCATAATGGTCATACTGCCCACGTACAGGTCGCCGCCGTAGCGCTGCAGCCCGGCGTTCAGCGTGATATTCACAAGGCTCTCGGTGCTTTGCATGATGAAAGGAGCGATGCCCAGCCCGATGACCTTGCCAACCACACGCTTTTCGAACTTCATGTTCCCGCGCCGGATGCGGATGCCGCTTTTTGCGCTGGACAAAAAGCGCAGCACCCACGCGGCGCTGACGGCTTGAGAAAGGATGGTAGCCAGCGCCGCGCCGGAAACGCCCATGCCGAACACGAAAATAAACACCGGGTCGAGCACGATGTTAATGACCGCGCCGATGAGCACGCTGAGCATTGCAACGGTGGCGTGGCCCTGTGCGCTGATGAAAGTGTTGAGGCCCAGAGCAAGCTGTACGAAAATAGTACCCGCCAGGTAAATGGAGATATAGTCCTCCGCATAGCCGATGATGGCGTCGGAGGCGCCGAACATATACAACAGCGGCGTTTTGAAGATGCTGAAAATGACTGTCAGTGTAACAGACAGCACCAGAAGCATGGAAAAGCAGTTGCCCAGAATTTTTTCCGCACCTTCACGGTTGCCGGCGCCCAGCTGGATGGAAGCCAGCGGCGCGCCGCCCATTCCGGCGAATGCGGCAAAGGCCGAGACCAGCAGGATGATGGGGAACGTAACGCCCACGCCTGTCAGCGCAAGTGCGCCTGTGCCGGGGATGTTGCCGATGTAGATCCGGTCCACGATATTGTACAGCATGTTGATGAACTGCGCGGCAACGGCCGGCAGGGCAAGACTGAGCATCAGCTTGCCAATGGGTTGTGTGCCCAGCGCTTCGTCCTTGTTCTGCAAAAAAACCTCTCCTTTTTGACCTTGTGGAGCAACCCCGCTTCGGGCCGCTCCGGCTCTTTTGTAAATTTTCAATACATTTTTATTATAGCATGCGCAGCAAAAGAAAGAAACCGCATGGTGCCCTTTCCGCACCTTTTACAACCCGCCCGCGCAAGAGTTGCACAGTGCTGATGCGGCGGGCGGGAGGCACGTTCCACAATGCAAAACCTTCTCGCAAGGCGCGGAGTTTTATGCTATACTGAAATTGAAAATAACCGTATGGAGGGCTTTCCTATGGAAAAAAAGGCGTTCGACCTCATTACCTTCGGCGAGATCATGCTGCGGCTTTCGCCGCCGCGTCATGCCCGCATCGTGGATGGGGACATTTTTGAAAAGCGCGCCGGCGGCGCGGAGCTGAACGTAGCCTCCGGCGTAGCGCTCATGGGCCTGCGAACGGGCATCATCTCTCGCTTGCCGCAGAACGAGCTGGGGACCTTCATCAAAAACCGCATCCGCTTCGTCGGCGTGTCGGATGATTATTTAACGTATGACGACGACCCGCGCGCACGCCTCGGCATCTATTATTATGAGATGGGCGCCGCGCCGCGCAAGCCGACCATCGTGTATGACCGATTCAACGCTTCCGTCTGCGGCCTTACGATGGACGATATTCCGGCCGAGGCGTTTTCTTCCGCGCGGATGTTCCATCTAAGCGGGATCAGCCTGGCGCTGGGCACGCGCGACGTGGCCATTCAGGTGCTGAAAAAATTCAAGGAAAACGGCGCGCTCATCTCCTTTGACGTGAACTACCGTGCGAACCTGTGGGGTGAAGACGAAGCGCGAGAGACCATCAAAGGCATCCTGCCGCTGGTGGATGTATTGTTCGTTTCTGAAGAGACCAGCCGCCGTATGTTCCAAAAAACCGGAGAGCTGCAGGACATCATGAAAAGTTACGCGCAGGAGTACGGCGTGAAAATTGTCGCCACCACCCAGCGCACGGTCCTCAGCCCGCGTAAGCACAATTTCACCTCGGTGCTGTATTCCGCCCAGCAGGACGCGTTTTACACGGAGCCGCCCTATACCAACATCGACGTCATTGACCGCATCGGTTCCGGCGACGCCTATGTGGCGGGTGTGCTGTTCGGCCTGTTAAAATACGGCGATCCACAGAAAGCCATGCAGTTCGGTAACGCCACATCCAGCGTCAAAAACACAGTGCCGGGCGATCTGCCTTCTTCCGATTTCAAGGAGATCGACCGCATCATCCGGGAGCACAACGCCACGGGCCCGGTGAGCGAGATGAACCGCTGACCGCACTCCCCGCTTGTTTTGCGGGCCGCGCCACGGCGCGGCCCTTTTTGCTTTGTGAAGAGCAGAAAAAGCACACGCAACCTGCGGTTGACAAATTGCAAGGCGCAGGTTGGTGGCGCACAGAAAGGGGAACAGGCTATGATAAGTCCATCAAAAACAAAAGGAGAGATCAATATGACCTTTGCGGATAACCTTGTGCGGCTGCGGCGGGAAAAAGGCTTTTCCCAGGAACAGCTTGCAGACTTGATGGATGTTTCCCGTCAGGCGGTGAGCAAATGGGAGGCGGGGCAGACCATGCCGGATCTGCCCAAGCTGGTGGCTCTGGCGGACCTGTTCGGTACTTCACTGGACGCGTTGGTGCGGCCGGAGGCCGTGGTGGAAACGAAGCCCAGCGGTACGGTGCAGGTGGTGACGGCAGGACAGACGGTGTGTGTGCCGGCGGGCGCGACGGTAAACGTTGTTCCCGGTTATGAATACAAAAGCAAACACACACTGCTCGGCCTTCCACTGGTGCACATCAACTGCGGCTATGGCCTACGGCGTGCAAAAGGCGTCATCGCCATCGGCAATATTGCCACGGGCATCGTCGCGCTGGGGGGATTTGGCGTGGGCGTTGTAAGCTTCTGCGGCATCGGTGTGGGCCTGCTGAGCCTGGGCGGCCTTGCGCTGGGCGGGTTCGCTGTGGGCGGCGTGGCCGTGGGGCTGGTGGCGGCAGGCGGCTGTGCCATTGGTATGTACGCCATGGGCGGCGCGGCCGTTGCTTCCCGGGTGGCCGTGGGCGGCGCAGCTGCGGCGCCTGTCTCT
This sequence comes from Ruthenibacterium lactatiformans, assembly GCF_000949455.1. Classification (GTDB taxonomy): domain Bacteria; phylum Bacillota; class Clostridia; order Oscillospirales; family Ruminococcaceae; genus Ruthenibacterium; species Ruthenibacterium lactatiformans. The sequence continues at coordinate 28,619 of NZ_JXXK01000007.1, read as the reverse complement.
GTGGGGGCGAATGCAGATGCGGGCCTGGTTATCACCGAAGCGACGAAGATGCAGGATGTGGCGGCGTATCTGACGGCGAATTGTCCGGGACTCTGTCCCGCGCTGCGGTGGCTGCTGAGCCTGGGGGCGGCGTGAAGCGCTGCGGCATTCCGTTTTTGCCGAGGCGATAAAAGAACGGGCGGCCTGTCGGAATGCCGAAAAAAGTGAAAAGGTAAAAGAGCTTCCGGAGAAAAAGCTGGCGGCGGCAAAGCCATGCAGCCTTGCGAAGCAAAGTGCAGGCCATGGGGCGCATGCGGCCAAAAGGGGAACTGCGCCCGCAGGCGCGTATAGAAGCGTGCAAAGTCCCCTTGCGGACAACCGCGCCGAAAGGGGATGCGGCCCTTAGCGCTCAGCTGTCCCCTTTTTCATTTCAAACAATGCTGTGCGCCCCGCGGGCCGGCGCGGGGCGTTTAAAGCGAAGCTGCGGCGAAGACCGCCGTGCGCGGCGAACGGGGCCAAACGCCTGTTCGGAAGCACCTTGGCGAAAAAGCAGTTCTTTTCCAAGATGAAACAGGCTGTCCGGCTTGAAAAAACGGGCGGCCCGTTTTATACTGGAAACATTGGCGTGCAGCAGTGCGCCGGACGGAGGGAAACGCCATGGCTGAGAAGCTGCGGAATATGACTGCGGTATACCTTTTCCGGGAGGGGAAACTGCTGATGCTGTACCGGGTCGGCTCCCGCGTGGTAGCGCCGTCCTGGTGCGGCGTAGGCGGCCATTTTGAGCAGGCCGAATTGAACGACCCTCGGGCCTGTGCTCTGCGGGAGCTGCGGGAAGAGACCGGCCTTACGGAGGAAAGCCTGGAGGAGCTGCGTCTGCGGTATATCACGCTGCGCATGAAAAACGGGGAGATCCGGCAGAATTACTATTTTTTTGCAGGGCTGAAGCCCGGCGCCGCAGTGAGAGGCACATGTGATGAGGGCAGGCTGGAGTGGGTGCCGTATGACAGCGTGCTGAAGCGGGAGATGCCTTTCACGGCAAAGACCGTTTTGCGCCATTATCTGCGTGTGGGCTGCAGGACCCGGTGCATCTATGGGAGCGTCACCGAAGCGGAGGACAGTGCATTTACGGAGCTTGCGGAGTTTTAAACCGCGCCGTGGGCTTAGCCCGGCGCATGCACAGGACATCGCCCCGATGGGGCAGAAGGGACCGGATCTATGGCGACGTTTTTTCTTTGTATGATCTACGCGGCATTCATCAGCCTGGGCTTGCCGGATTCGCTGCTGGGCGCGGCGTGGCCCGCCATGCAGCCCGCGTTGGGCGTACCGCTGGACAGTGCGGGCGTGCTTTCAATGATCGTGGCGGGCGGCACGGTGGTGGCCAGCCTTTCGGCGGACAGGATGCTGCACCGCTTCGGCACCGGCCGTGTAACGCTGGTAAGTGTGACAATGACGGCCTGCGCACTGCTGGGCTATGCGCTTGCGCCGGGCTTCTGGTGGCTTGCGCTGGCGGCGGTGCCAATGGGCCTGGGCGCGGGCGCGGTGGACGCGGGGCTGAACAACTTTGTGGCGCTGCACTACGAGGCGCGCCACATGAGCTGGCTGCACTGCTTTTGGGGCGTGGGAGCTACATTGGGGCCTGTTATCCTATCGCTGTTCCTGGGCGGGAAGCATGGCTGGCGCGGTGGTTACGGCGCGGTGTGTGCCATCCAGTTCTGTCTGGTGGCGGTGCTGGCCGTCACGCTGCCCATGTGGGACAGATATGAGGACCGGGCGGCTCTGCGGGCCGAGGCCGCGGCCGCGAAGCAGGCGGGCAAAAAACAAAGCACGCTGAACATTCCGGGCGTGAAAGGCGCGCTGGCGACATTCTTTTTCTATTGTGCCATCGAGGCGGCCGCGGGCCTTTGGGGCGCCAGCTACCTGGTGGAAGCACGGGGGCTTTCAGCAGAGGCGGCGGCCCGGGGCGTGTCGCTGTACTTTCTGGGCATCACTTTGGGACGGTTCCTTTCCGGGTTTGCCAGTATGCGTATGAAAAGCGCGGCGCTCATCCGGCTGGGCCAGCTCGTCAGCGCCGGGGGCGCCGTACTGCTGATGCTGCCGCTGCCTGCCGGGTTCGGCGTGGCGGCAATGGCCGTGCTTGGGCTGGGCTTTGCGCCCGTGTACCCGAGTATGATCCATGAAACGCCTTACCGCTTTGGGGCGGAGCGTTCCCAGGCGGTCATTGGCCTGCAGATGGCATGCGCATATGTGGGCACCACATTTGTGCCCGCTCTGTTCGGCGTGCTGGCCGCACGGCTGGGCATCGGTCTGCTGCCGGCGTTCCTGCTGGCGGGCGTGGCCGGAATGCTGCTGTGTGCGGAACGCGTTCGCACGCTGTGCGGGCGGTAAAGGGGGAGAGGCATATATGCGGCCTTTGAAAATTGCCTTATTGCAGATAGCGCCCTGCGGCGGCTTGGAAGAGAATCTGGAAAAGGGAATCCGTGCCTGTCGGAAAGCAAAGAAGATGGGGGCGGATATCGCTTTGTTCCCCGAGATGTGGAGCAACGGATACAATATTTACGGGCGACCCGCGGAGGAGTGGAAGGCTGAGGCTGTTCCGTCCGGCGGCAGCTTTGTCCGTTCCTTCCAGCGGCTTGCCGGGGAGCTGGAAATGGCCATCGGCGTCACGCTGCTGGAAGAATATGCGGGAGGCCCGCGCAATACGCTTGTTCTTTTTGACAGGTTCGGAGAGAGAAAGCTCGTTTACGCCAAAGTGCATACCTGTGATTTTGATGTGGAGCGGGAGCTGACACCCGGTGAGGATTTTTACGTTTGCGCTTTGGATACCGCCTGCGGTGAAGTAAAAGTAGGGGCAATGATCTGCTACGACAGGGAATTCCCGGAGAGCGCACGGGTCCTGATGTTGAAAGGGGCAGAGCTCATTTTGGTTCCCAATGCCTGTCCTATGGAAATCAACCGCCTTTCCCAGCTGCGGGGAAGGGCCTTTGAAAACATGCTGGCGGTCGCCACCTGCAATTATCCGGCATCTGTTCCGGATTGCAACGGCGGCTCCAGCGCTTTTGACGGCGTAGCATATCTTCCCGAATTGGAGGGCTCGCGGGATACCTGTATCCTGCAAGCGGATAAAGAGGAAGGAATTTATCTTGCCGCACTTGATTTGGCGCGGCTTCGCGCCTACCGCGAATGCGAGGCGCACGGCAACGCATACCGCCGTCCTGAAAAATACAGGCTTCTGGTGGATCCGCGCGTTGAGCCGCCTTTTGTCCGGGCAGACCGTCGAAAATAGCAGCAGCAAAAAAGCGCGCCCTGAACAGGACTTTTGAAGGTCCCGTTCAAGGCGCTTTTTTGTATTCAGCTTCCGCCGGCCGCGCGCACGACAATGCTTTTTTCTTTCCAGCGGCCGGAGAAATAGTACGGCACGCAGATGGCCAGCCCCAGCGCCCAGCCGATGGCGTAGCAGAAATGGATGTTCATCGGCCCGAAAAAATGCGCCAGCAGATAGGCCGCGGGCACACGGGCCAGCCACAGCGCCGCAAGGCTGGAGATCATAGGCACCATCATCTCGCCCGCGCCCCGCATGATGCTGGACAGCACGAACATAATGGCCAGCATCCAGTAGAACGGCAGAATGCGCGCCAGGTACGCAAATCCGCTTTCAATGACGGCGGGTTCGGTGGAGAACAGACGCATGCAGAAGCGTCCCGTGGGCAGCAGCAGCGCGGCCACCAGCACGCTGAAGCCGCAGCTCATCCACAGCGTGGCAACAGTGCCCTTGTGCACGCGCTCGGGCCTGTTGGCGCCGATGTTTTGCCCAACGAACGTGGTGGCTGCGGTGGCAAAGCTTTGGATGGGCATAAAGGCAAAGGTATCCAGCTTGTTGGCGCCGTTGAAGCCCGCCATAAACGCCGAACCGTAGCTGTTGATGAGCCGCTGCATGGCCATGACGCCGAAGCTGAACAGCGCCTGCTGCACGCCGGCGGGCACGCCCAGCTTGACGATCTGGCCGAAAAGCGCTTTGTCGAACTTGAAGCAGAACGGATGGATGTGGATCTGGGGATATTTTTTGTTGATGTAGAAAATGCCGAATATCCAGCTGAACGCCTGTGCAATGATGGTGGCAATGGCCACGCCCGCTACCCCCCAGTGGAATACCACCACGAACAGAAGGTCCAGTACGATGTTGATGATGCACGCTATGACAAGGAACAGCAGCGGCGTTTTGCTGTCGCCCAGACCCTGAAGGATGCCGGAGTTGGCATTATACCCCAGGCTGCCGATCAGCCCGCCCAGCACGATGACCATGTAGATCCAGCACTGGTCCGCGGTGTCGGCCGGGACCGCCAGCAGCGCTATGATGGGGCGGCTGACAAGGATGCCCACGATGGAGAGCGGCACGATGCCGACGATGAGCGCGGTATAGATAGTGTCGATGGTGGCCTTCAGGCGTTCGGCGTCGCCCGCACCGTAGAACTGGCTCACCATGACCATGGCTCCGATGCCCAGCCCCATAAACATACTGGACAGCAGGAACACCACAGGAAACGCCGTACCCACGGCGGCCAGCGCCGTGCTGCCCACAAAGCGGCCCACTACGATGCTGTCCACCATATTGTAAAGCTGCTGGAACATGTTGCCCACCAGCAGCGGCAGCGCGAAAAACAGGATCAGTCTGGCTGGGCTGCCCTGTGTCATATCCGTCATATTGCTTTTTACTGTCTTTGCTTCCATTTCACAGCTTCTCCAAATCGTAAGGCGTTTCCTGATAGACGTAATAATTCAGCCAGTTCGAAAAAAACAGGTTGGCGTGGCTGCGCCAGCGGAAAACAACGCCCTTGGCAGGGTCGTCATCCTCAAAATAATTCTCCGGTACGGCGATGGGAAGGCCTCTTTTAACGTCGCGCTCGTACTCCAGGCGCAGGGTGTCGCGGTCGTATTCCATATGGCCGCACACAAAGATCTGGCGGCCGGAATCCGTGGCGAGGATATGCAGCCCGGCCCTGCCGCTTTCGGCCAGCACACGCAGCGCAGGGCAGGCGTCCACCTCCTCGCGGCAAAGCTCGGTATGGCGGGAATGGGGCGCGTAGAACACTTCGTCAAAGCCGCGCACCAGCGGGTTTTTCGGGCGTGTCACCCGGTGGGCGAAAATGCCGAACACTTTTTGCGGCAGTACGCGCTTGTGGATGCCGTAATGGTAATACAGCGCAGCCTGCGCGCCCCAGCAGATGTGCACCGTGCTGTACACGTGCGTTTTGCTGTATTCAAAAATGGCGCAAAGCTCGGGCCAGTAATCTACTTCCTCGTAGGCCAGCATTTCCACGGGCGCGCCGGTAACGATCATGCCGTCGAAGCGCTCGGTTTTGATCTCGTCGAAGGTTTTGTAAAACGCCTCCAGATGCGCTCCGGGCACATGCGTGCTCTCGTGGGAATCCATGTGCAACAGCGTCAGCTCCACCTGCAGGGGGCTGTTGGCCAGCATGCGGGCGATCTGTGTTTCGGTGGCGATTTTCGTCGGCATCAGATTTACCAGCAGGATGCGCAGCGGGCGGATGTCCTGCGTCATGGCGCGGGCCCGGTGCATGACGAACACGTTTTCTTCCTCGAGCGCCTTGTAGGCGGGCAGGGTCTGTGGGATGATCAGCGGCATAAAGCGGCGCTCCTTTCTGAACCCGCCCGGGGCGCGGGGCGCTGCCGCAGCGGGGGTACAGCATCCATTGTACGGCATGGCGGCGGCATCCGTCAAGCGCCGTGTGTCCATAATAATAAAGTATAAAGGTATTTACAAAGCGTGCCGGGCATGGTATGGTAAACAAGATAGCGTTTTGTAAAAGGGCGGCATTGTAGCATTCCAAAACGCCGGACCGTACAAAAATTTTTTCGTCACATGAAACAAGGCTCACAGCTTGTGCCTTCGGCGCAGGCGGCTCCATTCAGCGCGATTTCGCCCGTGGGCGAAACCGCCGCACGTTGTGTTTTGGCGAGGGCTTTTGCGAAACAGGACGGAAAAGCTGCAGGCGGGACGGAGTTTAAGGCGTCAGCCGCGGATTGTGCGGTGCGGCCCGGGAAAAAGGAGAATTTTATGTTAACTGTAACCGACGTCAGCCTGCAGTTCGCGGGCAGCACGCTGTATAAACACGTCGATCTGAAATTTGCGGCCGGCAACTGCTATGGCATCATCGGAGCGAACGGCGCCGGCAAGTCCACGCTGCTGCGCATCCTTTCCGGCGCGCTGGAGCCTACCACCGGCTCGGTGACTATGGGCGCGGACGACCGGATGAGCGTTCTGGAGCAGGACCATTTCAAATACGACGAGTACAATGTTATGGACACCGTCATCATGGGCAACCGCCGCCTGTATGACATTATGAAAGAAAAAGAAGCGCTGTATGCGAAAGAGGACTTTACCGACGCGGACGGTGAAAAAGCCGCTGAGCTGGAGGGTGAATTTGCCGAGATGAACGGCTGGGAGGCCGAGACGGAGGCGGACCAGCTTTTGAACGGTTTGGGCATTCCGATGGACCTGCATACCGCGCCCATGTCGGCGATGGACGGCCGCCAGAAGGTGAAGGTACTGCTGGCGCAGGCTCTGTTCGGCCGGCCGTCCATCGTGCTGCTGGACGAGCCCACCAACGGCCTGGACATTGAATCCATCGACTGGCTGGAAGAATTTTTGATGGATTATCCCGGCACCATCATCGTCGTCAGCCATGACCGCCACTTTTTGAATGCGGTTTGCACCCATATCGTGGATATCGATTACAACAAGGTGCAGATGTATGCGGGCAACTACGATTTCTGGTACGAATCCAGCCAGCTGATGCAGCAGCTCATCCGCAACCAGAATAAGAAAAAAGAGGAAAAGATCCGCGATCTGCAAAACTTTATCCAGCGCTTTTCCGCAAACAAATCCAAATCCAAGCAGGCCACAAGCCGCAAGAAGATACTGGATTCCATTACGCTGGAGGAGATGCCCGCCTCCAGCCGCAAATACCCTTATGTGGGCTTTGAGCCGGAGCGGGAGGCCGGAAAGGACATCCTGTTTGTGGAGGGCATCACCAAGACGGTGGACGGCGTGAAGGTGCTGGACAATGTCAGCTTTATCGCCAACAAGGGCGACAAAATCGCCCTCGTGGGCGAAAACGAGGCGGGCCAGACCGCGCTGTTCAAGATCCTGACAGGCGAGATGGAGCCGGACGCGGGCAGCTTCAAGTGGGGCGTTTCCACGAGCCAGAGCTATTTTCCCCAAGACAATTCCGCTTTTTTTGAGGGCTTTGACGAGGACCTTATCTGTTGGCTGCGCCAGTACAGCGAGGACACCACCGAAACATATCTGCGCGGTTTTCTGGGCCGGATGCTGTTTTCCGGCGACGAGGTATACAAGCCCGCAAAGGTGCTGTCCGGCGGCGAAAAGGTACGCTGTATGCTCAGCCGTATGATGATGACCCACGCCAATGTGCTGCTGCTGGACCAGCCCACCAACCATCTGGACCTGGAGAGCATCCAGGCGCTGGCCGACGGCCTGGCGCGCTTTCCCGGCAACCTGCTTTTCTCGTCCCATGACCACCAGTTCATCGATGAGATCGCGAACCGCATCATCGAGCTGCCGCTGGGCCAGCCGGGCTGTCTGGACCGCACGGGCACTTACGAGGAATTTTTGGAATGGAAGCACAACCGGTGAGTGAAAAACGCGCGTTGCTCAAATCTGTTTTCGGCTACGAGGGTTTTCGCCCCGGGCAGGAGCAGCTCATCGACGCGCTTTTGCAGGGGCGCGACGCCATGGGCATCATGCCCACGGGCGCGGGCAAATCCATGTGCTACCAGTTGCCCGCGCTGCTGCTGCCGGGCATCACGCTGGTGGTGTCGCCGCTCATCAGCCTGATGAAGGACCAGGTCAACGCGCTGGTGCAAAGCGGCGTGCGCGCCGCATACCTGAACTCTTCCCTGACGGAGGGGCAGACGGCGAAGGCCATAGCCAACGCTATGGAAGGTGTGTATAAAATCATCTACGTCGCGCCCGAGCGGCTGTTCACGCCGCGCTTTCAGAATTTTGCGCAGGGCATGAACATCAGCATGGTGTGTGTGGACGAGGCCCACTGCGTGTCTCAGTGGGGGCAGGATTTCCGTCCCGGGTATCTGGATATCGCCCGCTTTCTGGAAACGCTGCCCCGCCGCCCCGTGGTGGGGGCGTTTACGGCCACGGCCACGGGCGAGGTGCGGGAGGATATCGTGCGCCTGCTGGGCCTCGCGGACCCTGTAACCGTGGTGACGGGCTTCGACAGGCCGAATTTGTATTTTGGTGTGGAGGAACCGCGGGACAAATACGCGGCCGTCACACGGTATCTGGCGGCCCACACGGGCGCTTCGGGCATTGTGTACTGCCTGACGCGCAAGACCGTGGAAGAGGTGTGCGAAAAGCTGCGGGCTGACGGTTACGCGGCCACGCGTTATCACGCGGGCCTTTCGGCGGACGAGCGCCAGCGCAACCAGGACGCGTTTTTGTATGACGAAGCGCGGGTGATGGTGGCGACGAACGCTTTCGGCATGGGCATCGACAAATCCAATGTCAGCTTTGTGCTGCATTACAACATGCCAAAAAACATCGAGAGCTATTACCAGGAGGCCGGGCGCGCGGGCCGCGACGGCCAGCCGGCGGACTGTATTTTGCTGTATGGCGGCAAGGATGTGGTGACGAACCGGTTTTTTATTGAAAAGGACGATGAAAACGACGCGCTGGACGAGGAAACGCGCCGCCTGGTACGGGAGAAGGACGAGGAACGGCTGCGCCGTATGACATTTTACTGCCATTCCGGCAGCTGCCTGCGGGCGTATCTGCTGCGCTATTTCGGCGAGAACGCGCCCGAACACTGCGACAACTGCTCGGTGTGCAGCACGCAGACGGAAAAGGTGGACGTGAGCGGCGAGGCCCGCATCATCTTCCTGTTCCTGAGGGACCTGCGCTACCCGCTGGGCGCGGCCACTGTCATCGACGCACTGCGCGGCAGCGAGAGCGAGCGCGTGTTGCGCCACCGGCTGGAGCGTGCCGACGGCTATGGCCGCCTGCGCAGTGTTTCCGCCGCGCGGCTGCGCGCGATCTTCAACCACCTTACGGCCGCGGGTTATCTGGAACAGGCAGCGGGGCAGTATCCCACGCTTTCACTGGGGGCGCCCGCGCTGGAATTTCTGGAATACGGCGGCACCGTCACGCTGCGCGTGGCCAAGGAGGCACCCCGCGCCCACGAGAGCACGGCGGCATTGCCCGCGGATATGGCGCTGTTCGAGCGCCTGAAGGAACTGCGTTTGAAATTCGCAAAGCGCGCGGGCGTGCCTGCGTTCGTTATTTTCACCGACGCGACGCTGCGCGCCATGAGCGCCCAAAAGCCGCGCACGATGGCTGAATTTTTGAAGGTGCCGGGCGTGGGCGGCAAAAAGGCCGACGCCTACGGCAAAGCGTTTTTGGAACGGATCGGGGAGGAAAGCTGACATGGAAAGCAGTGCGGCGCTGCCGCACGCAGCCCGGGAACTGCTGCTGAAAGGCGGCGGCTGTGCCGTGAACTTCGAGTGTGCGCCGGAGCTTTGCGCGCCTTTGCGCGCGGAGCTGGCCCGAAGCGGGCGCAGCGTTGGCTTCGTGCGTGCGGACGAAGGCTTTTACGACAGAATGGATACGGCGGCTTACCTGCGTCTGTTCGAGCGGATGGCGGGCACACGGGGCATGGCCGACGCCGCGCTGGCCGCCATGGGGCTGGAGGATGCGCGGCGCACACCGCTGCGCCGTTTGACGCCGGCCCAGCGCAGGCGGCTTTCCATCGCGCGGGAGATCGTCCGCGCTCCCGAGGTGTTTTACATCGAAGAACCGTTGGCTGGGCAGGACGCGGAAGGATGCAGGCGCATTCTGGAATGGATGGACGGCGTGCCGTCCACAGGCCGGCGCTGCATCGCGGCCACGGCTTCCACGCGCACGGTCTATCTGCTGCCGGGCGAGCGTTACCATTTGGACGGGAACGGATTGGAAAGGCTTGAGGCCGCCGAGGAAAGCGCGGCGCAGGGCGCAGCGGTGGAAAAGATCCCGGCCAAAGCCGGGGAGACATTGCTGCTGTTCAATCCCTCGGACATCGACTTTGCCGAAAGCGCGTCCGGCCGCACGGCGCTCAGCGTCCGGGGCGAAGAATACGCCTGCGCGCTCACGCTGGAGGAGCTGTCCGCCCGGTTGGAACGCTACGGCTTTTTTCGCTGCCACCGCTCCTACCTTGTGAACATGCAGAAGGTACAGGAGGTGGTGCGCTGGACGCGCAACAGCTACGCGCTGCGGCTGGAGAACGGGCCGGAATCCGGTGTGCCGCTCAGCAAGGGCCGCATTGATGCCATGCGGCGGCAGTACCGGTTTTGACAAAGAAGCCGCGTATGGCGGGAGAAAATAAAAGCTGTGCCTGCCCGGGCGGCGTATGCGGCGGGGATGGCGCAGCTTATCGTTTCGATACGGATGCCCGTATCTGCTTTATGGGCCTTTGGAGGAATTTTCGCGCCGGAAATAAAAGGGCGGCGGCGGAAAACGGCAATGGTTTCTGCTCCGTTCATGCCCCGTAATGCTCCGTTCGCCGTTTGGGATGCTCCCTTCACGGCATTTTTGTAGCAAGACTGCTTTTTTTTCGGTAAAATGATATCATTCACCGAAAGGAGCGAACCGCCAATGGACATTCTATCCATGCAGAACGTATCCCTTTCCTTCGGCAGTACCCGGGCGCTGGACGGCCTGAGCTTTGCCGTGAAGGAAGGGGAGATTTTTGGTTTTCTTGGGCCTTCGGGCGCGGGAAAAACCACTACCATCAAGCTTCTCACACGTCAGCTCCGGCCCGGCGCGGGAGAGATTGCCGTATTCGGCGCGCCCATTGCCCGCCTTGACAGCGCGGCTTATGAGCAGATCGGCATTTTGTCCGACAACAGCGGCGTGTACGAGCGTATGAGCGTCTATGAAAATATGAAGCTGTTTGCAGACCTGCGCGGCCTGCCCGCCTCCCGCATCGGGGAAGTGCTGGAAAAAGTGGGCCTGGCCGACGCGGGCAAGCGCGTGGCAAAAAAGCTCTCTAAGGGTATGCGCCAGAGGCTGATCTTAGCCATGGCCGTGCTGCACCGGCCCCGGCTTCTGTTTCTGGACGAGCCCACCGCTGCGCTGGACCCCGCCACCACGGCGGCCATCCACCGCCTGCTGCGGGAAATGAACGACGGCGGCACGACGATCTTCCTCACCACGCACAACATGGAGGAGGCGGACCGTTTGTGCGCCCGCGTGGCTTTTTTGAACGAGGGGCGTATTGCCGAGACAGGCGTGCCCGCACAACTGAAGCTGAAGTATGCCAAAGACAGGGTGCGCGTATTGCTGGAGGACGGTGAGGCGCTGGAGTGTGCCAGGAATCCAGAGGCGATTGGGGCGCTGCTGGCGGACCTTTCCGGACGGGGCATTGCGTCCGTGCATTCGGAAGAGCCGGACCTTGAAGAAATATTTTTGCAGGTGACGGGGAGGAATTTGGTATGAAAAAGCATCTGCGTGTTTTGCGCACGCTGTTTGTAAAGGACATTGTGGATATGTTCAAAAATCCCAACGTCCTCCTGATGCTGGCGCTGCCGCTGATCTTTATCGTTATCTATCAGTTCGTAGATCTTGGCATGTCGCCCGCTTATCTCCTGATGCTGGGCGTGATGATGAACCTGTGCCTGACGCCGCTTTCCGTGCTGGGCATGATGATCGCCGAGGAAAAGGAAAAGAACACCATGCGCACGCTGATGCTGTGCAATGTGACGGGCGGGGAGTTTCTGGCCGCGAAAACGCTGGCGGTGCTGGCAGGCACTCTGCTGGTGGACACGGTGTTGTTTTTTCTGACGGGCTTCGGCCCGGTGCAGCTTCCGGTATTCCTGCTGGTGTGCACGGCAGGCAGCATAACGATGCTGCTGTTGGGCGGCCTGACGGGGATCGTCTGCCGGGACCAGACCTCTACGGGCACCATTGCAGGCCCGCTGGCTCTGGTATTCATGCTGCCCACCATGTTTGCCGGGATGGGCGGCGTGCTTCAGAAAGTCGCGTCCTTTGTGCCGACCACGGCTACGGCCGATTTAATGTTTCTGGGGCTTGGGCACCAATCGTGGATGGGGGCGAACGTGCTTTGGGACGTCGCTGTGCTTGCCGTGTGGACGGCGGGCAGTGCAGTGCTGTTCGCGCTGGCCTTCCGCAAAAAGGGCGTGGACAACTGAGCGGAATTTTTATCGTTCAATAAACAGCATCCGCCCGCCGGATACCCGGCGGGCGGATGCTGTTTTCGGTTCAGCGCAGGAAGTATACAAGCTCTTCCTTGGGCGGCTGGGCGGGGGTGACGCTGGCAGCCTCCAGCCAGGGGCCGACGCCGTCATAGATGGGATGCTCCTTTGCGCCCACGGTGGCCGTCACGGTCACCCAGCTGCGGTGCTGCAGCGCGGCGGCGTTTTCCGCCGCGCAGATAAAACCGATGAAAGAGATATCCTCGGCGCAGCATGTCATGCCGAAGCGGCCGGGCACAAAGCAGCCCTTGGGCACACGGGGCGTCTGACAGACATAACCCTTGAAGCGCACGGTCTTGCCCATGTATTTGTCCAGGTTGTCCATAGCGTCCAGATACCACAGCCCGAAATCCTCGTCCGCGATGTCTATGACAGGCGCGTCAGTATCAAAGGGCAGCTCATCCACAACGTCGTCGGGGTCCACGCTGCCGTCGGTGCGCTCAAACGCCATCTGGGCGCGGCGGTTCACCATGCGAACGGCGCGGTGCAGGTACGCCTTGTCCGTGGCGTCGGTGCAGCGGTTGAAGATCACCATTTCAGGGTCCTGCAATTTGTCCACGGCAAGCTGGCGCATATTGGTCATATAGGAGGCGAAGGTGGTAGAGTCCGCCAGAAGGATGATCTGGTAGATATCCCAGTCCGTGGGCAGCGCGTCATACAGCGCCTGAAGCGGCCACATACCGTTGTATTCAATGAGCACGCGGTCCACACGGTGTTTTTTCTGGTAGTCTTTTAAAAAAGCGGTGGTCAGGCCGGCCTGCTCCTCCACCGGCAGAAAGCTGACGTTTCCGCCTGCGAACCTTTCGGGGCGGTATTCATTTTCACCTTCCTCGCACAGCAGCACCAGCGTTTTTTCTCCGGTGTTGAAGCCCGGGTCCTCCAGCGTTTCCTGAATGAAAGCGGTTTTGCCCGCGTCCAGAAAGCCCGTGAACAGATAAACAGGGATACTCATGCTCATGCCTCCCCGCCGAACAGCGTTTTGAGCGCCGCTTCGTTGAGCTGTGCGCCGATAACGCACAGGCGGCCGGTGTAATCGGCGGCGCCCGTGCGGATGTCCTGCTCACCGGGAACATAGTCAAAATGCAGCCAGGTCCCGTCCGCCGCGGGGACGATGCCCTTGGCGCGCAGCACCGCGCCGTAGTCGCCGGAATCCAGAGCCGTCAGGCAGAATGCAACCTCAGCCTCGGTGAATTTGCGGGGCGATTCCATTCCCCAGCTTGTGAACACCTCGTCCGCGTGGTGATGCCCCTCGTGGCTGTGATGATGGTGTTCGGCGTGGTTATGGCCGTGCCCGTCCCGGCATGTCCCGCAGGTGCAGTCTTCGCCGTGGTGATGCTCTTCTGCGCTGTGACAGCAGTTTCCACCGTGTGCGTGTGCTTCGTCGTGGCAATGCTCATCCCCGTGGTCGTGGCGGTGTTCATCATGCCCATGCTCATGTCGGCACGCCTCGCAGGTACAGCCATCTTCATGGTGATGATGCGTGTGGGCAGTTTCCCCGGCAAGAGCGGTCAGCTCCGCCATCAGGCTGTTTTTCTGTTCCATCGCGTCCAAAAGCTGCGCGCCGGTGAGCGCGTCCCACGGCGTGGTGACGATGGGGGCCTTTTCGTTGTGCCCGCGCAGCAGCGCAACGGCCGCGGCCAGTTTATCCTCCGGCAGGTTCTGCGTGCGGCTCAGAATGATGGCGCTGGCGTGCTCGATCTGGTTGTTGTAAAATTCACCGAAGTTTTTCATATAAATGCGGCATTTGGATGCATCCGCCACGGTGACGAAGCCCGCAAGCTCCACATCGGCATGCAGGGCCTGAACGGCGCGGATGACGTCGGACAGCTTGCCCACGCCGGACGGCTCGATGAGGATACGGTCGGGATGGTATTCGTCCAGTACCTTTTGCAGCGCCGCGCCAAAATCGCCCACCAGGCTGCAGCAGATGCAGCCAGAGTTCATCTCCGTTACTTCGATACCGGCGTCTTTCATAAAGCCGCCGTCGATGCCGATCTCACCGAATTCATTTTCAATGAGCACCAGCTTTTCGCCCTTGTAGGCCGTGGGGATGAGTTTTTTGATGAGCGTGGTCTTGCCCGCGCCCAGGAATCCGGAAAAAATTGTGATTTTTGTCATTGCTGTTACCTCCATGCAAAACGCCGCTGCATCCAGGGCAGCGGCGTGTAACGTACAAATACGGCGGAACGCGGAACGTTCAGCCCTGGCAGCCGAGCTCATCCCAGTCCTGGAAATCGGCCGGGTCCGCGATTTTGGTCGGATCAGTCACGGGCACGGCGGGCGGCGCCTCCACAGGGTTCACATTCGGCACGGGCGCGAGGGCTGCGTCGGGATCGAAAGGGCGGTAAGGCGCTTCGGGCGCATCTTCGGCGTCCGTGCCGTCCTCCAGCGGAAATTCGCCCGTTTCAACAGTGTATACTACGTCGTCCAGCGCATCGTCCTGCGGCCAAACCTTCTCGATCAGCTTAACAGCGGCCACGGCGGCGCCGGCCACGAGGCCGATGCCGACCAGTTTGGAAAGAAAGCTCATGATATCCCTCCTTGGGGTGTTGTAAAACCGTCTGCAGACGCTTTTTATACATTATAAGCATCGCGGGCAGATAAATTCATTATACACAAGAGCAGTGTAATTTGCAAGTTGAAAATTTTTAGCACTCGATATAATAGAGTGCTAAAAATTCATGTTTTGTTCATAAATTTAGCGAAAATAGTTCACGAACAGCCTTTATAATAAAAATTGTTCCGAAGGGGAACAAAAAAGAACATGTTCCGGCAAAACAACCTGTCTGCGCGCGGGCGCCGGGAAAAATAAAGTACGCACAGAGAAAAGGAGCAGATTATGTTTGACTTGATTCCGTTTGGCCGCAATGAACGCAATTTGTTCAATTATCTCGATAATGTGGAGCGCAGCTTCTGGGATGGCAGCATTTCCAATATGGCACAGTTCCGCTGCGATGTGCAGGACAAAGGCGACAGCTATCTGCTGGAGGCAGAGCTGCCGGGCTTTGAGCGCGAGGACATCGGCATTGATCTGGACGGTACAACGCTTGTTATCACGGCGCGCCACAGCAGCGAGAGCGGAGAAAAGGACAAAGACGGCAACTATCTGCGCCGGGAGCGCAAGTTTGGCTCGTTCAGCCGCAGCTTCGACGTTTCGGGCGTGGATACGGAACACATCAGCGCCGCATACAAAAACGGTGTGCTGGAGTTGACGCTGCCCAAGCAGGCGGCGCGGGTCCCGCAGGCGCGCCGCATCGAGATCGCTGGGGAATAAGCCCCCAAGTACGGCAGAAAAAGGAAGAAAAAGGCCCGTGGGCCGCCGCAGATACGGCGGCCCACGGGCCTTTTTATGAGATGGATGCAGTGCAGGGAAAGCAGTGTGCTATACGGGAAAGCGCTGCGGGCCGTTTTACCGGCCTGCAGCGCGCGCCCCGTCCGGACATTCCAGCGCCCAGATCTGCCTGTCCCGACGGAACACAAGGCAGGTGGCAGCACCCAGCAGTCCCAATAGGAAGAACAGAAGCGCGGCGCCCGAGCCCTTTCCGGCACCGAACAAAACGCACAGCAGGCTTCCGGCCGGGCGGCGGGCCATGAGCGGCTCGAATACCTTGTCCACCAGCAGGCCGCCGGCAAAGTACCCCAGCGGAATGGTGAAGAACTGCAGCGTATTGCGCGCAGCAAACACACGCCCCTGCATGGCAATGGGGATGTGGGTGCGCATCAGCACGTCCAGGTTGGCATTCATCAACGGGATGGCGGCCCAGCCCAATACCGCGCCCAGACACCAGACGGGGACGCTGCGGCCGAAGGCAAGAAAAAAGTTTTCCGTACTCATGGCCAGCAGCAGGGTATTGCAAACCGCCCGCACACGGCTTTTGGGCGGCGGCAGCGCCGAGGCGGCGGCACTGCCCAAAAGCAGCGCGGCTCCCGTAGCGGTGTTGACGGCACCCAGAGCAGCCTCGCCGCCGCCTTGGCGGGAAAGCAGCATGGCGGGGAATGCCGCGTTGTAGACCGACGCGGTGAAATTGATGGCGGCGAGGAACAAAATCAGGTGAAGGATGCCCCGCTGTCCCTTTAAGAAGCGCAGCCCCTGCCGGGCACAACGAAGCACGCTCTCTGCACGGGCAGCGCCGGAGGGGGCTGCGGGCAGCTTCACCAGAAACAGCAGCGACAGAAACGCGGCAAAAAAGGTGAACAGATCGAACAAAATGACGGCATGGATGCCGGCCAGCGCCAACAGTGCCGTGGCAAACATCGGCGTCAGCATGTTGATCAGAGAGTTGGCGAGCGAACGAAGGCCGCTGGCTTTCTGGTAATGTCTTTCGGGCGTCAGCAGACTGATGGCTACATCCGCGGCGGGCTGCTGCACGGTGTTCATCAGTCCGTTCAATGCGTTGAGACAGTACAGGTGCCAGATCTCCAGCCGTCCGGCCTGAAGCAGTACCAGCACAGCGACCGTGCACAGTGCAGCAAAGCTATCACTGGCCAGCATAACGGCCTTTTTGTTCCAACGGTCGCTCAGAGCGCCTGCGAAAATGCTCATCACAACATAGGGCGCATAGGAACATACGGACAAAAGCGCTGTGGTGAGTGCAGAGCCCTGCGCCTGGTAAGACCAGACGATGAGGGCGAAATTCGTCATTGCGCTGCCCAGTGCGGAAAAGGACTGGGTCAGCCATAAGATCAAAAAGCCGCGCAGCTCTCTGATCAGTACTTTGAAAGATCTCATATCGACTTTGCTCCTTTTTGTTTGAAATACTTCAATCCAAAAATGCAAAGTCTGCCGGGTGTGGACCGCTATGCGAACCGCACACCGCCGGGACGAATGCGGGGAAGAGGCTCCATGCAGGCTCGTCCTGTCAGACCTTGCATGGAGCGGACGCGATGCAGAGCTTCACCGTGCGTATCCTCCTTTTCTTCACGGAAGGAGCCGTCACAGCCAGGTGACAAGTTCTTCCAGGGATTTGCGTTTTTTGGTGCGCAGCGCATCGTCCGCGCGGGCATAGCCGATGGCGATGATAAGACGCACACGGGCGTTTGTGTTCAGCAGCGCCTGCAGCGTTTTCTCGTCGAACCAGCCCAGGATGCAGGTGGAAAGCCCCAATTCGTGGGCGCGGTAGACGAGCTGGGACACAGCCAGGCCGATGTCCGCGGCGCGGTAGTCCTGGTCTTTCAGCTTTGCGCCCACGGCGGCACTGCGGTTGTAGGGCTGCTCCGCCACGACGATGAACGCGGGACAGTCGCCGGCAAATTTGTTCATACCCAGACTTTGGGTGGCGGCGCCCACAGCACGGGCCGTGCCGTCTACGGCCACATAAAAATGGTATGGCTGGCTGTTGCAGGCGCTGGGCGCAAGGCGCGCGGCTTCCAGCACCTGCGTCAGCACGGCGCGGTCCGGTGTGCGCACAGGGTCAAACGCGCGGCAGCTCTGGCGCGTTTCGGTCATTTTTTTATAGTCCATTCAAAATCCCCCTGTTTCAGGCTGCAAAAAGCCCCGCGCACAGTACAGGCGGGGCGGTAAGGCGCCGATGGTGCCGCGCGCCCTCCCGTCATGGATGCTCGGCCGTGGCCACCAGATATTTGTAGATCTGCGGCTTGAATTTCTCATACAGGCCAAGGCTTTCGTACAGGCCTTTATAATAGGTGAACAGCTTGGCCTTGGTTTTCACCACGCCTACAAGGTCGATCTGTGTATGAGTGATGCTTTTTTCGTTTTTGACGTAATAATACACCGGGGTATCCACCGCGCAGAAGCGGTGGGCATAGCGGATGTATTCCAAATTGAACAGGAAATCCTCGCTCCAGTTCAGTTCCTCCCGGCACAGCACGCCGTTGTCCCGGATGAGCGCCGTGCGGTACAGCTTATTCCACAGCACGCCGTAGTAGAAGCTGGCCGGTTCGTCCATCAGCTCCCGCGCAAATTCGCGCTGGTCCATCACGTCGCGGCGTTTTAAGAAGCCGTGGCGGGTGGTTTTGCCGCCGTCTACGCGGTAGTAATGCGCGATCACCATGTCCGCACCCGCGTGTTCGGCCCGCTCAATGAGCGTGGCCGTGGCGCCCGGAGCAAGGTAATCGTCGCTGTCCACAAACTGGATGTATTTGCCCTGTGCGGCCGCGATGCCCGTGTTGCGCGCGGCGGAAACGCCCGCGTTTTCCTTGTCGATGACATGGACACGGGGGTCGATGCGTTCGTACATGTGGCAGATGGGGCTGGAAGCGTCCTTGCTGCCGTCGTTGACGAGGAATACCTCGATGTTTCGGTAGGTCTGTTTGCGGACGCTCTCGATGCAGCGCGCAAGGTCCGGCGCCGCGTTGTACACGGGGATGACGATGGATACGAGCGGTTGTTCCAAGGGTGCCTCCTTTGCTGTTTCGGTGTGGATGTGCGGAAAAGAAAACGTTATTTACATCATGGGCTTGTCCAGCGCGGCGGCGCCCGTCCACAGCTTGTGGTAAACGCCGTGCTTTGCCATCAGCTCTTCGTGGGTGCCCTCTTCCTCGATGCCGTTCTCGCCCAGCACAAGAATGCGGTCCGCGTGCTGGATGGTCGTCAGGCGGTGGGCGATGGTGAGGGTGGTGCGCCCCTGGGCCAGCCGCGCCAGGCTCTGGCCCACCAGGTGTTCGCTTTCATTGTCCAGCGCGCTGGTGGCCTCGTCCAGAATGAGGATGGGCGGGTTTTTCAAAAATACGCGGGCAATGGAGATGCGCTGCTTCTGCCCGCCGGAAAGCTTGACGCCGCGCTCGCCCACATAGGTGTCGTAGCCGCTGTGCAGCGCCGAGATGAACTCGTGCGCGCCGGCCAGCTTTGCGGCCTGCTCCACCTCGGCGCGGGTGGCGTCCGGACGCCCGTAGAGGATGTTTTCGTACACGGTTCCGCTGAACAGATAAACGTCCTGCTGCACGATGCCGATGGCCCTGCGCAGGGATTCCAGCGTTACGGTTTTCACATCGCGGCCGTCGATGCACACATGGCCGGACGTTGCGTCGTAAAAACGGGGAATGAGGTTGCACAGCGTCGTCTTGCCGCCGCCGGACGGCCCTACGAGAGCCAGCTTTTCACCGGGGCGCACATCCAGGCTTAAATCATGCAGTACTTTATTGTGGTCGTCCGGATATTCAAAGCTCACATGCTCGAAGGTGATGCGTCCCTGCACATTTTCCAGGGGCTTTGCGTTCTCGTCGTCGAAGATGTCTACATCCGCGTCCATGATCTCGCAGAAGCGCTCGATGCCTGTCATGCCGCGCTGGAACTGCTCGGCGAATTCGATGATGCGCCGGATGGTGGACAGCAGCGTGGTGACGTACAGCATGTAGGCCACAAGGTCGCCCGGCTCGATCTTGCCGTAGAGCATAAACAGGCCGCCTGCCACGATCACAACAAGGTACATCAGCCCGTCGAACAGGCGTGTGGTGGTGTTGAAGGCGGCCATCCAGCGGTAGGTCTCCTTTTTGATGTCCAGGAAGCGTCCGTTGTCCTGCTCGAATTTTTCGCGCTCAAGGTCCTCGCCGCCGAAGGCCTTCACCACGCGCTCGCCCAGCAGGCTGTCCTCGATGCGGGCGTTCAGTTCGCCGATGTGGCGGCGCTGCTTGAGGAATGTGGCGCGCACCATATGGTTAAAGCGCGTGCAGCAGATGACCATAACGGGCACTACCGCAAACACAATGAGCGTGAGCCATACGTTCATGCCCGCGAGGATGATGAATGAGATAACGCCCTTCAGCCCGGCGATGAAAAATTCTTCCGGACAATGGTGGGCGAATTCCGTTACATCAAACAGGTCGTTGGTGATGCGCCCCATGATCTGGCCCACCTTGGTATTGGCAAAGTAGCTGTCGGACAGCTTTTGCAGGTGGTCAAAGGCGTCTCGGCGCATATCCGTTTCAATGCGCGCGCCCATCACATGGCCCGTGTTGGCCATAAAGTAGTTGGCTGCGCCGTCAATGAGCCGAAGCACCAGATAAAGCGCGCCAACGCGGAGGATATAGCTCACCGTCAGGCTGGAAAGGTCGTTTACGCCCATATTGGTGATGGAACGCATGATGAGCGGCAGAACCAGCTCGCACACCGAGGTGAGCGCCGCACAGAACAGATCGAAGCAGAGGATGCCCTTATAGCGGGCCATGTAGGGCCAGAAGCGGCGCAGCAGCGCCGGCGTGGCCATAGAATTTTGCTGTTTTTCCATGATTCTCCTTGTGTTTTCTCCTTTGAATGCCGCGCTCAGCGGCCGAATTCCGTCAGCAGACGCTGGCGTTCGTCCCAGAGCTTTTGGGAAAGGTCCACATAATAGCGGTGGGGATTTTCAAAGCGGGTCACCTCATCCCACAGAGTCGCCACCTGAGCGGCGCAGAAATCCCGGATATCCCGCAGCGGCGGGTTTTCGTACACGCGCTTTCCGTTCACATAAATGGGACGGTTCAGCCGTTCGGCGCGCACGTTGGTAAAGGTACGCTTTTTCCAAGTCTCCACCGGGTCGAACAAGGTGATGCCGTCCGTCACATCCACGGTCTCGTCCGCCATGGTGATGTAATCGGCCATGGCCTTTCCGGTGTCGTTGTCGTAGATGCGGTACAGGTTTTTCAGGTGCGGGATGGTGGTCTTTTCCGCTGTTTCGCTGATTTTGATCTTCGGAAGATACCGGCCTCCATCCTTCACAGCGGCCAGCTTGTACACGCCGCCGAACACAGGGTCGCTCTTGCTGGTGATCATATTTTCACCGATGCCGAAGTTCGTCACCTGCGCGCCCTGCAGGATCAGGTCTCGCACCAGATATTCGTCTAGAGAGTTGGACGCGCACACGCCGCAGTCCGGATAGCCCGCCGCATCCAGCATTTTGCGCGCCTTTTTGGAAAGGTACGCAATGTCGCCGGAATCGATGCGTACGCCCTTGGGACGGATGCCCAGAGGCTTGAGTACTTCGTCGAACACGCGGATGGCATTGGGCACACCGCTCTTCACCACGCTGTAAGTATCCACCAGCAGCGTGCAGTTGTCGGGGTAAAGCTCGGCGTACCGCTTG
This sequence comes from Ruthenibacterium lactatiformans, assembly GCF_000949455.1. Lineage (GTDB taxonomy): Bacteria > Bacillota > Clostridia > Oscillospirales > Ruminococcaceae > Ruthenibacterium > Ruthenibacterium lactatiformans. The sequence goes on along the minus strand of NZ_JXXK01000007.1, from coordinate 7,326 downwards.
AAGGCCTCGTATTCGCTGGGGAACATCTGCACCCAGCTATGGGCCATGGTACCCAGCGCGGGGATGCCGAACTGCCTGTCCGCCATGACGCAGGCGGTGCCTACCACGCCGCCGATGTACGCTGCGCGCGCGCCCAGCACGGCGGCGTCGTACCCCTGTGCCCGCCGGGAGCCGAACTCCATCACCGGGCGGCCCTGCGCCGCACGGACAATGCGGTTCGTCTTGGTGGCGATCAGGCTTTGATGGTTGAAGGTGACCAGAAGCAGCGTCTCGATGAGTTGGGCCTCGATGGCCGGGCCCTCCACGATGACGATGGGCTCGTGGGGGAAAATGGGCGTGCCCTCGGCCACAGCCCAGATATTGCAGTGGAATTCAAAGCGGCGCAGATAGTCGAGGAACTGCTCGGAGAAGCAGCCCTTGCCCCGCAGGTATTCGATGTCCTCTTCGCTGAAATGAAGGTTATCCACTACCTCACAGAACTGCTCCAGGCCCGCGGCAATGGCAAAGCCGCCGCCGTCGGGTATCTTGCGGAAGAACATGTCGAACACGCCCACCTTGTCGGTGTAGCCTTCTTCGAAATAGCCGGCCGCCATGGTCAGCTCGTAGAAATCCATCAGAAGCGTCAGGTTGCGTGCGTCGTTGATATTTGTCATCACAGATTCCGGCTTTCTTTATTGTATTTGCTGCATTTATTTCAAAAACAAAAAGGGGCGTCAGTCCTCGCCCGGCGGGCCGAAGGTGAAATCGTCTTCGAGGAAGCCGAGGTCAAGCTCGTCCGGCCCGGAGCTGGGGGGACGGGAGGCGGAGGGCTTTCCTGCAGGAGGCGGAACGCCGCGCCCGGCTGAGGGAGGCCGGCCGGGCCGCGGAGCGCGGGGCGCATTGCCCGGGCCGCCCGCGCGGCGGACGCGCTGCCGCTTCTGCCGGTTGTACATCCAGAACGTCAGCAGGCCGTATCCCACAAGAAAGATGGCCGTCAGGATACATACCACACGGAAATAAAGCCCGCCGAAGAATGCCTGCACGCGTGACACCGCATACAAAAAACCGTTCCGGGCCACGTCCTGCCCTGCAATGAGATCCACGGTGCCGACCAGCGCGCCGTTCAGCGTCAGCGTCACGGTGCCGACCTTGTCTCCCATGGCAATGGGAGCGTCCACGCTTTCGGGCACATCGAAGGTTTTTTCCAGCAGCTCGTCGCTGTCGTTGGGAAGCACGGTCTTAAGGTCGCCGGCGGGGTAGAGCATCAGCGTGTCCGCTTCAGAGGAATAATTCACCTTGACCTCCGTCACGGGCGAACCGGTGTCGATGGAAGGCTTGATGGAGTAATTGGCGAACAGCCAGTCGTAGATGGTGGCGGTGTCATGAAACGAATAAGCATAGCCGTCCTCGGCCGCGTCCCACGGCGCGCCCAGCACCACACCGATGTATGTCTCGCCTTTGTCGTTGACGGCGGCGGAGGCAAAGTTGCGGCCCGCGTCATGGGTAGACCCCGTTTTGACGCCTTTGATATAGGAACGATACACCGTGGAAGACGGCTTGATCATAGCATTTAAGCTAAGAATATTATATGGTTCATTGTGACTTTCGGCCGCGGGCATCTGATGGGCCGCCGTGCCCACGACGGTGCGGAAGACCTCGTGCTTCCAGCATTCCTGCGTGATGAGCGCAATGTCGTGGGCGGAGGAATAGTTGCCTTCATCCATATCCACAAGCCCGTTGGTGCTGGTGAAATTGGTGTTGGTGCAGCCCAGCGCGGCCGCGCGGGCGTTCATCAGCGCGTAAAAGTTGTTCAGGTTGCCGTTGCCCAGGTAATACCCCACGGCCTCGGCGGCCTCGTTGGCGCTTGGCAGCATCATCGCGTACAGCATGTTCAGCGCGCTCACATGTTCGCCCGGGCGGATGTCGGCGTGGGAGGCGCGCACTGTGGGGTCAATGATGGCTCCCGTATATAAATCGCGGTTTGCTTCGATCATGGTGCTTTCCAGGTCGCTCACATTTTCCATCAGCAGCAGCGCGGTCATCAATTTGGTCAGGCTGGCCACGCTTCGCTGCTCGTCCGCGTTTTGTTCAAACACCACGATGCCCGTGTCCAGGTTGACAAAATAAGCCGACTGCGCCGTGATGGACGTACCTTCGGGCAGCTCGTACCCGGCGGCAAAGGCGCGCGGCGAAAGAAAAATAACGATAAGAAACAGGGCTGCAAGCCCGGCAGCGCATTTTTTCATATGGAAATTCCTCGCAGAAAATGTTAAGATAAAAGAAACACCTGCATAGTATGACCCGGCAGGCGTGAAAAAAGGCTGTTCATACTTTAGATTATAGCAGATTGGCACGAAAATGAAAAGGATTTTTGCCGCCGCGCGCGTTCTGCGCGCGGCGCGAAATACAAACGGGAGGGTAAAACTATGGAGATCAAACGCAACGGGGCAAACGGCCGCCGCGCGCAGAGCGTGTCGTACAACGGCATCCTGTACACCAGCGGCATCACCACCACAGACCTGGACGCCGATATCACGGGCCAGACGCAGGACGTCATCCACATCATCGACAACATTCTGGCGCGCAACGGCATTGACAAAACGCGGGTGCTCACAGCTGCCATCACGCTGGCGGACATGGCCGATTACGGCGCGTTCAACGCCGTGTGGGACGCCTGGGTCGTGGACGGCTATGAACCGGCGCGCAGCGTCACGGGCGGCCAGCTGGCCGTGCCGGAATACAAAATTAAAATTTCGGTGACGGCGGCGCTTTGAGCCCGCCGGAAGGGGGCGTACCGCATGAGCAAATACGTCATGGCCCTCGACCAGGGCACGACGTCCAGCCGCGCCATTATTTTTGACGAGCACCAGAACATCGTCAACATGGCACAGAAGGAATTTACACAGCATTATCCCAAAACGGGCTGGGTGGAGCACGACCCGCTGGAGATCTATGCCTCCCAGTACGGCGTGCTGGTGGAGGTGCTGGCCCGCAGCGGCATGGAGGCGGGCGAGATCTCGGCCATCGGCATCACCAACCAGCGCGAGACGACCATCGTCTGGGACAAAAACACCGGCCGTCCGGTGTACAATGCCATCGTGTGGCAGTGCCGCCGCACGTCCGATTTCTGCACGAATCTTGTGGAGCGGGGCTATGCGGACGAGATCAGGGCCAAAACAGGCCTGCTCATCGACGCATATTTCAGCGCGACAAAAATCAAGTGGATATTGGACAATGTGGAGGGCGCACGTGAGCGGGCCGAGCGGGGCGAACTTTTATTCGGCACCGTGGACACCTGGCTTATCTGGAAGCTGACGGGCGGCGCGGCCCATGTGACGGACGTCACCAACGCCTCGCGCACGATGCTGTTCAACATCCATACGCTGGAATGGGACAAGGATATCTGTGCGCTGCTCGACATTCCCATGTGCATGCTGCCCAAAGTTTGCGATTCCAGCATGGTGTACGGTGCGGCGCGCATCGGCGGGGCCGAAATACCCATCGCGGGCGCGGCGGGCGACCAGCAGGCCGCCCTGTTCGGCCAGACATGCTTTGCGCGGGGCGATGTGAAAAATACATACGGCACGGGCTGCTTTATGCTGATGAACACAGGGGACACACCTGTGGAGAGCAAAAACGGCCTGCTCACCACCGTGGCCGTCGGCCTGAACGGGAAGGCGACCTATGCGCTGGAGGGCAGTGTGTTCGTGGGCGGGGCGGTCATCCAATGGCTGCGGGACGAGCTGAAGCTCATCAACGAGAGCGCCGACAGCGAGTATTTCGCAAATAAAGTGAAAGACAGCGCGGGCGTGTATGTGGTGCCCGCGTTCACCGGGCTGGGCGCGCCGTACTGGGATATGTACGCCCGGGGCGCCATCCTGGGGCTGACGCGGGGCGCCGGGCGCAACCACATCATCCGCGCGGCGCTGGAGGGCATCGCCTACCAGACGCTGGACGTGCTGAAAGCCATGCAGGCGGACAGCGGCGTGCAGTTCAAAGAACTGAAGGTGGACGGCGGCGCTTCGGCAAATAACCTGCTGATGCAGTTCCAGGCCGACATTGCGGGCGTGACGGTACGCCGTCCGATGATCCGCGAGACCACGGCTCTGGGCGCGGCGTATCTGGCGGGCCTGGCCACAGGCGTCTGGCGCGACCTGAACGACATCAAGGGCCAGTGGACGCTGGATAAGCTGTACGAGCCGCAGATGGAAACGGCCCGTGCGCGGGAGCTGGTGGACGGCTGGCACAAGGCAGTGGAGCGCGCCCGGGGCTGGGCGTAACGCGGCCGGGAAGCCGCGCTGCCGTTACAATAAAATCCATGCGGACAAAAGCAGCCGCGGCGGGGAGACTCGCCGCGGCTGCTTTTGTTGTACGAAAATTTATTTCCAAGGCCTCTTCCCGGCAAAAAAACAGCCCGGACCCGTTTCAGGGCGCGCAAAGAAAGAACCGTGCGCTGCGCTGAGTATCAAAACGCGGCTGTTCTGCATGTACTGTACTATCACGGCTGAACAGACGGTATGCGGCGCCGGGTGTCCGGCGCGCCGTTACAGCCGGCATGCCGCGGCGGGGCGCGCCGACGCGGCGGGAGAGGGGGAGTGCGCCATGGAGATTTTGCGCGTAGAGGACGTCGGCCACAAATACCAGGCCGAAAACGGGGAAGTCACAGCCTTCGAGCACATCAGCTTCACTGTACAGAAGGGGGAGTTCATGAGCATCGTGGGGCCGTCCGGCTGCGGAAAAAGCACGCTGCTTTCCATCATTGCCGGGCTGCTGCCGCCCACTTCCGGGCGGGTCTATGTGGACGGAGAGGTCGTCACAGGTATTTCAAGGCACATCGGCTATATGCTGCAGCGCGACAATTTGCTGGAGTGGCGCACCATTTTAAGCAATGTGCTGTTCGGGCTGGAGATCCGCGGCGCCAAAACGCCGCAGAACGTGGCCCGCGCCCGGGAGCTGCTCAAAACCTACGGCCTGTATGAATTCCGCCACAAATACCCGCGCCAGCTTTCCGGCGGCATGCGCCAGCGCGTGGCGCTCATCCGCACACTGGCCACAGGGCCGGATATCCTGCTGCTGGACGAGGCGTTTTCGGCGCTGGATTATCAGACGCGCCTGAACGTCACCGACGATGTATACCGCATTTTGAAGCGGGAGCAGGTTACCACGCTGATGGTCACGCATGATATCCCGGAGAGCATCAGCATGGGGGATAAGATACTCGTCCTTTCCGCGCGGCCCGCGCAGGTAAAGGAGATCCTGTCCGTGGACTTCGGGCCGGGGCGCTCGCCGCTCTCGTGCCGGGCCAACCGGCAGTTCGGCCCTTACTTCGACCATATATGGAAAGAGCTGAGTACCGATGAAAAAAGCTAGACCGACGAACCCGCCCGCCGTCTCGCGCGAGCGCACGCTGTATCTGCGCCGCAAAAGGCGGCGCACCCATCTGGTGCACGCGTGCCAGATCGGCTTTCTTGTGTTCTTTTTTGCCCAATGGGAGATATCCGCCCGGCTGGGGTGGATCGACAGCTTTATCCTCAGCCAGCCATCGCGCATCCTGGAAACGCTGCGCAACATGTCCCAGAACCATTTGATGATGCATGTGGGCGTGACGCTGTATGAAACGCTGACGGGCTTTGTGCTGGGCGTGCTGCTGGGCGTGGCCATCGCCGTCGTGCTGTGGTGGTCCGGCTTTGTGTCCCGCGTGGCGGAGCCTTATCTGGTAGTGCTCAACAGCCTGCCCAAGATCGCGCTGGGGCCTGTTATCATCATCGTCGTGGGCGCGGGCACCGAGGCCATCATTTTCATGGCGCTGGCCATTTCCCTCATCGTCACGGTGCTGGAGATGCTGGCGGGCTTCCGTGCAACCAACCCGGAAAGCATTAAAATGGCGCGCACCTTCGGCGCCACAAAGCGCCAGGTATTCACCAAGATCGTATTTCCGTCCAATATCAACACATTGTTTAATTCATTGAAAATCAACATCGGGTTATCACTGGTGGGCGTTATTGCGGGCGAGTTCCTCGTCAGCAAGGCCGGGCTGGGGTATCTGATCGTATACGGCGGGCAGGTGTTTCAACTGGACCTCGTGATGTCCAGCGTGCTCATTTTGTCCGTGATGGCGGCGCTGATGTACCAGAGCGTGGTGCTGCTGCAAAAATTCGTGAGCCGTTGGTTCGGGGGCTGACGGCGGGCGGAACAGGGGGAATAAGCGCGGCGAAAAGCGCCGGGCTTACCGATAAAGAAAGGGTGGTAATAAATGAAAAAAGGTTTGGCGCTTCTCCTGTGTGTGGGTCTGGCGCTGACGGCTCTGGCGGGCTGCAGCGGCAAGACAAAGGAAATGCAAAAGGTGACGGTGTGCGAGGTGACGCATTCCATTTTCTATGCGCCGCAGTATGTGGCGCTGGCAAAGGGCTTCTTCGCGGACGAGGGGCTGGACGTGGAGCTTTCCAACGGCGGCGGTGCGGACAAAGTGATGAGCGCGGTGCTTTCCGGCAACGTGGACATCGGCTTTGCGGGGCCGGAGGCCAGCATCTATGTATACAACGAGGGCAAAGAGGACTACACCGAGGTGTTTGCGCAGGTAACGAAATGCGACGGCAGCTTTTTGGTGGGGCGCGAAAAGGACGACAGCTTTACCTGGGATAAGCTGGCGGGCAAGCACATCCTGCCGGGCCGCAAGGGCGGCGTGCCGTATATGGCGTTTGAGTATGCCATCCGCAAAAACGGCATGGACCCGGCGTCCGACCTGCTGCTGGACAACAGCATCCAGTTCGACAACATGACGGGTGCGTTTTTGGGCGGCACAGGCGACTATGTGACGATGTTCGAGCCGACGGCATCCTCCGTGGAAGCCGAGGGCAAGGGCTACATCGTGGCGGCTGTGGGCGAGGAAGCGGGAGAGATGCCCTACACCGCGTATTTTGCCAAAAAGAGCTTTATCGAAAAAAACGCGGATATGATCCAGCGCTTTACCAATGCCGTGTACAAGGGCCAGAAATGGGTGGCGGAGCATTCCGCCGCCGAGATCGCGGAAGTGGTCAAAGACAGCTTCCCGGACACCGATATTGCCCTGCTGACCAGCGCTGTCCAGCGCTACAAGGACATCGGCGCGTACAGCACGGACCCGGTGCTCACGCAGGAGAGCTTCGATTTGCTGCAAACGGTGATGACAGCCGCAGGCGAGCTGGAGAAAACAGCGCCGCACGACGTGATCGTAAACAATACCTTTGCGGAAAAGGCGATGCAGTAAAGCGATACGACACAATAAAAAAGCGTCCCGCCAAAGGCGCGTTGACGCAAGAAAACATCGGTTTTGGGCTGACGGTTTTGGCGCACAGCGTACTCAAAAAG
>NZ_JXXK01000006.1 GCF_000949455.1 Ruthenibacterium lactatiformans | reverse complement strand
AGAGCAAGGAAAATTGCCGCAGGCACCCTTTGTGGTTGTCAAGGCGATTTGACGAAGCTATGCGCGGAAATTCCCGCTTCAAGGACGATGTTTTCTTGCGCCAACACGCCTAATACAGGCGGGGCGCTTTTTGCTGCGGCGGGTTGAGAAGATCAGGCTTTGCTTGCGGCGTTCGCGGCGGCAAGGCAGGCCCCGCACAGCCAGCGCCTGCCGCCCAGGGAAACAAGGTCCTGTGCGCCGCCGCACGCACAGCACTGCGGGCGCGGATGGTTTTGGGCGCGCAGCAGCAGAGCATCCTGCGCGAGCAGGGCTTCCGCCTCCAGCACTTCGTCCGACGTCCAGCCCAGCAAACTGAACGCTTCCCGGGGCAGCACCACGCGATGCAAAGAATCCACGCGGCGGTCTTTCCAAAGGTTCATATATAAGCACCACCTTTTGTTTTCTTTTATCCTAACAAAAACAGCTTAAATAGTCAATCTATAAATATATTATTTTATAACACACTATTTTAATAACGACTATTTGTGCGTTTTACTATGCCATACAATAGAGTATAAAAGATACAACAAGAAATGAGAAATAAGCATGTTGCAATTTAACGTTCAAGCACTTTTAGACAAAAAAGATAAAACAAGATACTGGCTTGTAAAACAGATGGGAACGGACTATGCGACCGTGAACAAAATCTGCGACAACGCCAGCAAATCTGTGCGTATCGACACGCTGGAGCGTCTGATGAAAGCGCTGGACTGCGAAGTGCAGGACCTGTTTACCGAAGAATGAGCATCAGCCGCTCGGGCGGCAAAACGCCTGTGCTTTCGTGCAAAACAAAAAAGGGCCGCACGGTGTTAACCGTGCGGCCCTTTGTATGCCGGTAAAATCAGTCGCTCACGTAGGGCAGCAGCGCAACATGGCGCGCACGCTTGATGGCGACGGTCAGCTCACGCTGATGGAAAGCGCAGGTACCGGTAACGCGGCGGGGAATGATCTTCGCGCGCTCGGAAATGTACTTGCGCAGGCGGGGGATGTCTTTATAGTCAATGTGGTCGATACGGTCCACGCAGAAGCTGCAAACCTTCTTGCGGCGTCCACGGGGGCGGCCACCACGGCTATCCTGACGGTCTCTGTCGAAAGGCATGGTGTTTTCCTCCTTGTCTCAAAGTAGCGGAAGGGGCGCGCCGGGCACGTCCGCCTCCTTAAAACGGTAGATCTTCGTTGTCGTCGATCACGGCGAAATCGTCGGCGCTGCCGGCCGCATAGCTGACGGGCTCTGCGGGCGCGGGACGCGCGGCGGGAGCCTGCATGGGCGCGGGCGCGCCGTAGCCGCCCTGGCCGCCGGTGCTGCCGCTCTTTTCGCCGGTAAAGTGGACGTTGTTCGCAACGACCTCAAACGCATAGCGCTTGTTGCCGGTTTTGTCCTCATACGTGCGCGTCTGGATGGAACCGTCCACGGCGATGAGGTTGCCTTTGTGGAAATACTTGCAAACAAATTCCGCAGTCTGGCGCCAGACCACGATGTCGATAAAGTCTGCTTTGCGCTCTTCACCGGCACGCACAAAGCTGCGGTCCACCGCGATACGGAACGTGCATGTCGCAACGCCGTTCGGGGTGTGGCGCAGTTCGGGGTCCGCTACAAGGCGGCCCATCAAAGCTACAACATTCAGCATTATTTTGCCTCCGTTTCAGCTTTCGCGGGAACGGCTTCTTCTTTCGCCACGATCATGGAACGCAGCACGCCGTCGGTGATCTTGTAGACACGGTCGAGCTCGGCGGGGAAGTCGGCTTCACTCGTGAAGTTGATCAGAGTGTAAACGCCTTCGTTCTCCTTGTTGATCGGGTATGCAAGGCGACGCTTGCCCCAATCCTCGACAGAATCGATCGTACCATTCGCTTCGATGAGGGATTTGAACTTGCCGACCAGCGCGGCCGTGGCTTCCTCGTCGAGAGTAGCGGTGGTAACCAGCATTGTTTCATACTTTGCCATTTCTGTGCACCTCCTTTTGGACGTAAGGCCCCCGAAGGGGCAAGGATTACCTGCCTGTTCACGGCAAGCAATTAATTATACAATAAAAACACCGTGCCCGTCAAGCATATTGTGGACAGGCACGGCATTTTTTATGACTTGGTTTGTAAAGAACAGCCGCGAGCTGTTTTCGGCTCTGCGGCCGTTCCGGAGCCGTAACCGCTGAAATGCGTTTTGCGGCGCGGAACAATAAAAACCTTTGTCCTTATGCCTTCAACGCCCTACAGCGTTTTGGAAAGTTCTTTCAGGTAAGCGCGGAACGCCGGGCCGATCTCCGGATGCTTCAGCGCGGTCTCCACCTGGGCCTCCATCACGCCCAGCTTGTTGCCCATGTCGTAGCGTTTCCCGGTGAAATCAACGCCCGTCATGCCGCCGGTGCGCGCCAGCACGGCCATGGCGTCCGTAAGCTGGATCTCGCCGCCCGCGCCGGGCTGCGTCTTCTCGAGGATGCCGTAAATCTCCGGTGTAAGCAGGCAGCGTCCCAGGATGGAGAACAGGCTGAATTCCTGTCCGGGCGCAGGCTTCTCGATCATGTCGGTGATGTTGTACAGGTTGCCCGAAAGATGGTCCAACTTCATGGAGGAGTATTTCACGATATCGGCGGGAGAGACCTCCTTAATGCCCACGCAGGCCTTTCGGTACTGCGCGTAAGCGCGGCAGAGCTGCGCAGCTACAGGGTCCTCGCCCATGATGACGTCGTCGCCGTACAGAACGACAAAGGGTTCATCCTGCGTGAAGGGGCGCGCTTTCAGAATGGCGTGGCCCAGCCCCTTTGTCTCTTTTTGGCGCAGAAAAAAGATGTCCGCCAGGCCCGCGATGGAGCGCACGTCCTCCAGCATCTTTTCCTTGCCGGGTTTCGCAAGGCCGGCCTCCAGCTCGGGGGCGCGGTCGAAATGGTCTTCCATGATGCCCTTGCCGCGGCCGGTGATGATGAGGATCTCCTCGATGCCGGCGGCGACGGCCTCCTCCACGATGTACTGGATGGCAGGCTTGTCCACAATGGGGAGCATCTCCTTGGGCATGGCCTTTGTGGCGGGCAGCACGCGGGTGCCCAGGCCTGCCGCGGGGATGACGGCTTTACGGATCTTCTGCATGGGAAACATTCTCCTTTGATAGTTTCTTTTTTACAGCCCTACAGGGCGGGGAAAACATGAGCCGAGACTTCCTCCTCCACAAAATGAACGGCGGATTCATTCCAGTATTTTTGATACACCCGGCTGCCGTTGCCATCCAGGTTTAGCTGGTAAAGGCGGAAAGTGACCAAGAGATCCTTAGGCTGCCATTGCTCTTCATAAGAATACTGGTACTTCATCCCGATTTGCCGCATCACGCCGCCGCTTCGGGGATTGTTGACATCGTGCGTGGCCGTGATATAGGGCAGCCCGTCCCGCTTTACTTGTGCGGTGACGGCCCTTCCGGCCTCGGTAGCGATTCCCTGATGCCAGAATTCCGCGCGCAGGCCATAGCCGAAATCGTGGGGCTCGGCCATATCTACCTTGACATATCCGATGGGTCGGTTGCCGCGCTTCAGGCAGATGGCGTAGGCATAGGCCTGTGGCTCCGCGTAAAGGGATGCGTAGCGGTCTTCAAAGAATTTTCGGGCCTCATCCATGCTTTGCAGGGGAAACCAGGGCAGAAACCGGTTCACATCCGGATCGCGGTATATTTGATACAGGGCCTCCAGGTCATTCTCCGTGAATTTGCGCAGGATCAGGCGTTCGGTCTCCAGTGTGGGAGTATTGCTCAATTTGTTCCTCCCTTTTGCCCGAAGGGGATTTTAGTAAAGATAAAAGGCGGACATCAGGCGATCCGGCCCGATCCATGCGGAAAACGCAAAGCTGCACACCAGCAGCAGCACGCCCACCAGGACCACGGCCACACGGGACGGCCCGCCGCGGCGTTCCAGCTCGGTGCGGTAGCGGTCGTCGTCGGTGCTGTCGTCCTTCATGGCGCGCATCCGCCTGGCCGCGCTCTGGCGGAACAGGTAAAAACCGAACAGGCACGAGGCGATGCGAACGCCCCAGTTCAGAAGCCCGCACACTGTGATGAGCGTGGAGAGCGCCGAGGCGGAGAGAGGCAAAGCCGTGGCGATGCCCAGCGCAGCCATGAGCGAAAGGAGGGACGGGATGCTTACGATAAGGGACACCGCCAGCGCCAGCGCGCCCCAGCCCCACATTTTGCGGTAGAAGAAATAAAACTCCGGGATGAACAGCGCGCTCCAGCAAAAGCTGGTCTTGCGCCCGCTTTCATCCATGCGCTGGAACTGATACAGATAATACGGCGCGGAATTGCCGATGTACTTCATCCAGTCCTGCGTGGAGATGCCGTCGTATTCCTTGGCCAGATGGAGCTGCGTCATCACGTCGCCGGTGGCGTATTGCGCGCCCGGCCCGCCGAAGCCGCCGGGCATGCCCGTGCCGCTCATACCCGGCTCGGCATACTGTGGGCTGCTCTGCGCCGCCTGGGGCGGTACGCCCCCGCGCATGGGCTGGCCGCACCGTTCGCAGAACAGCGTGTCGGGCGGGTTCTGTGCATGGCACACAGGGCAGATCGGCCCGTTGGCATTTACGTCGGGCTTGGCCTCCGGCGGCACGTACTCAAAGCCCTTGCCGTGCTTGGCGCTGAACACGCACCGGCCCTCCGCGGCATAGCATTCCCGGTGATAGGGCGCACCGCATTCCGGGCAGATGACGATGTCGTCTCCCTCTTTCAATACTTTATGGCAGGATGCGCATTTGCAGCCTTTGTAATCCATCATGCAGGGGTTCCTCCAAATTTTCCTATATATCCCTATCTTACTCCAAACAGGCCGTGAAAGTAAAGGGCAAAGCGCCTTTACAAGCGGCTTTGTTTCAATTATAATAGAAAAATATGAACAAATACCATACTGCGGGAAAATAAAGTGAGGATTCTATGGTAATTTTAGATGAAGTAAAGCGCCGCCTTTCCGAGCTGGCGCCGGAAGTAACGGATCTGCACGACGCGCTGGCCATCGAGCGCAGCAGGGTGCGTCTGGAGGAGCTGGAGCAGAAGAGCGCCAGCCCGGAGTTTTACGACGACGCGGCAGCGTCCGGCGCGGTGTTTGCCGAGATGGGCGAGCTGAAGGACAGGCTGGAGCAGTACGCCGCTTTGCAGACCATGCTGGAGGATGCCGAAACGCTGCTGGAAATGTGTGCGGAAGACGACGACCCCGCCCTGGCGGAGGAGGCCGACGCGGCCGTGAACAGCTTGGACGCCAAGGTGGAGGAGCTGCGCCTTGTGACGCTGCTGAATGGAGAATATGACGCGAACAATGCCATCCTGACCTTCCATGCGGGCGCGGGCGGCACAGAGGCTCAGGACTGGGTGGAGATGCTGTACCGCATGTACACGCGCTTTGCCGCACGCCACAACTGGACCGTGAAGGTGCTGGACTATCTGGAGGGCGACGAGGCGGGCATCAAGTCCGCGTCCATTCTGGTGGAGGGGCACAACGCCTACGGCTTTTTGCGCAGCGAAAACGGCGTGCACCGCCTGGTGCGTGTTTCGCCCTTCGATGCCTCCGGGCGCCGCCATACCAGCTTTGCCTCGCTGGAGGTCATGCCGGAGCTGGACGACGCCATCACTGTGGAGATCAAGCCGGAGGACATCAAAATGGAGGTGTTCCGCTCCTCCGGCGCGGGCGGACAGCACATCAACAAGACAAGCAGCGCCGTGCGTCTCATCCATATTCCTACGGGCATCGTGGTGAGCTGCCAGAACGAGCGCAGCCAGTTCCAGAACCGCGACATGTGTATGAAGATGCTGGCCGCGAAGCTGTATCAGATCAAAGAGCGCGAGCATCTGGACAAGATCAGTGATATCAAAGGCGTGCAGAACGCCATCGCTTGGGGCAGCCAGATCCGCAGCTATGTATTCATGCCCTATACGCTGGTCAAGGATCACCGCACAGGCTTTGAAAACGGCAACGTCAACGGCGTGATGGACGGAGATCTGGACGGCTTCATCAACGCATATCTGAAAATGTCCAGCAAGGGCGAGCTGTAAGCGCGCCGCGGCTGAAAAACAGCAGTATTCATAGATGTGGATAGAGAAAAGCGCCCTGTTTTCCAAGTGAGGAAAACAGGGCGCTTTTGAAAGCTGTTTTTTGCCGCCGCCTTATGCGGCCGTGAATGGGCAATGGGAGGAAGCGTCAGGAAGGGAGCTGTGCACCGCACTGCGTACAGAATTTTGCCTGCGCACTGTACGGCGCGCCGCAGAACTGGCAATACCGGATTGCCGGCGGCTGAGGGTCGGGTTGAGCCGTGGAGGGCGGCACTGCGTCAGGTGCGAAAACAGGCCGCGGCGTGGGGGTGGGCACGGGCTGCGCAATGGGCTGGGCTGCAGGCTGCTGGGCAGCTGCCGGGTATGGTGTATAAGATGTGGCGGCCGCCGCGGAAAATGCGGTTTGGTATGCTTTGCGGATGGAAGACAGCATGGCCGAAACCTCCGGAACGGAGACGCGAGACGGATCAAGCGCGCGCACGACCTCACAAGCGATGGCGTCCAGCGGCGGCTCCATTTCGCGCCGGAGGAACGCGGCATGATACAAATCATACTGGCGCAGCGCATTGGAATAAATCGTTTCGCTGTGCCCGAGAAATACGGGAATACGTTCCAATACCAACGGATATGCGTTCATTAAATTGGCGCTTTCCGGTAAACCGCATACATAAGCGGCGGCGGGGTAAAGGATAACCGCCTGAACGTGTTGAGCGGGCATATAGGCAAAGCTGCTTGCGGCGTGCGCCCCGCTGACGGCGTCCAGCAAAAAAAGGACCTTTTGCTCGTATACGGCAAGAAACTGCTGGTTTTCGTTATCGTTCCAGATGAAATAGTACTTCAAGCGGGCGGATTTACTAAAGTAGACGCACCATGCGGTGAAAACCAATGCCCAGCTGATGAGCTGTACAAATGTGAGGGGAACATCCGCGCCGGGAAGAAAGAACATTCGAAAATACAAGAAAATATTGACAGCGCCGATTGCATAGTAAAAATAGCAGAATTCCCGCCGCCGTGTTCCCAAAAATATAAGCATAAGAACTTGCAGCACAATAACCAGCAAGGTGAAGAAAACCCATAGAGATGCGCCCGAACGGAGGAACGAGAGGGTCGAGTTGAGGTTGCTGAACATACCCAAAACCTGCGTGACGATAAAAAATATCATCCAGCCGCTTAATTTTCTGTATTCCAACGGTACGGTATCGTAATATTGCGTTTGATTCTGCACACGTTCCACCCCGTTTTTTCGGCCGCAGTACTGCGCGGGCAAGAATGCGGCACAATTTATGAATTAACTGTATAATAAAGCACGAATTTTGTCAATCCAACGGGTGATCAAACACTGCGCCTTTCTGCGTACAGGCGGAACAATAAAATATAGCAGCCGCGCTGCTGTTTTCTATGCACATCCGGGCACTTTGTACCCAGATGCTTGAGGTCTTAAGACCGTGGGCCGGGACGGTCCACCTAGCCGCTTCTTATAGCTTTGCTGTGCAAAGCTATAAAAAAACACGGCCGCCTCTGTTCCCAGGGCGGCCGTGTCCGTTTTTCAGATATGACGGATCTTTTTGTTGTACAGGCTGCGGTAGAATACCACTGCCAGCGTTACGGAGGCGACCTCCGCAATGAGGAAGCTGAACCACACGGCGTCCAGCCCGCCGAGCTTGGCAAGCACAAAAGCGCAGGGCAAAAGCAGCAGCAGCTGGCGCACCGCGCTCATGACCAGGCTGAGCATGCCGTCGCCCAGTGCCTGGAATACACTGGAAAACACGATGGCCACGCCCGCGAAGCAAAAGCTGACGGAGATGATGCGCAGGGCGGGAATGCCGATGGAGAGCATCGTGTCCGATGCGCTGAACAGGCTCAGCAGCGGGCCGGGCGCCACCTGGAAGATCACTGTGCCCAGCGCCATGATGGCGGTCGTCATCAGCAGCGAGAGCCGCGTAGCCTGCTGAATGCGCTGGCTGCTGCGCGCGCCATAGTTGTAGCCCACGATGGGCACCAACGCGTTGGTGACGCCGAACACGGGCATGAACACAAAGCTCTGCAGCTTGAAATACACGCCGAACACGGAAACAGCCGTCTCGGTGAAAGCGATGAGGATTTTGTTCATGCCGAAAGTCATCACGCTGCCGATGCTCTGCATGATGATGGAGGGCAGGCCCACCTGATAGATGCCCTTGATGGAGTGCCAGTCCGGCCGGAAGCGGCGGAAGTTGAGACGCACCTCATGGTTTTTCACATGGTTGATGCCGATGCCTACGGCCATGCCGCAGAACTGGCCGATGACCGTGGCCCAGGCCGCGCCTGCCACCCCCATGGCCGGCAGGCCCAGCCAGCCGAAAATAAAGACAGGGTCCAGGATGATGTTCACCACGGCGCCCGTCATCTGGCTGATCATCTGGTATACCGTCTTGCCCGTTACCTGCAGCACACGCTCCATGGTCACGGACATGAACAGCCCGAGGGAGAACACGGTAACGATCCACATGTAGTCCGTGCCGCCCGCGAGGATCTCGGCGTTCTGTGTGAACGCTCCCATAAACAGGCCGCTGCACGCCGCGCCGAACACCGCAAAAACAGCCCAGCTCAGCATGGTGACGAAGATGCCGTTTTCCGCCACTTTATTGGCGGCTTCAAAGTTTTTTTCACCCAAACGGCGGGACAAAAGCGCGTTGATGCCCACGGCGGTGCCCACGGACACCGCGATCATCAGGTTCTGCACCGGAAAGGCCAGGCTCACGCTGGTCAGTGCGTTTTCGCTCACCATCGAGACGAACACGCTGTCCACCACGTTGTACAGCGCCTGCACCAGCATGCTGAGCATGATGGGGAACGCCATGCTCGGCAGCAGCCTGTTGATGGGCTGCGTGCCCATGATATTCTCTCTTCTTTCTTCCATTTTTCACGATTCTCCTGTCTTTTTTACAATACCTTACTATTCTAACATACAATATAATAGAAGAAAACGGGGAACAATGCCGGAATGGCAGCGTTCCCCGTTGCAGTATGTGCGCTTTTTGTACAAAAATCCTGGTGAAATTTTTCACCAATATTCCGTCATTTGTCCATGAGCCGGATATCGGTGCCGCAGAAGCACAGTGTTTCGCAGCTGCCCAGCAGGCGGGAAACCACCTTTTCGGTATAACGGCGCTGCAGGTCGGCGTCGTTGACGATGTTGCTGGTGTAGATGGTGGGCAGGCGGCGGCACACGCGGGTATTGACAAGGCTGTACAGGCAGCTGTTTACATAAGGGGAAATATACTCCGTGCCGAGGTCGTCCAGAATAAGCAGCTCCGCGCTTTGCAGCGTGGCCATGGTGTCGCCCTCGCCGGAGGCGAAGCGCTCGCGTTCGATGGCGTCAAACGCGTTCTGCGCGCTGACATACACCACGTCGCAGCCCTTTTGCAGCACGGTATTGGCGATGGAGAGGGCAAGATGTGTTTTCCCAAGCCCCGCGCTGCCGAACAGGTACAGGCTGGTACTCTCCCGCGGGGAGAAATGCGCCGCATAATATTTGCAGTATTCCAGTACCTGGGCCATATGCTGCCGGGCCGTGAGGCCAAGCTCCGGCACCAGTGTATCCGGATATTTTTCCAGCGCGAACGTCTCGAAGGAGCACAGCGAGAGCGGGGAGGAGGCGTTCACCTGCTGCTGGCGCAGTTGCCGCACCAGCGCGTGCACGCATTCGCACACCTCGCCGCCGTCGCGCCCGGTGTCCTGACAGATGGGACAGGTATACGCAGGGACAAGGCGCGCGGCAATATCCGGGTGAGCGGCCAGCAGCGCGTCCCGCTCCCTGTCGAACTGTGCGGCGCGGGCCAGCGCCGCGTCCACGGCCGTCCGCTCCGCGCCCATGGCTGCCAGACGCGCGGCCTCGATGCCGGCTGCGGTGCGTCCGTTTTCCAGCGCGGCCAGACCGGGCACTGTCTGCGCGGCTTGAGCGGCCGCGGCGCGGGCAGCTGTAACAGCACGCTGCCGGCGGCCCGCTACGATGCTCTGCGCCCGGCGGTAAAGCTCATCCCTGTTCATTGTGTTTTCCCTTCCTGCGGCATGCCCGGCACACGCGGTGCGCGCCGCAGCCCGCCGCCCAGAATATTGTGTTTCACGGCGGGCGCGGCGGCCTGCACGTTGCTCGAGCCCATGGCGCTTTCGGCCATTACGTCGCGCACGGTTTTGTAGCCCTTGGTGTACCATGCGCGCAGGATGCCGTTGACATATTTTACGCTTTTTTTCTCGCCCGCGTAGGCGGCAGCCTCGGCGATCATGTCCGGACCGTAACCGTAGCTTTCGTACCAGTCCGCGATGGCACGGCTGTCGGCTTTGGTGAACTTGGCGTCGGCAAGGCCCAGCAGCTTTGCGGTTTCTTTTTCGTGAGCCGCGCGTTGGTCCAGCAGACGCAGATAGCGCTCGGCGGCTTCGCCGGAATCGATACCCTCCCGCTGCCAGCCCAGCAGCGCACGCTCGATGTACCGGGCGCTGCGCTTGCCCAGCGCGGCAAAATGGGCCACGCCCAGCAGGATCATATCCACAGGCATGCCGTCGGAAAGGTACATCGAGACGAGAATGTTGGTGTCCGCCTGCGTAATGACGCCGCCCATCAGCGCCTGGCATTCCTGCACCAATCCCGCAATGGCGGGGTCGCCCTGTGCCGCGCTGGCAACCTCAGGCGTGGTCAGGTGTGCGCGAGGCGCGGGCGCGGCGTCAATGCCACCGCGGGCCTGCGGTTCGCCGCAGCTCTCCAAAAGGCCGGCGCCTTTCCAGTAAACAAGCGCCGTCTGCGCCCGCTCCGGGCTTTTCAGGCGCAGCGCCGCGGCAATGCGCGCGGGGTCGGTTTCGCCTGTCGCCACGACAAACAGCGCCACGCGCAGCCAGTCGTCCTCCAGCTCCGGCAGCTTGGCGATCACCAGCTGCGGCACGGCCACGCTGTCCCCTTTGTTTTCCACAAGACGGTATGCCATCGTTTGGTTTCTTCCCTTCAAAAATCGCTGACATCCGCGCCATTTCAAACGCAAAGAGGGCGCTGCCGGCTTTGTGCGCAGATATCGGCTTTTATTGTAGCATATTTTTGCCCGGTTTGCTACAATAAAAGCAGCGCAGACGTTCCGGACGGAACAGCCGGACCTGCCCAGCTGCCCGAAAAAGAACGCCGCCGCCCCGGCCGCGCAAAGAGCTGCGGCCGCGATTGCGGGGAAGACGGGCGTTCCGTGGTAAAAAACGCCGCCGCCCCGGCTGCGCAGAGAGATTCAGCCGCAGCTGCCGGTAAAACGGGCTTCCCATTGTTAAAAAGGAGGGCGCTTATGGATGTGCCGACCATCCCGGCCAGGAGCATTGTCATCAAAAACAAAAGCACCGCCTGGTTCGGCACCCGGTATACGATGAATATTTACAGGGGCTGCAGCCACGGCTGTATTTACTGCGACAGCCGCAGCGAGTGTTACGGCGTGCAGGATTTTGATACCGTGCGCGTAAAATCGGACGCGCTGGCCGTCATACGGAACGACCTTCGCTCCAAGACGCAGAGCGGCGTGGTGGCCACAGGCTCCATGAGCGACCCTTACAATCCGTTTGAAAAGGAGCTGCAGCTGACGCGCCACGCGCTGGAGCTGTTGGATGCTTACGGCTTCGGCGCGGCCGTCGCCACAAAAGGGACGCTCATCACCCGGGATGCGGATATCCTGCGGGAGATCGCGTCTCATTCGCCGGTGCTGTGCAAGATAACGGTGACGACCTGCGACGATGCGCTGGCCGCGAAGCTGGAGCCGCGCGCGCCTTCGTCCTCGGCGCGGCTGGCGGCTGTGGAGAAGCTGGCGGGGCAGGGCATTTTTACAGGCGTTCTGCTGATGCCCGTCCTACCTTTCCTGGAGGATACGCCGGACGGGGTGCGCAGGCTGGTGCGGGCGGCGTACAACGCAGGGGCGCGCTTTGTATATCCGGCCTTCGGTGTGACGCTGCGCCAGAACCAGCGGGCCTATTTTCTGGACAGGCTGGACGAGCTGTTCCCCGGCGCAGGGCTGCGGGCGCGGTATGTGCGGCAGTTCGGCACACAGTATGAATGCCGCAGCCCGCGGGCGCGGGAGCTGTGGCAGGCGTTTACGGGAGAATGCCGCGCAACGGGCCTTCTGTATGGCATGCAGGATATTGTGGCAGCGTATCGGCAGGGCTACGGCAGCGGACAACTCAGCTTTTTGTAGCGGAGCGGCAGCCTGGACTTCGGGCAGCGTGCCCGCAGAGTTTTTTCAGCCGGGCTTTTGCGGCGGCCGTGGGATATGGTAAAATAACCGCAGGTCGTTTTTAGGCTGTCCAAAAGCTTTGAGCGGTGAAAGGCCTTGCAAACACTATAAGTTTGTGCCCCTCAAGGTGCTTTAAATAAGAACAATTTTTGACACTTTGGCGCCCAGATGGCGCTTGAATTTCCCATAGAGAAATAAAACGATACGGACAAATATAAGGGAGAACCATCCATATAAATGGAAAAAGGAGAGGGGAACTTGTATATGTATGGTCTGACCCAATCGAACAAATTAACGAACATGAAGTTGCAAAGGATCGATGTATTATGAAACATAAAGTGAAAGTAACGGTAATAGATAAAAAGCTATATCCAGAATTGCAGCAACAGTATTGCGCAGACTCTGATTCGGGTTCTTGCCCTTGCTATAATGTTGGCGATGAATTTGTTTTTTATCGTAATGATGAAAGAGATGATTTCTGGCATATGGGGCTGAATACCTTAACGAAAACAACGTCGGATCCTGATACAGTGGCCGGCGGACCCAAAATGCCACATTGTTCAGAAGCCTGGGATGCAATTTCAAGATACATCTACACAGGGCTGCAGGGTGGCTCGATTATGAAAGGTTGGATGAAAGAAGAGAATACAATGATAGCTTGTTGCTCAGATGGAACAAGGCCTGTAATATTTAAGATTGAGAGAATTGACGAAAAATAAGTACAATTCCAAACAGTACTTATGTGTATTGTCTTATTTGTGGTGCTAAAATGGTGGCTCGAGCCTGCAAAACCAACTTATACGACGATATGAAAATACAGGCGTTTTTCTCGCTTCAATAAACATTTGCAGGAAGTTATAAGGCGATTTCCGTCTCTATAATCAATAAAAAATAGCCGAAGATTGTTTTTCAGATCCTGCGGGCTGTCCCCGGCCCGCGGCTATCAAGATAAGCTTTTTATTGCAGAGCAATAAAAAACAGCCCGCGCCTGTTTTTGGACTCTGCGGGCGGTCTAAACAGCGGCAGTGCCGCCGCTTTTATGTGCAGCCGGGCCGCTCGGGATTTTAAGAGCGTGATTCGGGGGGCCACAGGAGGGTTTCCCGGCTTTGCGAAGCAAAGCCGGGAAAGACGAGCCGCTTCGGCGCAGAGCGCCGCGGCCACAGCGGCACAGCGCCGCGCGGGAGGAATTTTATGAGAAAAAAGGCGAGCGTGCGCCGCACGTTTTACCGTTCATTCTGTCTGCTGATCGTGCTGCCGCTGGTGGCGGTGGCTGCCGCCGGCTCGGCCCTGCTGTACCGCAAGCTGCTGGCCGACGCACGGGAAATGGTGCAAATGCGGCAGGAGGCGGTGTCTTCCGCGCTCACACAGGACGTGCGGCAGGCTTCGCTGCAGCTGGCGCATTTCCTTCTTTCAGAAGACAGCGAGGGCCTTGCTCTGGTGGACGAGCTGCCCGCGTCGTCCAGCCGCCGGTATGAAACGGCCGCCCGGCTGGAGAGCATTTTTGATTATTACCGCCTGACGGGCCGCCGCCTGGAGGCGCTGCACCTGTATCTGACGGACGGTACGTCCTATCAGCTGTATACAGGCCTGGCCGTGCCGCAGAACCGGGTGAAGGAAGCCGCGTGGTACCGCGCCGCCCGGCAGAGGCCGGGGGAGGTCTGTGTGGGCGTGGCGGAGCCGGGAACGCTGCTCTCCGGCAAAAACCGGCGCGGAGATCTGCTGCTGACGGCGGCGCTCCAGGTGGAGCCGGGATATGGTGGGAGCGCGCTGGAAGTGGCATGCCTTTATTTTGAGACGGACGCGGAGGAGATGTTGGAAAGCTACAACAGTGAAGCGGGCGCGGTGCGGATGGCGCTGGCTCTGGATGGGGCGTTCCTGGCCGGGGACGAGGCGCTGGCGCCGGCCGTAGAGCGTTTCCTGGGGCCGGAGGGCGTTCCCGGCGGCGGAATGGATTGGGGCATCGCCACACAAGTGCGCAACACAGGCCTCACCGTGGTGTCGCTGGTGGACAACCGGAAGCTGATGGCGGGCTACGAACGGACGCTGTGGCTGTGCGCCGGAGCGGTGGCCGCGATGCTGGGCTCGTACGCGCTGTTTTCGGTGCTGTTTCTGCGGCGCATCGTGCTGCCGGTGCAGCATCTGAACGAGGGCATGGAGCGTCTGCAGCAGGGAGATTTCACCCATAAGCTGCCGCCCGAGGGCCACCTTGAGATGCGCCAACTTCTGCAGCGCTATAACGATACCGGTGACAGGATGCAGGCCCTGATCGAGGAGAACCGCCTGCGGGAGGAGCAGCGCTATGCCGAGGAGCTGAAGGCCCTGCAAAGTGAGATCAACCCTCATTTTCTGCTGAATACCGTCAATACCATCCGTTTTATGGCGGACCTTGCGCGCTTTGATTCCATCCGTGACATGGCGGCGGACCTGATGGAGATTCTGCGCTGTATGCTGCGGACTCCCGCAGAGCGTTATACGCTGGCGGACGAGGCGAAAATACTGGAAGCGTATATCCATATCATGGAGGTGCGGTATTCCGGCAGCTTCAGCTTCCGGTGCGCTTTCAGCCCCGAGAGCCTGGCGTGCCGTTTGCCCAAGCTACTGCTGCAGCCTCTGGTGGAAAACGCCCTGCTCCACGGCCTGGAGGGCTGCGAGGACGGCGAGGTCAGCCTGTCCGGGCGCACGGAGGACGGCGTTTTGTACCTGAGCGTCTGCGACAACGGTGTAGGGATGGGCCCGGAGCGGCTGGCCGCGTGCCTGTCCGGCCCCGGTGAGGGAAAAGCCGGCTCATCCATCGGTTTGGCGAACGTGCAGCGGCGCATCCTGCTGCAATACGGTGCGCCTTACGGCCTGTGGGTGGACAGCGCGCCGGGCCGCGGCACCTGTATTTCGATCACGCTGCCCGCTGGGAGCGGGCGGGAAGGAGGCTTGCCATGCTGCGCGCAATAATCGTGGACGACGAGATCCTGGTGCGGGCCACGCTGGAAAAAATGGTGGACTGGGCGGCCGAGGGCTTTCAGCTTGCGGGCTGCTACGCCAATGGACAGGCCGCGTTGGAGGCTATGGAGCGGTGTCCGGCGGACCTTGTGTTCACAGATATCAAAATGCCCGTCTGCAGCGGGCTGGAATTCATCGACGGCGTGCATGCCCTGGGCCTTGCGCCCCACATCGTAGTGCTCAGCGCTTTCGATGAATTCCCTCTGGTGAAGCAGGCGTTCAAAAAAGGGGCGGCGGACTATGTGCTCAAGCAGGAGATCGTTCCCGCCCGCATGCTGGAGCTGGTACGCGAGGCACGGGCGGCACTGTGTGCCGGCGGCGATGCGCCGGCACCCGCCCCAGGCGCGGCGCCGCTGCGTGATACCAATGCCATTTTGCAGGACGTGATTTTCCACAACGCGCTGCCGGGGGAACTGCCAGGGCTGGAGCAGGGCTATGTTGTGGCCTGCTTCTTTCTGGATGAAATATACCGGGAGATGGCGCGTCTGGGCACGGACGTGAATGCTACGCTGACCCAGCCCCTGACAAAGCTGGTGATGCAGATGCCGCAGTTCCGCTCCACCGACGGTTTTTATTCCTTTGACATGTCGCGCCACTTTTTGTTTTATTCTCTGGCACAGCCCGGCCGTACGGTGGAAAAGGCCCGCACCTTTCTGGCGCAGGTGCAGCGCGCATGGAAGAATTACATGAATATTTCCTGTACGGTGGGCATGGCCGCGCCCCATGCCGAGCCGGAGACGTCGTTTTACACGGTGCTGGAGCAGGCCGAGACCAACACCACCCTGCGCTATGTGCTGGGTCCGGGGCGTATCTATGACGAAAGCTATTATCCGCAATTCGACCCCGTGACGGCGCTGCGCCAGGCAAAAAGCTGCATGCCCTTTATCCGTGCCGTAATGGAGGCCGATTTCGCGCAGGTGGAGCAGTATAAGAACGAGCTGGTGGGCTATATGCAGGACCTGCCGCTGGAGCAGGGCCAGTCTCTGGCGCTGCTGTACCTGTACAATTTGTATTATGAGATGGGCTTTTACGATATGCAGGTCGCCTACAAGCTGGGGCTGGACCACCGCCTGTACCAAAGGCTGCGCGCCATCGAGACCCAGCGGGACCTGGTGATCTATTTCACCTCGGTGCTGCGGCGCATCATGGAATATTTTGAATCCAACTACGACCAGCAGTTCCCGGACCCCGTCCTGCGGGCCAAGCGTTTTCTGGACGACAGCTACATGCGCGCGGACCTGACGCTGGGCGAGGTGGCGCAGCGCAGCGGCTACAATGAAAAATATTTCTGCACGCTGTTCAAAAAGCGGTTCGACGTATCCTATTCCGACTACCTCACGGGCCTGCGCATTGCCGCCGCGCGGGAGCTGCTGGAGAAAACCAATATGCGCATGTACGAGGTCTGCGACGCGGTGGGCTACAACAGCGTGGAGCATTTTCTGCGTACGTTCAAACGGGCGACGGGGCAGACGCCGCTGCAATACCGGAAGGAAAATGTAAAAAAACATCAATAAAACAAACTCCGTGTCATTTCAAGGCGCGGAGTTTTTGTGTTATGCTCATAGTACGTTTTACAGAGTGCGCGGCGGCACGGCGGGCGTCTTGCCGCCGCGGCACAGCTTAAAGGAGGAAAATCATGATGAAAAAAGTTTTGGCACTGGCTCTGTGCGTGTGCATGGCCGCCATGCTGCTGGCGGGCTGCGGCGGCGCGGGCAGCTCTTCCGCCGCCGCTTCCGCTTCCGGCAGCGCCGCTGCGGGCACCAGCGCCTCCGCCGCGGGCGCGCTGGACCCAAACATCAAAGCGACGCTCACCTTTGCCACCTACGACAACGAGGCCATGGACCTGTATGAGGAGATGGATCTGGAGGGCCGATTCCAGGAGCTGTACCCCAACGTGAACATCGAGATCGAGGAGTTCAAGGACGACGCTGAGTATTTCAACCAGATGAAGATCCGCGCGTCTGCCGGCGAGCTGCCGGACCTGATGTATCTTCAGACCCGCTATTATCCGGTGTTCAAGGACTATATGGTGGACCTGAGCCACACGCAGGCCGCGGCGAACAACACTCTGGCGGCTGAATTTGCCGTGGATGGGAAGATCATCGGCGTGCCGGAAAAAATTTCCACCGACTACGTGTTCTATTGGGCCGATATGTTTGAGGAAGCCGGCGTGGAGGTGCCCAAGACCTGGGAGGATTTTGTGGCCGCAAGCGAAAAGCTGCAGAGCTATTTCGGCGCACAGGACCCCAGCTTTATGGCCATCGGCATGGGCTGCAAGGACAGCTGGCCCATGTATCCGCTGATGGAGTACTCGCCGGCAAGCTTCTCCGGCAACGGAGCTTATTGGGATTATATGGCTACGGTGGACGAGCCGTTCGCAGAGGGCGAGCCCATCCGCGATGCGTACACCAAGGTTTATGACCTTCTGCAAAAGGGCGTGCTGGGCTCCGACCCTCTGGGCCTGGGCTATGACCAGGCGCTGAGCCTGTTCCTGAACCATCAGGCCGCCATGATGGTGGACAATTCCATGGGCCTGGCCAAGATCGAGGCCAGCGGCGTGGACCTGACCAACCTGAAAACCTTCTATATGCCCTATACGGACGAGGAGGGCAACTTCAACCACATCGTCCAGGGCGATTTCTTCCTGGGCATCACCAATACCTCCGAGAACCCGGAGCTGGCCGAGGCGTTTCTGGAATTCTATTTCGCCGAGTTCTATCCCGAGTTCATCCTGCGCGTGGCCAGCGACAGCACTATGACCAACGCACCCAAGGACAAGGACCCGTACATGGTGTTCGCCGATGAGGAGCAGCCTGAGTACGTGCTTGTGAGTTACATGGGCGGCGGCGACGATTACACCGCCATCGTCAACGAGTGCAAGTTCGACTACAACAAGGTGGGCACCTCGATGCTGACCGACGGCTTTGATTTGGAAGCAACCTTCGCCCAGCTCAACGCCGACTGGTCCGCCGCGCGCGAGAAACTGGGGATGAAATAAGCTCCCCGGCAGCGCATCCGTAAGCAGAAAGGCGGCGCACAGCCGCTTTCATCCGGGGCCTTCGGGCCCCGGCCGCTTTTTGCGGGCTTTTGAGCAACCAAAATCGTTCAGGAGGGCAGCTGTATGAAGTCCATCCACAAAAGCCGGAACCGCTTTATTATTTTGTCGCTCGTGGTGCCGGTGATCCTGCTGTTGATATTCGTGGTCTACCCTTCTGTGGATTTGGTGGCCATGAGCTTTACAAGCTGGGACGGCATTTCGCCGGAGCGGCCGTTCAACGGGATACGCAATTACATCGAAATGTTCACAAAGTCTCCGGACCTGTGGCTTTCCCTGCGCAACAACTTTATCTATTTGGCCGTGCACATGGTGATGATCCCCATCGAGCTTGGAATCGCCGTGATGCTGAACAGCGGCTTTAAGGGCGCAAAGCTGGTAAAGACCATCGCGTTTCTTCCGTTTATCATCAACGGCGTGGGAATGTCCTATGCGTTTTCCTATTTCTTCTCCCCGGTGAACGGCGCGTTCAACCAGATCCTGACGGGGCTGGGGCTTTCCGGCTGGATCTGCAAGTGGCTCAGCGACCCTGCAATTGTCAATTTCGTGCTGGCGGCGGTGTCCGCCTGGCGGTTCAGCGGATACCACATCGTGCTGTTTTCCACGGGCCTGACGTCCATTCCCACCGAGATGATGGAGGCAGCCCGTATCGACGGCGCCAATGCG
Source organism: Ruthenibacterium lactatiformans (assembly GCF_000949455.1). Classification (GTDB taxonomy): domain Bacteria; phylum Bacillota; class Clostridia; order Oscillospirales; family Ruminococcaceae; genus Ruthenibacterium; species Ruthenibacterium lactatiformans. Next base: position 133,049 of record NZ_JXXK01000006.1, on the reverse strand, counting down.
TGGCACCAGCTCTGGCGCATCCAGCTGCCCAACATCTGGCTGGTGTTCAGCTTCGTGATGTTCGACTGCATCCGCGGCACGCTGCAGTGCTTCGATATCCCGTTCATCATGACGAACGGCGGGCCGGGCTACGCCTCGTCCACCTTTACGCTGTACACCATCGACACCGCGTTCAAGTACAACAGCTTCGGCATGGCCGCCACCATGGCCGTGGCCATCATGGCCATCGTCATTCTGGTGTATGTGTTCCAGAACGTGGTGCTGAAAAAAGTGTTCAACCAGGAGGAGGCGGCGTGATGAACCGGGACAAATGCAAACGCACGCTGTTCCTGTGCGTGAAATATCTTGTGAGCGCCGCGGTGGTTGCCGTGGTTGTCGGCCCATTGCTGGTCACGCTGTTCACATCGGTGAAAACACAGGCCCAGCTCGCCTCCACCTCACCCATCCTGCCGCCCGCTCCCGGTGCGTGGAACTGGGACAACTATGCCGAGGTGCTGGGCGCGAAGCTGCTGCCCGTGGCAGTGAAAAACACCGCCGTGATTTTGGTGGTGAGTATTTTCTTCAACGTGCTGCTGGGGTCCGTTACAGCTTATTGCCTGCAGCGCTTTGAGTTCCGCTTCCGCAGGCTGGTGATGGGCTGCTTTTACCTGGGCATGCTGGTGCCCACCTTTGTGGTCGAGATCGCCCGCTTCAAGGTCATCCAGAGCATGGGACTGTACAACACGCTGGGCGCGCCCATCATCATCTATGTGGCGTCCGACCTGATGCAGCTGTACCTGTACATGCAGTTCGTCAGCAAGATACCCAAAGCGCTGGACGAGAGCGCGCTTATCGACGGATGCGGCTATTTCCGCATTTTTTACAGCATCATTTTTCCGCTTCTGGCCCCGGCAACGGCCACGGTCGTCATTTTGAAGATCGTCAACATCGTCAACGACATGTACGTGCCGTACCTGTATATGCCGAAAACAAAGCTCAAAACACTGACCACATTTTTGATGAATTACGCGGGTGCGCAGCAGGGCTCCTGGCCCACGCTGGCAGCCGCCATCATCGTAGTACTCATCCCCACCGTAGTGCTGTACCTGATTTTCCACAAGCAGATCACGGAAGGGCTTTCGGCGGGCGCAACAAAGGAATAAACGGAGGTATTGACCATGAGCGAATTTATGTCTTACGATCCTTGGGCGGAGATCACCACCCGCAACGGCTATGCCGGCGACGAAATGGTAGCCATGCTGCAAAAGGCCATCCGCAGGGGCAAGGAAGAGGACGCGCTGCACGCGGCCTATGAAATGTACATCACCAGCCCCCAGTTTGAGGAAAAGCTGTGGCGCCGCCTGCTGTGCATCAGCGTGGAGGATATCGGCTTCGGCAATCCGGATGCCCCCAACCTGGTGTACACGCTGTTCAAAATGCGCCAGGAATTCCCCTACAACGACGGCGACAGGCCCATGTTCTTCGTGCATGCCATCCGTTACCTGTGCCGCCAGAAGAAAGAGCGCTCCAGCGACCATGTGAAAAATCTGCTGAACCACGAGTTTGAAGTGGGGACAAAGTTTGAAGTGCCGGATTACGCGCTGGACATGCATACCCGCCGCGGCCGCGAGATGGGCCGCGACGTGTACCACTTCCTGACGGAGGCCAGCCGCGTGGAGCCCTATTACGAGACCGAGGGCGCGGCGGAGATCTATGAAAAATACAAGGCGCTGCTGGAAAGTGAGGACCAAGGCGAAAAATGCCCCAATGCGTTTGAATTCAACTCCTGGCAGTATTGAGGAAATCCCCGGTTTTGGCATTGCCAAAACCGGGGATTTTTGTTCTGCGGCTCAGTCGATGACTGTGCGGGTGCGGCCGATGCCCACGCTGGCCGCCGTCAGCTTTTTCCAGGTGTTGCAGCCGCAGATGCCGTCCGCCGTCAGGCTCACGGCGCGCTGGAACGCACGCACCGCGTTTTCCGTGCCGCCGCCGAAGATGCCGTCCAGCGGGCGGTTGGTGTAGCCAAGCGCATTGAGGGCATCCTGCAGGATCAGCACATAGGTGCTGCGGCTGCCGCGCCGCACGGTGGGGTAGCCCGCCGTGGTGCCGCTGCACGCGGGAGTACCGTAGCGGCGGTCGAAATGCACCCAGGTCGGCGTCATGGAGATGGGCTCCACATAGCCCCAGGCGCCGGTTGCCACAGCCGCGTTGCGGATGGCCACGCGCTGGGAATACGAAACGTTCTGCCCCACGTCGAAGCTCACGCCCGCGTAGTGCTGGCTGGCCGTTCCGTGGCCGCCTTCCCAGATGCGCTTGAACGCATAGCCGATGTAAATGCCCTTACCGTAACGCCGCCGCGTAAGGTTCCATGCCTCCATGGCGCGCGTCGTCGTCCAAAGCGTAGGGCTGTTGGATGAGCCGCGGAACTCGCGCACGCGCATCGTGTTGCCGTAGGCGTAGGGCATCGGGTCGTTTTCAGACAGGTTATAGGTGAACAGACGATTGGTGTACTCGTCGTATACGATGACCTTGGCCATGGCCCTATTCCTCCTCCATGATGTAGTAATTGTAAATGGCGTCCCAGGTGGCGCGGTCCACAAGGCCCGTCACAGGCAGGCCGAAGCCCTCCTGGAATTCCTTCACGGCATTGAGCGTAATCTCGTCGAAAATACCGCTTTCGGGCACGAACCAGGCCACGCAGAAGCGGGAGGCGATGCCGTTCATGTAGCGCTGCAGGCGGCGGACGCTTGGCCCGGCGCTGCCGATTGCCAGCACGAAGCCAGGGTATTCACCCTCCGGCAGATCGTTTTCGCCTTCGTCGGAGGCAAGGCTCAGGTAAGTGATGACGAGCGCCGCCCAGGTGGGTTCATCCACAATGCCCGTGATGGCGAAGGCGAACTCCCGCTGGAAGCTCTCCACAGCGTCCTTGGTTTCGGGGCCAAATTCGCCGTCAAGCACGGTGATGGGGGAGATGGTGTCGTAGAACGAGCCGATGTAAGCCAGCATGAACTGAACGAACTGCACCATACTGCCGCTCATGCCCTCCTGAAGGTCATAGCCCGGGTATGCAAACACACGGAAGCGGTTCACCGGGCCGTCCACGTTGCGCAGCGTGGAGAACTGGTTGTAAATGCTGTTCCAGGTGGCGGGGCCGACGACGCCGTCCACCGCCAGGCCGAACAGGCGCTGATAGGCCCGCACGGCTTCTGCCGTTGCGGTGCCGTAAATGCCGTCAAAGGCGATGACGGGAATTTCCGTGTAGTAGGCGCTCATCAGGTACAGGTAATACTGCACTTCCTTGACCGCCCGTCCCGTAGAGCCGATGCGCAGAGGCGCACCGGGGTAAGTGCCCGGGCGTTCGGTGGGCGCCAGCAGGCCGTTGATGATGCCTGTGTACACCTCGTAGATCTTGTTCCAGGTCAGCTTGCCCACCAGACCGTCCACGGTAAGCCCGTAGAATTGCTGGAAAGCGCGCACAGCACGCTCGGTGGCGGAGCCGAAGATGCCGTCCGCCGTGATGGCCGGGATGGCGCTGTTGGAGTTGGAGATGATGCGCAGATAAAACTGCATTTGCTTGACGTCGTTGCCGCGGCTGCCTACAGCGAGCGTGGTGCCGGGGAACTGGCCCGGAGTATCGACGTTGGGCGGGGCGATATCTGTCTGGATAGAGCTGTATTCGTTGTAGATGCTGTTCCAGGTCGCCTGTCCCACGATGCCGTCCACCGTCAGGCCGAAATGCTGCTGGAAGGCGCGCACGGCCCGGTCCGTGGCCTGGCCGAAGATGCCGTCCACCGTGACGGTGGGAATGGTGTCCACAAATTCGGCCACGGCGTTGAGCCAGAACTGGATCTGTTCCACATCGTCGCCGCGGCTGCCCACACGCAGCAGGGTGCCGGGCCATTGGCCGGCTACAAGGTTGCCGGTGGCGGCCTCGCCTTCGCTGGAAAGCTCCGCAAGCTTTTTGACCGCTACGTAAATATAGCTGATCTTGTACCAGGTATCCCGGCCGACAACCCCGTCTTGGGCAAGGCTGAACTGCTTTTGAAATTTTTTTACCACAGCCTCGGTAGAGGCGCCAAACACGCCGTCCACCTCGAGAGTGCCGAAGAAGGGGTAGTTGCGGGCGATGCGGTTGAGCTGGCGCTGAATGGTGCGCACGGCATTTCCTGTGCTGCCCAGGCGCAGCGGTGTGCCGGGATAGCTTTCGGGAATGGCCTGAATGTTGTTGGTGCGTACGATCTCAATGTTGTTGCCGTAGTAATATTGCAGGATGGACAGCGCGTTGCGTCCCTGATTGGCCAGCGTGACGGTGCCCCATTGCTTCATGCCGGGGCAGGATACGGTTTTGCCGTCGCAGTACTCGGTGTAATAGGGGTCGATGGTACCGATGCGGCGTACGTAGGTGTTGAAGATGTCGTCGGTAATGCGGCTCATCACCTCGAAGATGTTGCGGCCATGGACGTAGTACTGGTCGTAGCTGGTGGAGCTGGTGATTTGAAAATTGTAGCCTTTGCTGCGGTACCATTCAGTATATACGCGGTTCAGCGCCAGGCTGATCTGAGCGTGGATGTTGGCCCGCAGGGCCTGCTCCGGCCAGGTGGGACCAACCAAACCCACAAAATTACCGAGCAACTGAATGGGGCAGTTCAAAGAATTTTATCCGCTGGTGTGGTGCTGCTTGCATGGAGGCGCTTAATGCGGCGCAGCCTTTTTTGAAATGAGAGGTACGAAAAGAACAGAAACCTATTAGCAATGATAGTATCCAGAAAGGGACGTTTCCGTTATAATAGGCGTAAAGCCAGATTGAACACTTCCGGCTAAATATAAAAAGGAGGATAGTGCCCTGTTGTGGATACAGAGCAGTTGATGATGAAGAAATCACTTTATGAGGGTGAAACCTGGCTGGGCAAGCCTCCGGAAATTGAAGAAAGCCGGATCGAAAAAACAATGGAAGCGGATGTAGTCGTAGTCGGTGCAGGGCTGGCGGGAGTGGCTGCAGCGCGCGCCGCAGCGGAGTTGGGCAGCACGGTGCTCCTGCTGGAAAAATGTGAGGCTCCACAGGCGCGTTCGGGTGATTTTGCCGTAATGGACAGCCGTGTGGCGGATGTTTGGGGTCGCCGCGACGTGGATAAGGTCCAGATCGTCAACGACCTGATGCGGGATATGGCATATAAGGTGAGCCAGAACATCCTGCGCCGTTGGGCAGAGGAGGCCGGCGAGGCGTTTGATTGGTATCTGGAAGGCTATCCCGACATCCCGGTATTGAAAACGACGGCGGAGGTCCCGCCGGAAGGAACAAAGTGCTGGATACAGCCGAGGCGCTGTCCAGCACCGGAGAGCTTTGAGAACGGTACGGAACGCTTTAAGTGCTATCAAACGACCGCCTGGGTTCGGCCGACGCATATCCCGGTATTCCAGGGGAACGTGCAAATGCTGATGCAGACTGGGCTGGCGCAATGCCTGTTTTCGGCGCCGGTTGTGAAACTGCTGCGGGAGAAAGACGGGCGCGTGCAGGGCGCGGTGGCCCAGGTCGGGCAAGACAGATACATAAAAGCGCTGGCCAGAAAAGGGGTGGTGCTTTCCACAGGGGACTATATGAGCAACGCGGAGATGCTTCGCCGTTTTTGCCCCGGCATGGCCGATACTCCGCAATTATGGCTTGGGAGAGATAAAAACCATAGCCCGAGCAACACGGGCGACGGGCACCGGATGGGCATGTGGATCGGTGCCAAGTTACAGGACAGCCCACACGCCCCCTGCGCCCACCATATGGGAAGCGTTTTCGGGGCGTCCGGGTTTGTGCTGCTGAACACGCGGGGGCTGCGTTTTGTGAATGAGGATGCTCCGGGGCAGCAGATCGGGAGCCAGATCGAGAATCTGCCGGACAAAACAGCTTGGCAATTTGTGGACAGCAACTGGCCGGAGCAGGTGCGGCGGGTGCACCCGAACCATGGCTCAGTCTGTTTTTTCGTGACCGATGAGGAATTGGAGGATGGTACGCTGTACAGCAAGCTCTCTACGATAGACAATTATATTTCGCCTGCACTTGTGGAAAAGGCGGTGGCGAGCGGCAAGCTGCTGCGGGCGGATACACTGGAAGAGCTTGTAGAAAAAACAGGCCTTCCCATGGAGCAGACGCTCGTGTCGCTGGAACGCTACAACATCATGTGCGCAGAGGGAAACGACAGGGATTACGGCAAGCGGGCCATGCGGTTGTTCCCGGTGGAAAAAGGTCCTTTTTATGCCGCCAAGTTCGTTCCTGCCACGATGATCGCAGTAATGGGGGGCCTGGAAAGTGATGAGGAAGCGCGCTGTTACGATGAGGAAGGAAAGGCAATCCCGGGCCTGTACGTTGCGGGAAACGTGCAGGGCAATCGCTTTTCTGTGGACTATCCGCTTACCGTTCCGGGGCTGAGCCATTCGATCGCACTGACCTTTGGACGAATTGCGGGGCGAAACGCAGCGCAGGGATAGAAGAGGATGAAGCGCACCGTAAATTGTTCGGATGTGCAAAAACAGCTGCCGGAGCAGGGAAATAGCCCTTCTCCGGCAGCTGTTTTCATACCGGTATCTGGAAAAACAGAAACCTTGAATAATCATGCTGCGCGCTGTATAATAAATTAACATGCAAATTGCTGTATTGCAATAAAAAAATAGCAAATTTGCTGCAAAGGGGGCGCTGTTTTGCAGACGAAAACAAAACTGCTCAATCGCAGGCGGATCAACCAGAAGCTGGAAAACATTTTTTTGTATCCGCTGTCTATCGTGCATGCGCCCATTGGATATGGAAAGACAACGGCAGTCAGCCAGTTTTTGAACCAGTATGCCGGAACGGCGGATCTTGTGTGGGTCTCCCTGGCAGGAAGCGGCGGGTCGGTGGAATATCTGTGGAACCATCTGGTAGAGAATATTCAGGGGAGCGATTTGCGCCATACGCTGAAAAAAATGGGTTATCCCTATGATGAACTCAAGCGTGCCAATCTGGTGGATCTGCTGATCGACTATGAATATAAACGCCCGGCGGTATTGGTGCTGGATGATTTTCAAGTGATCAATGACCCGGGAGTGTTTGCGCTGATCAAGCTCGTAGTGCAGGAGCATATCAAGAATATGCATATTGTGCTGATCACACGTGATTTGTCAAAATTGGATGCGGCGGGCCTGTACCAGAAACAGCTGTGCTTTACTTTGACGGAAAAATCCCTGAAATTTACCGGAGAGGAGATTCAACGGTATTTCAATATGGCCGGCTGTATGCTGTCTGAAGATGATGTGGAAAAAATATACAGCTACACAGAAGGCTGGGTATCCATGGTGTATGTGCTGCTGAAGGGCGTGCAGCGCGGCCTGCCGGTGGGAAAAAGCGACACGATAAATGACATCATTGAACAGAATCTGTACAATACGCTCAGTGGAAAGGCGCGTGAGACGCTCTGCAGGCTGTCCTTTTTGGAGACCTTTACGATCTCGATGGCGCTTTATGTGCTGGATGACCCGGAGGCGGGATATGTGCTGCAGACGCTGATCAAGCAAAATACCTTTGTTGTATACAATGAGTTTGATAAAAGCTATAAGATACGAAATCTGCTGCAGGAATTTTTTATGCTGCGGGCCAAATTCCTGAATATTGATTTTCAGCCTTTGTACAAACGGGCCGGAGAATGGTATTTGCGCGAGCGGCAGTATGGAAGAGCTTTTGAATATCTGTATCAGGCCGGCGAGATAGAGATGATTCTGGCGGAATTCAACCGTGAGAATACGCCGGACATTCAGTTTACACAATTTCGGCAGCTTTTTCATGTTTTTGATACGCTTACACAGGAGCAGTGTCTTAAATACCCAATTGCATATTTGCAGTATATCCGTATTCGCGCGATGGGCACAGAGCCGGGTGCGCCGGGACGGTGCCGGGACGACCTGGATACAATGGAACGGTATATCCGGGGCTCGTCACTGAACGACGGCTATAAGCGGTTCCTTTTGGGCGAGGTGAATGTAGTTCGTACGTTTGTGGTATATAACGATCTGGAGGCGATGGTACGGTGCAATGAAAAAGCAATGGAGTATTTTTCGGGAGGATGTTCCTGCATCGTAACGCGGCGCAAAGAATTCACGTTCGGTTCTCCGCATCTTCTCTATGGATATTACAAAGAAAAGGGCAGACTGCAGCACACAGCAGAATATCTTGCGCAGCACAGCGAAAGCCTGACGGCCCCCATTGATGGCTGCGGCATGGGGTGCGATTCTGTCGCGCTGGCGGAATACGCTCTGGAGACGGGGGACTTCGACCATGTGGAGCTGCATGCATATAAAGCGATGTACAAAGCCAAGGCGGCAAAGCAGACGTGTCTGATGATTTGCGCCAAATTTGCGCTGGCACGGCTGGAGATTCTGTGCAGTACCAGTGAGAGGGACCCGCAGATGATGGAATCTCTTCGGGAAGAGGTGCTGAAGGAGAACAACCCGGTCCTCAATTCGACGTTTGCGCTGTGCGACGGATATTTGAATGCCTGCCTGGGACGCGGTGGTGAGATTGCGGAATGGATACGCAGCGGCGATTTGAGCGGAGCCAGCTTTCTGCGCCAAGGAATGCCGTTTTATCATACCGTACATGCGAAAGCTGTGATGCTGAGCGGCGATGCGATCCGGCTTGAAGCGGTGTGCGAGATGGCGCTGCGCGAGTTTGCGCCGTATCAAAATCAATTGGGGCTTCTGCACAATGCTGTTTATATGGCTGTGGCGCAAAAACAGCTGCATGGAGAAGAAGCCGGGTGCGCCGCGTTGTGCCGTGCATTGGAAATTGGGCAGGCGGACGGGATCGTGTTGCCGTTCGCTGAAAATGCTGTGTATATTTTGGACATGCTGGAAAAAATTTCAGACCAGAATGTTTTTGAAGCCGCTTACATGAACCGCGTTCTTTTCTGTGCGCAGGAATATCAAAAGCGTGTGGAACGCCTGAACTTCAGCAAAGTTGTGCTTACTGCAAGGGAAAAAGAGATCCTCGGCCTGCTGGAACGGGGCTGCAAGCATGAAGAGATCGGCGAAAGGCTGTTTATTTCAGTGACAACGGTGCGCTATCATATTAAAAACATTTATCAAAAACTGGAAGTGAACAACAAAGTTCTGGCGATAAAAAAGGCGCAGGAGCTGAAGCTGCTGTAAGTTTTATGCTGTTGCGCGCAGATCAATTTGGCTCCCCATATGCACAAGAGCGCTGTGAACCCCATTCACAGCGCTCTTATTTTGCGCGCAGAAAAAAGACCGCCCTATCAATAAGGGGGGGAGTGAAAAAACAATGAGGGGAAATGCCCCGGCAATACTATTATTAATGATAGTGCCGCTGAAAGGCCCGAACGGCTATAATAGAAGCAGTGAAAGCAAAATGTACTTTTTTTGTGCAGTATCAGAAAGAAAAATATATAAAATATCCATAAGAACAGCCTTGTGGAACAGAAAACGGTGCAGCATTGGATTTTATTGCGTATGCAATAGAAAATAAAAATGAGGTGAAAAGGATGAAAAAGATGAAACGGATTTTAAGTCTTGTGCTCGTGCTGGTCATGGCGGCAGGCCTTGCCGCCTGCGGCGGTGGAGGTACGTCCGGTGCAGGTTCCAGTACACCGGCAGAACCGGCCGGCAGCCAGGGGAGCGGTGAAGGGTATGAGCTGACCATGTGGCTGTTCCAGGACTGGACTGTAGGTACAGCGGCAGAGATATTCAACACATGGGCGGATGAATACATTGCCCAGCATCCGGAGGTGAAAAGCATCACCTTTGTTGGAAAACCGGACACAGAGATCGTATCCGGGTTTATGGCGGGAGGCTCTCTGCCGGACATGTTTGCCATCCAGTTCCTAAACGGCAAGCGCATTGTGGAGAGCGCGAATATTCTGAACCTTCAGCCTTATTACGACGCGGCGCCCGAAGAATACAAAAACGCCCTGAATGCCGACGCCATGAAGGATTTGATGACGAATCCGGAAGGAACCTGTTGGGGGCTGCCGTTCACTGCAAACTGTCAGCTTTTATACCGCAATCTGACTGTTTTGGAGGCCTGCGGCGTTGATACGTCCAAGCGTCCTAAAACACTGGATGAATTGCTGGAACAGTTTGCGGCCGTGCAGGAAAATGGTTATGATGTTTTGCCTAACCTGACGGCCAGCGATTGGGTAACGAGCGCGTTTGTATGCGGCAACCCGGACCTGAAGGTCGGTTGGGAGAATGGAGAAACGACGATCACGGCTGAGGCGTTGGAGCCCGGATACGAGCTGCTGAAGGAAGTTGGACAGTACTCTGCGGCTTATACGTTCCTGGACCAGGCAGCCACGGATGCGTTTACGTCTGATAAGCTGGCCTTTACTGTGCACGGCCCGTTCCTGAACCCCAACCTGGAAGCTGCCGCACAGGAAAACAGCAATTTCAAATACGACGCTATCCCGATGCCTTCTCAGGTGGCAGGAGGCCCGTACAGTGCTTCCTACGGCAACGAATGGCTGGGCGTTGTAGACAGCAAAGACCAGGGACGCAACGATGCGGCGGCCGGGTTCCTGATGTACATCACCGATACCGAGCAGATGAAGACGTTCTGCCGCGAGATGGGACGCCCTGTTATGAACAATGACGCGATGGACGAAATTGCAAATGATCCGGAGTCGCCGTGGTTGTTGAGCGTATGCAACGAGATCGTGAACAATTGCGTGAACCAGGCGGTCCCGTTCCGCTGCGACATGATGTGGGAGACAGGCTGTGCCGATTCCATGTTCGGGCTTTGGGATGGAAGCCTCACGGATGCAAAGGCGGCTGCCGAGGACTCCATTGCAATGATCAATGAAAATGCATAAACCGGCTGCGTAAGCTGTGTGGGTGTGCGGCCCGGCCGCACACCCACGGTTATGGCCAGCCCGCGAGAGGCTTCTGGCGGGTTGGCCATAGCCCCGCGCCATTCGGGCGGGGCCTGGGAAGAATCAGGTGAAAAGGAGAGAGCGCCATGGCAAATACAGCCGCAAAACGTGTTACGGGGCAGAGTCGTGGGAAAACCAGAGGCAGAGCTTTCTGGCGCAAGTACGGAAAGCACTATCTGGGGCTTGCGCCGTTTGTTGTCTTTTTCGGCGTTTTTATTTTGTGGCCGATGCTTTATGGGCTGGTGATGAGCTTTTTTGATTGGTCTACCAGAACAAATGCGGAAATTTCTTTTGTCGGGTTTGAGAACTTTAAAACCGTGCTCAGCGAAGGAACGCAGCAGGGAAAACGCTTTTTGACTTCACTGAAAAACCTGTCGCTTTTCGTGGTGCTGGTGGTGCCGTTGAACCTTATTTTTGCCACGGTCATTTCTCTGGTGATCAATCAGTTCCGCGGGCGCATGCACAATTTCCTGCGCGGCGCGTTTTTTATGCCGTATGTTGCACCGTTCTTTCTGGCTACGGGCGTTTGGCTGTGGCTGATGAGTGCGGACACCGGGCTGGTGGCGGTGCTTCTGGCTAAAATGGGAATTGGCGAAGGCGTTACCTGGCGTCTGACGCCGGGGTATTTTACGGCGCTTCTGATTATCATTGACCTCTGGCGCGCCATCGGTTTCAACATGATCATCCTGACCGCCGGCATGAAAAATATTCCTAACGATCTGTACGAAGCGTCAACAATCGATGGTGCAAGTACATTCCAGCAGTGGATCCATATCACCATCCCAATGCTGGAGCCGGTGCTGTTTTTTGTGGTCGTGAATTGCTTCATCGGGGCGATCCAGACCTATGACATCCCGTGGGTGCTTTCCAACTCCAGCGCCGTGGGCGTGATCGGCGGCAAGAATGCGTTTGCCAGCTATCCGGTCATGGAGATTGTGGGCAACGTATATTCGGGCAAAGCGGGCAATTTGGGGCGTGCATGTGCAGAAGGCTTTGTGCTGATGCTTATTATTTTCGCCATTACGCTGCTCCAGATTGTTTACCGCAATTGTAAGAACAAGGACAATTGAAGGGGGCGGTATTATGATGAAGCAAACTTCTCCGGCGGCAAAGATATTCAGCTGGATATTTGCACTTTTCTGGCTGGTCGTGTGCCTGCTGCCCTTTACGCAGCTGATCAGCGTGACATTTTCGACTGCGGACAGAGGGATCGTTTCTACATTTTATCCCAATTCGCTGTCCAGCGGCATCGAAAACATCAAACAGGCATTGCTGCAAACCAATATGTCACCGTCAACTCTCCAGACGCTTATCTATGTGAGCGTGACCATCGTCGGCATGCTGATCGTGTCCTCTCTGGCGGCGTATGAGCTGGCGTGCTTTAAATTTCCGGGGCGTGATGTGATCTTTATGCTTATTTTGTCGAGCATGATGCTTCCGATGATCACTTACATCATCCCCCTTTACCGATTTGTGTATAACCTGGGTTGGAGCGATACATTGATCGGCCTCGCAATTCCGTCCATTCCGTCCGCATTTGCGGTATTCATCATCAGACAGTTTCTGGAGAGCATGCCGCATGAACTGATAGAAGCCGGCGAGATAGACGGCGCAGGGCATTTGAAAATATTTCTGCGTGTGGTATTGCCGCTGATGGCCACGCCGCTGCTGACGGTGACGGTCATACAGTTTATGCAGGTGTGGGGTTCCTTTTTGTGGCCGACATTGGTGGCGGGAACCAAATGGAAGCCCGTCAGCGTTTTGGTGGCCGGTCTTCTGGGGGATGGTTCCTGGATTGAAGGCCGCGTAAAAATCGCTGCGATGCTGCTCAGCGGCATTCCGCCGGTAGCCGTATATCTTTTGTTCCAAAAATATATTGTTGAAGGCATCGCTACATCAGGCCTGAAGGGATGAGCCGCTGCCGGAAGACTTTGAAAAGGAGAAATGATTTCATGGGGAACAGTATGTATCATTACTGGAAAAGCCAACCCGAGGTGCTCCGGCAGATCCTTGAGCAAAGAAAATCACAGACAGAAGAATTTGTGAAGCTGTTTTGTGCGGTGAACCCGGATAAACTGTATCTGATCGGCAGCGGCACTTCGCTGAATGCGGAGCGTGCCGCCGCAGGATATATGGAGACAATGTTGGATGTGGACGTATGCGCGGTACCCTCTTCACGCATCCCGCAGCTGCGGGGCGAACGGCCCATGGTGGTGTTTATCTCGCAGGGGGGCTCGTCCACCAACACGCTGCAGGCGATGGAACAGCTTGCCGCCTACCCGTCCATCAGCATCACGGGGGAGGCGGAATGTGAGATCCGGCGGCGCAGCAGCCATCATATGCTCATCGGCTGCGGGGAAGAGCTCGCGGGCCCAAAGACGGTAGGATATACAGCGTCGGTGCTTTGTTTTTACATATGCGCGCTGGAGGCCGCTTTGGCTGCCGGGACGATCGGGCCGGATAAATACGATGCGGAGATCGGTGTGCTGGACCTTGCTGTGAACCAGATGGAAGAAAATATCCGGCGCACGGAAGCATGGTTCCGGCGGAATCAGGATGAACTGGTGCAGATTCGCAAATATGTACTGGTCGGGTGCGGCAGTGCGTTTGCAGCCGCCACAGAGGGATGCCTGAAAATTCTGGAGACGATCAAGGTGCCGTCCATGAGCTTTGAATTCGAAGAGTATCTGCATGGGCCGATCATTCTGACAGACCGGGAACTGGGCGGGGTGTTCTATATCAGTGACGCGCCCGGAGAACGGGAGCGCATGATGGAGCTGGCGCGCTGCCATGCCCATTTTTCGCCCTATGCCTATATGGTCACCACGGATGAGTCGATCCAGGGGGCGAAAGTGCTGCATGCTCTGCGCACTGGCCATGACCACACGCAGATTTTTGAAGCGGTACTGCTCCCTCAGCTTTTGGCGGCACGGGTACCGGAGCTGCTGGGGTTGGCTGAGGGGTCGCCGGCATATGATCTGTATACGAAAAACTGTCCCACCAAATACAATAACGGAAGATAAAGGCAGGGCAAGATGATATGAAATATATCTTAGGCATAGACAGCGGCGGTACCAAATATCTTGTCCGGGCCTGTACCCCGGAGGGCGGCGTGGTCGCGGAGTACGTCGGGCCTCCGGCGCCGCATTACCGCCTGGAACGTGAAGAAGTGATCAAACGGGTCAATGCAAATATTGATGCATGCCTGGCAAAATTCGGAGGTTCCCGCAAAGAATGCGTTTATCTTGTGTGCGGGACGACAGGCTTGGATACGGACCGGGACCAGCAGGCGGTGGATGACATTTACAAAGGCCTTTCCGGCTTTGTGTGTCCGGTATTGTGTGTAAATGACGCGCAGGTGGCGCAATTTGCCGTCACCGGGGGAGTGGGCGCAGTCGTTATTGCCGGCACCGGTTCCATTGCGTTCGGCTGCAATGAAAAAGGGCAGACGGCACGGTGCGGCGGCTGGCCTCCCTGCATCTTCGGCGACGAAGGATCGGGAAGCTGGATCAGCATGCGCGCACTGAATCATCTGAGCCTTTTGATGGACGGCAGGGCCCGGCCGTCCATCCTCAGCAGGATGCTCAACGAGGTGCTGCATTTGGAGCGCAAGGAAGATCTGATTGGCGTGTGCATCGATATTGAACATATGTGCTGGAAAAATCCGGGCCTCGCAAGGGTCGTGGACCAGGCGGCCGAGCAGGGCGATCCCTATGCGGTTGAAATACTCAAAGAGGCGGCGCGTCACACTTTTTCGCTGGGAGATGCGGTTGTACAGCAATTGCATTTTGCAGAGCGGCCGGTATTCCGAGTGGGAGCCTGGGGCAGTGCGATCGTGAAAAGCAAGCTTCATTTTCAGTTTTTTCAAGAGCTGTTTACGGAGAAATATGACAATGTTGAGGTGCTCATTGCCCGGGAAGATGCCGCGATGGGAGCGTGCAGGATCGCCCAGGCGCGATTGAAGGACGCAGAATGATCAGCCGAGGCCCCGGTGCAGCGCGTCCAGCGCGGCCGGGGCCTTTTTACAGGCTGCCCTGTGTATGAAACAATGGAAGAGAGGGGCATTTTGGACATGAAAAGAAGGATCATTGATTTCCACACGCATCTGGGGGATATTTTTCACGACAGCAGAAACATCGTATTCCATCCGCAGCTTCATTTCCCCCCCTATCCGGACCCGTTTGAGGATTTGGCGCGGGATCATTACAGCCGCGCGCTGGTTACGGAAAACCAGGAGGAACAGAATATCCTGATCGATGCCGGTCAACTGAGGACATGGGAATACGGAAGCCTGGAGGCGACACAAAAGGCGCTGGATGAAAACCATATCGATTATGCGGTGTCGCTGCCCGTTATGCCGAATTCCAGCTTCGAAGAAGCGCTAGCCGCCTCAAAGCTGGAGCCGAGGCTGCTCCCGTTTACAAGTGCGGACTTCCGCCTTCCCATCCCGGAAATGAAGGCCAAGCTGAAAAGGGATATCATAAGGGGCGCAAAAGGGTTAAAGCTGCATCCCATTCTGCAAAATGTGCCTCTCACGGACGAACGCACTTACGCAGCCGTAGAGGTGTTTGGAGAAATGGGCCTGCCGATCACTTCACATTGCGGGATCAATGATTATTATAAGCCGGGAAGTAAATATCAGCCTCTGGCGCCAAAGGAATATGGAGAGCTGCATTATATGCTCGCGTTGATCGAGCGGTATCCGGATTACATCCTTATTCCCGCGCATGCCGGAGGAGATTGCGGCTGGGAGTACGAGGAGCTGGCGCAGGCTGTTCACAAGCACGGCTGGAAAAATGTGTATACAGACACATCGTTTAAAAACGCAAAGGTCATGCGGGAACTGGCCGGATTGTTTGGCGAAGATAAGCTGTTGTTTGCAACCGATTATCCCTTCGACGGGATCACACAGTCTGTTGCAGCCTGTGAAGAGGCTTTTGCGGACGATCCTGTTCTTGCGGACAAGGTGTTTTACGGAAATGCAGCGAAGCTGCTTCATTTGTGAGGAAAGGCGGATGTAAAATGGAATTTACATTGCTGCAGGAAGCCCGGATACTGTATGGCGCAGGGAAGGTACAGGAAACAGGGGCGCTGCTGCGCCGGCTCGGCGTGGACAAGGCGCTGGTAGTCTGCGACGAGGGCGTGAAAAAGGCGGGTATTGTGGAGCGCGTAACAAACAGCCTGACACAGGCACGGGTGGAATTCGCGCTTTTTGACAAAGTACAGGCGGACCCGCCCAGCGAAGTCGTGGACGAGGGTGCGGCCTTCTGCAGGGCGGAACGGTGCGGCGCTGTAATAGCGGTGGGCGGAGGAAGCAGCATCGATACGGCAAAGGGGATCAATTTGCTGCGCTGCAATCCGGGGAAGATCATGGATTACGCCGGGCCGAAAAACGAAATGAAAAAAGCGGGCGGCCTTGTGGCGATTCCCACGACGGCGGGTACCGGGAGCGAATTGTCGGACGGCCTGGTCATCACCAGCCCCGAACACGTCAAATGCCCGATCCTGGCAACGAACGCGATGGCGGAGTATATTGTTTTGGATCCTTTGCTTACGGTGGGGCTGCCGGCAGGGCTTACGGCGTCCACGGGAATGGACGTTTTGGCGCACGCCGTGGAATCCTACACATCCACGGCGGCGTCCGTCCCGACAGACCAGATCAGCGAGGGGAATATCCGTTCGGTCATACAATGGCTACCTCTGGCGGTGTCATACCCGGACGCGGTAAAACCGCGGGAGCATATGGCCGTGGCCAGTATGCTGGGAGGCTGGATGCTCCGGTACGGGCATACGCACGCAGGACACTCCGTAGCGCATATACTGGGCGCGCGGTGCGGCATTCCGCACGGATATGCATGTGCTTATGCGCTTCCATGGGTGCTGGAATTCAACGCCCCGGCGCTCCCGGAAAAAACGGCCGCGGTGGGGCGGATGTTCGGATGTTCATTCACAGGCGCCGAAACACCGCGGCAGGCCGGCATGGCCGTCCGCCGGGCTGTCATAGCCTTCAGAGATGAAACGCTGCGTCTGCGCCCGGTTTCGGGCTTTGCCGAACGGCCGGACGACGGCATGCTGGATCGGATGGCGGCGGAAATTGAAATGGAATTGTTCCAGGCGTTTAACCCCCGCAGGATGAAAAAGGAAGACGCACGGATAATATTGGAAAATATATTTTCATAGACAAAGGCAAAAACGGCGGCAGCCGCATCCATGGGGCAGATGGATGCGGCTGCCGCCGTCGTTTTATGTCTCCGAGACCGTCAGATGGAGGACGGTATCCGTTTCATCCGGCAGTGGGAGCGTTTCGTTGGCCTGCGCTGCCAGGCTGAGAAACGCGGTTTGAGGATAATTCTGCACGGCCCAGCCGCTTGTCAGGACGTCCGCCTCTGCGCCGGTTGCGAGCACGCGTGCGGAGCGGATGGCGGCGGGCGAAAGCCCTGTGAGCGCCAGCGGCCCCACGGGCTGCTCCATGACGTGGAGATACAGGTTTTGGCCGCGGGCGGTGGCGCGGCAGCCGAACGCGGCGGCGGGAATGGCGCTGGCGCCGCAGCCGTAAATGCTGTCGGCGTTCAGGCGCATCCATTCGCCGATCTCGCACAGAATGCGGCGGGACTGCGGCGGGATATTGCCGCGGGCGTCCGGCCCGACGTTCAGCAAATAATTGCCCCCCTTTGAGACGCATTCCACCAGCTGGCGGATGCAGGTGCGCGCCGTTTTGAAGCACCGGTCCGCGGCTGTGTACCCGAAGCTGTTGTTCATGGTCTGACACGCCTCCCAGCAGACCGGCGTGCCATCCGGGCGGCACAGGGGCGCGGGCGGCAGGATCTGCTCGGGGGTGGCGAAGTCTCCCGCCCAGGGCGTGGGCGCGCCGGAGAGCAGGCTGCCCAGCGAGCCGCCGCTCGCCTCCAGCCGGCTGTTGAGCAGGATGCCGGGCTGTAGCGTGCGCACCATCTCCACAAGTTCTCCGGCACGCCAGTCCTGGCCACAGTGTCCGTCGTAGGAAAAATCGAACCAGAGCAGGTCCAGCTTTCCGTAGTTGGTGCAAAGCTCCCGGACCTGTGCGTGCATATAGTCGAGATAGCGGCTGAAATCACAGCGCTCCTCCCGGCGGGCGGGCGTCCCGCGCATGGGGTGGAAGGGGTCGTTGTAAGCGGGATAGTCGGGATGGTGCCAGTCGACCAGGGAATAATACAGCCCCACACGAAGCCCCTCGGCGCGGAAGGCGTCGACGTATTCCCGCACCAGGTCGCGCCCGGCGGGGGTGTTTGTGGCTTTGTAATCGGTATAGGCGGAATCAAACAGGCAAAATCCTTCGTGATGCTTTGCTGTGAGCACGGCGTATTTCATGCCGGCCTGTCTGGCCAGGCGCGCCCATGCGCGCGGGTCGTAATCAACGGGGTCGAACGTGCGGAGATATTCTTCGTAGCGCTCGGGCGGGACGCGGCCGATGCTGGCGTACCATTCCCCCTTGGCGGGAACGGCGTAAAGCCCCCAGTGGATGAACATGCCGAAACGCGCGTCGCAGAACCATTGTATGTCAGCCATTCCGAGCGACCTCCTCCAGCAGATGAAACAGCCGCAGGCGCGCGGCCGCCACCGCCGTTCCGCTGCGGGCATAGCTGCGGAACGTTGTGCATACGGTGCGGACCAGCGCGTCGGCCTCGCCGGGGGCGGCGTCCACAGCCTGCATGAGCAGCTCGTAGTCCTCGGCGCCGGCGCGCTGGGCCTCGAAGCGCATGCTGCGCCACGGCCTGCCGTCCTTGCCGGGATAGACGATATGCGCGTCCCCGGCGGGCAGCAGCGCGCCCTTATGGGGGCAGCAGGCGCCGTGCCAGATATCCTCCCCGATGTAGTAATTGAACCCCCAGTGCAGGAACCCGGACAGCCGGTAAAGAGCGCCCATCCACAGCACGGTACGGCTCACGGCAAGCGGCAGATCCATGCTGCGGTTCATGGCCGGCCCCGCCGGGAAGGCGCAGGTGTAGAACCACATTTCTTCGCCTGCGGCCTGCAGGGCCGTATATTCCTCCCGCCATTTTTCATAGGTGTCCTGCTTGGGTACCCAGATGTCGACGCCGCCGCCCAGGTCCGTTGTTTCCACCGCGTCGAGAATGGGCACGCCGGGCAGGAATTTGCGGCATATGGCGGCGAGTACACGGTAAGTTTTGTCGTTGTGCGTCTGCGGCTCGTCGGCCAGCGCCTGCGTTATGCGGCCCTGCCAGCCGTTGGCACGGATGACCTGGGCCCACTGGGAAAAATACAGGCGCAGCTGCAGATATCCCTGCGGAGTGCTCACGCCGGTGGTGCTGTCCCAGTTGGGGTAATACTCGCTGTCGTCCCATTCGTGCCAGTGGGCCACATGCCCGCCGCACAGAAAGGCGGCGCCCTCTTCCAGGGCGATGCGGCCGGCCTGCTGCGCAAAAGAAAAATCGAACCCGGCCGGCGCGCCGTCCCGATACACCGCTTCGCCCGGCGGCAGCAGGATATGCGTGCAGCGCATGTCGAGCTGTGCCCGGACATAGCTTCGGAACGCCTGCCAGTAGTCCGCCCCGCCTCGGACAAGCCCGTGCTGCCGGACGGGGCCGTCGTAATCAAAAAAATTGAGCATGCTCAGGCGCGCCTGTGCAGGCGGCGGGACCACTGGCGCATGCACGGTGCAGCGGACGGAAAGCTCCGCCTTGTCCGCACCCACTGTAACGGTGAGCGTGCCGGAATATTCCCCGGGCGTTTCATCCGCGGCAGCCTCTGCACAGAGATAAAGCGCAAGCCGTGTTCCGTCCGGCATTTCCGGTTCCGTCAAAGGCTTCAGCGCGTCAAAGACCTCGAAGGGGGCTTTGCGCGTGACGAATTCCCGGCAGCTTTCGTAGTCGGTCGTCGTCATCAGCGTGGGCGAGGTGTTTTCGTTTACGCCCACCGGGAGCAGACGGTACAGCCGCACCGCAGGCCCGCGGCCGCCGTCCCAGCGGAGCACGGCGGAAAGCGTTCCGGAGAGTATGCCGCCCAGAAGCTGGGCGCCGTCGTGGCCGCCGCGCGGCAGATGCAGGCTGATGCCGGACAGCGCGCTGTGCGCGGAATCGGGATACAGCCATTCGGCATCGCTGAAAACGGAAAAATGCATGTGCCTACCCCTCCTGCGGTTGTTCTTCCGGCTCAATGGCCGGGATATAAACTGTGACTGTGGTGCCCTTGCCCGGCCGGCTGACGCAGGACAACCCGAACGGTTCGCCGTAGGCCAGGCGCAGCCTGTCCTGAATGTTGCGCACGCCGTATCCGCCGGGAGTGGCTGTGATCTGGCCCGGCGCGGCAGGGGAAAAGTTGGAGAGCAGGGTGGCTTCATCCATCCCCACGCCGTCGTCCTCGATGGTGATGCGGATGCCGTCCGGTTCACGGCGCACTGCCACGGCGAGGCGCCCGCATTTTGACGGCTTTTCAAAGATACCGTGGATGATCGCGTTTTCAATCAGCGGCTGCAGCACGATTTTGATGATCCGGCATTGGGCGGCGGCAGGGTCAAGCGCCCACCGGACAGAGACGCGGTTTTCGAACCGCAGATTCTGGATTTCCACATAAAGCTGCGCGTGCTTGAGCTCATCGGACAGGGGGATCACTTCGCGCCCCTTGCTGAGAGAGAGCCGGTAAAAACGGCCCAGCGCGTTCACCATACGGCTGATTTCGGGCACGTTGCGGCTGATGGCGGTGCAGTTGATCAAATCCAGAGAATTGTACAGGAAATGTGGGTTGATCTGGGCCTGAAGTGCTTTCAGCTCAAGGTTTTTGATTTGGCGTCCATATTCCACCCGCTCTTCCATCAGCGTGTCCACGCGGTCCATCATCTGATTGAAGCCGTCCATCATCTGAGCAATCTCATCGTTGCCCGACGGCTCCAGCCGCACGGTGACGTTGCCTTTTTCCACAGCCTGCATCGTGCCGGTAAGCTGAGATATCCGCTTTAATGTGGACTGGCTGATGAGATATGCCAGCAGATAGGCCGCCAGGGCGACGGCTATGACAATAACAAGCATTTCAATGCTCAGCTCATGGCTCAGGCGGAAAACGTCACGGTAGGGCAGGATGCTGGCGATGCGCCAGCCCGACGGGCCGATACCCTTGGACTGCACATAGTAATCTGTGCCGTTGGCCTGTATGGTCGCCCATGCGCCCGCGCAGGAACCGTGCAGCTGCTCCACCAGCGTGTCCAGACGGGAGAGAGGAATGTCCGGATCGGACGCGAGCAGGACCTCGTCCCCGCGCAAAAGCAGCAAAAGACCGTTTTCGGTGATGGAGGTGCCGCTCACCAGCTCCTGTACCCGGCGGGCGTCGATATCCGCGCGGAGGATTGCCAGCGGCTCCTTTACGCTGCGCGGATTGTATACCATCTGTATGGAGGAAAAGCACGGCTGCCCGGTTTCGGAAGATTCCCCAAGGTCGGCCGGGGCACACCACAGCCGCCGGCGGCCCTTCGCGGCGGCCTGATACCAGCCGCTCTGCTCTATCCGGCTGATCTGGACGATATTTGTCCTGGTGTTGGAGTAGGGGTAATCGTTTCCGACATAAAGCCGGATGCGGTCCACACCGGACAGCACACGCAGGTGCTCGAAGGTGGTGGCAAGCTGGTCGGAATCCTCCAGACGGCGGATATATGTAAAGTCGCGCGGATCGTTGGAGGCCATCGTATAGATCAGGGAATCTGTGGACAGGATGTCGATGACACCGTCCAGCCGGCCCAGAAGATGCTCCAGAGACAGGCAGGTATCGTCAAAGGCATTCTGCGCGGCCGAGAAGGTCTGCTCCTGGATAACGCTTTTCACGCGAAGATAGGCATAGAGGGAAAACATCCCCAGCGGGATGACGATAAGCAGGAAATAAATACAGAGCAGCTTGCTGCGCAGCTTTCCGCAGGAGGTGGACCACTGCAGCCACCGCAGGAGACTATTCTTCATATGAATGCCTCCCCCTGTACTCCCTGGGCGAAAGCCCCACCTCCCGGGTGAACAGCTTGACAAAATATTTTCCGTCCCCGTAGCCCACGGCGTTGGCTATCTCGTAAAGCCTGCGGCTGGTTCCCGCAAGAAGCTCCTTCGCATGGTGCAGGCGTATTTCCGTTAAACGCTGGTTGACCGTTTTGCCGCAGCTTTTTTTGTATGCGGCGCACAGATATGAGTTGGTGAACCCAAGCTCCCCGGCGATGCTCTGGACGGTGAGACCGCAGTTGCGGTAATGGGCCTCGATGTAATTTTCCACCCGAACAGCGATATCGGGACAGGAGGGATTCAAAGCGGAAAAATAGTCCTGCGCGGTCCGGCGCAGAATGTCCCACAGGCCGGCAAGCGTTTCCTGCCGTACCGCGGTGTACAGCAAAAAATCCGTCCGCTCGGTGACGGCCCGGACATTGTGGCTCTCGGCCGCATGCAGAAACAGAAAGATGATCTGGCAGTACAGGTGGCGCAGATATTCGGGGGACGTGCCCTCGCACCGGCTGATCTCTGCGTACATCCTGCCCAGCGCGGCGAGCGTTTCCTCTCCGCGGTTGCTCCGAATCAGCTTTTCCAGCTGGCTGAGCGCGCTTTTCCCGCAGGAAAACACCGTCTGGTTCATAGGCCTTTCCGGGGAATGCCCGCCGTGGAAAAACAGCTCCTCCTCCGTGGGCTGCGCATGGCGCAGCAGCTCCGCCGTTACCTCCCGCAGCGCGGCAGTGATCTCGCTCAGATCCAGCGGCTTTTCTACATAGCAGGCGGCCCTCAGCCGGATGGCGCCCTTCAGGTATTCCTTGTCGGAATAGCCGCTCAGAAAAATGAACTGGCACGCGGGCAAAAATTCCCGCACGGCGGCCGCCATTTCCAGCCCGTTGCGCCGCGGCATTTTGATGTCGCTGATGATGATCTCGGGGCGGAACCTGCGCGCCTGCTCCACGGCTTCCTCGCCGTCGGTGGCCAGATGTACCTGCGTTACGGAAAGTTCCTCCCACGGGATATGCTCTTTCAAAACGGTGCGCGGCATCGCCTCGTCGTCGGCAATCAGAACGGTAAAGCTCATGGCATTCATCTCCTGCCCGGATTTGTTGTCTCAATAATATATAAAATGCGACAACTATTCAAGTGAATTTAGTTCAAAAAATAAAAAACAGGCCAAACAACATAATTTTGCCCTCCTTTCAAAATTTTGTCCCGTTGTTTTTGGATGGCGGCTTTGTTAGGATAAGAACAGCGAAACCGGGCGCCGCAGGACGCACGAAGGAGGAGACGCGATGAAGAAAAAAGGAAGCCCGCTGCTGCGTGACCTGCGGGAGAACCGCACAAAGTGGCTCATGCTTGTGCCGGCTGCGGTGGTGGTGATCCTGATGTGCTACATTCCCATGAGCGGGATCGTACTCGCCTTCAAGGCGTACAATTATCACGATGGCATTTTCGGCAGCCCGTGGGTCGGGCTTGAAAACTTCCGGTATTTTTTTCAGTCGGGAAAGGCGTGGACGACGACGCGGAATACGGTGCTTTACAATATCGCGTTTTTGTGCGTCAATACATTTTTGCAGATCGTGTGCGCCGTGCTGCTCAGCGAGCTGGCGGGGAAATATTTCAAACGCATCACGCAGTCGGTGATGTTTCTGCCGTACTTCATCTCCTGGGTGGTCGTGGGCGCATTCATCTACAATATGTTCAATTTTGAGTTCGGCGCGGTGAACAGCTTTCTGCGCTCGGTGGGGCTGGCGCCCGTGGACGTATACTCCAATAAAAACGCATGGCCGGTTATACTCATCGTGGTGAGCGCTTTCAAAAATGTGGGCTACGGCACAGTGATGTATCTGGCGAGCATCGTCAACATTGACGGCCAGCTGTTCGAGGCGGCAGACCTTGACGGCGCCACCATGTGGCAGAAGATATGGCATATCACGCTGCCGTGCATCCGCCCCACCATTGCGATCCTGTTCCTGATGGCGATCGGCACGATCATGAAGGGCGACTTCCAGATGTTCTGGCAGGTGACCGGAAACAACCCAATGGTGCTGGAGGTCACGGACGTGATCGATACTTATGTAACGCGCTCGCTGCTGGACCTGCAGGAATTCGGCATGACAAGCGCCGCGGGGCTTTACCAGTCCGGCCTGTCGTTCGTGCTGGTGCTGCTTGCAAACTACACGGTAAAGAAAGTGGAGCCGGATTATGCGCTGTTCTGAGGCGGCGCCTGCCGGAAAAAAGGAGGCCTTGCCCATGGCGGGCGCAAAACGACGCGCAAAAAAACCGGTCGGCCGGGACCGTGTTTTGTTCAACATACTTTCCTATGCGGTGCTCACGGCGCTTTCGGCGGCGTGCCTGCTGCCGTTCCTGCTGGTGCTCAGCGGCTCCGTGTCCGAGCAGTATTCCATCCAGCTGCAAGGCTACCGGCTCTTCCCGGAAACCATCTCGCTGGACGCATACAAAATGCTGTTCCGCATTCCGCAAGAGCTGCTGCGGGCCTATGGCGTTACGATTTTTGTGACGGCCGTGGGAACCGTCCTGGGGCTCTGGCTCACCAGCATGGCGGCGTACGTGCTGTCCAGCCGCGATTTCAGGTACCGCTACCAGGTGTCGTTTTTCTTTTACTTCACCTCTATTTTCGGCGGAGGATTGGTGCCGTGGTACATTTTTAATACGAAATACCTGCATTTTCACAACAGCGTCATCGCGCTGATCCTGCCCATTCTTATCAATGTGACATATCTGTTGATTTTGAAAAGCTACATGACGAGCATCCCGGAGGCGCTGTATGAATCGGCAAAGCTGGATGGCGCGGGGGATTTTACCATCTACTTCCGCATTGCGCTGCCCCTGTGCAAGGCGGGGCTGGCCACCGTGGGGCTTTTCATCGCGCTGAATTACTGGAACGACTGGTACAACGCGATGCTGTTTCTAGACGAGGGCAGCCGGAACCTGTACCCGCTGCAATACTTCCTGAACAATATCCTGACCAAGGCGCAGGCGATGAACGCCGCCGCCGCGCGCAGCGGCATCCCCGCCAGCGACGTGCCCAGCGAACCGATGAAGCTGGCAATGACGGTGGTCGCCACAGGCCCGATCATCCTTTTGTATCCGTTCCTGCAAAAATATTTCGTCAAGGGCGTTACCATCGGAGCGGTAAAGGGATAACGGGTGGAACCAAAAAAATTCGCAAGAATTTTGAATAAAAAAGGGAGGAACGATCTATGAGAAAGAAAACACGGTTTTGCGCATTTCTGGCGGCGCTGACGATGGGGCTCGGCATCCTGAGCGGCTGCACGGGCGCGCCCGCGTCCAGCGCACCGGCACAGGCGGCTTCCGTCTCCGCGCCGGCGTCCGGCGCGCAGGCGGGAAAGCCGGACACGTCCGAGGCCGTCACCCTGACGATGTACCTGATCGGGGACCGTCCGGTGGACAACGACGAGGTGTTCGCAAAAATCAATGAAAAGCTGAAAGAGGAGATCAACGCCACAATCGACGTCAAGTTCATGAGCTGGGGCGAATATGAGCAGAAATACCCGCTGATCTTTGCGTCCGGCGAGGATTGGGACATCATTTATACGGCGGACTGGTGCTTCTACAACGCGCAGGCTACAAAGCAGGGCTTCTGGGAGATCACGCAAGAAGCGCTGGAGACCTATGCGCCCATGACGGCCGGCAGCATGTATCCCGAAGCGTGGGAACAGGCGAAGGTGGACGGCAGGGTGTACATGCTGCCTATGAATTACAAGGAGATTACCTCCTATGTATATCTGGTGCGCGGCGACCTGATGGACAAATACGATATCAAATCCGTTGCGTCCCTGGACGAGGCGGAGGCTTACATGGACGCCATCGTGGCCAATGAGCCCACGCTCATCCCGTTGGACGTCGGTTCGGACTACGACAAGCTGTTCGTGTTCGACCGTATGTGGCAGAAAGCGAACTGGGAATCCGAGGAAAAGGTAACAGGCGTCGGGTCGTGGCAGGCGATGGCCAGCGTCGGCGAGCTGGACGACGGCGCGGCGGTAAAGGGCAACTTTGAACAGCCGGAATTCCAGGGCGTCGTCGAGCGCCTTAAGGATTGGAAGGACCGCGGCTTCTGGAGCAAAAACGCGGTGGTGAACACGCAGAACAACACCGAGAGCTTCCAGGCGGGAAAATCGGCGCTGGCGCTGTGCAACGTAAATACGGCCAAAAGTATCTATGCGCAGATGACGGCCGAGCACCCGGAATGGGACGTGCGTGTGTTCGACGCGCAGGAGGATGTTCCCCCGGTCCTGAACTCTTATCTGGCCAACGGCATGAGCATCTTCTCCAAATCCCGCAACCCCGAGCGTGCGCTGATGGCGCTGGATTACCTGCGCAACGACGCGGAGATCAACAACCTGTTCTGCTACGGCATCGAGGGAAAGCACTGGGAGGCCTCGGGCGAGCACGGCCTGGTGTCTCTTCCGGACAGCACGAATTACGCCTATGACAGCAACTGCAACTGGGGCGTGCGGAACGATGCGTACTGGCGCGTTGTGGAGGGAGGCATTCCCAACTTTGAAGAGATGAATGAGGTTTGGAAGGAAAACGCTCGCAGCGGGCGCTACCAGACGTTTGTGTTTGACGACAGCAACGTGAAAAACGAGATCGCGGCCATCACTGAAATATTCAACACCGATTACAAGCTGCTGGGCCTGGGCTTTACCGACGACCCGGCCGGCGACATTGCAAAGCTCAAGGAAAAGATGGCGGCGGCAGGCGCGGAAAAGGTGTATGCGGAGATGCAAAAACAGGCGCAGGCTTTTAATAAGGCCAACGGCGGCTGACGAAAAAATACTGCCGGGCAGCGGGGGCGGGGCAAAGGCTCCGCCCCCGCTGCCGTTTGTTTGGTAGGCGGCCCGGCGCTGCGCCGGGCCGAAAAGATGATAAAACAGAAATCAAGGAGGCCGCTATGAAACAGAAAAAACGAATTATCCGCATGCTTGCCGCTGTTCTGGCGGCGTCGGTCCTGGGCAGCTGGGGCGTTCCCGCCCGGGCGGCGGGGCCGGCGCAGGTCATCGTTACCGTGGACGGAGCGGACGTGACGCCCCTGGCCGGCGCGCGCAGGGTGGGCACCAATATCGAAATGTCCATGATCAGCGACGCCATGTGGCAGGCGAACGGAAACTGGATGGAACAGAGCTTTTTTGCAGGCGAGCTGGATATGATGCGCTGGGGGTATGACGCCTGGGCCTTTGACTGGGAACAGGAAACACCCCTTTCGGAGAACCGGTACTGGGGCGGGCTGAACAGCCGCGACGCGGCCGGGAGCTTCGGCCTGCGGGAGTTCATCCGCTTTTGCAAGCAGCAGGACATCGTGCCCTTCGTCATGATACCCATTGAATCGCTGGACGCCTTCGGCGGACAGGCCGGCCTGGAAAAGGTAAAGGCGCTGACGGCGTCGATGGCGCAGTACATTGCGCAGGAAGGGATAGAGCTGTGCTACTTCGACATGGGGAACGAGCCCTGGAACAACGGCGCGGGCGGTGTTGCCAACGCCAGGTATCTGGGCAGCCTTTTCCCGGAGTTCCAGCAGATCGTCAAGGCGGCAAACCCCAATTACCGCCTGGTGCTGCAGCGGGCGCCGGAAAATATTTTGTGGAACAGCTGGAACAGCGCGCTCGTCTCGGCGGCGCAGGGGGCGTTCGACGCATATGACGACCACCGCTATGCGTTCTACGGCTGGAACAAGTATTTTGACAAGAACAGCGACGCGCTGCTGGAGCCGGGGACGCCCATCGAGGGGAAAGAGGGCATTCTGGGCGAATGCAACATCGGCTGGACGCCGGTTCAGGACGATTGGAACGCGGGACATGTGCGGGACATGGGCGGCAGCATGGCGCTGCTGAACGCGATGCTGGAGATGATCGGGGACGGCAGGTACTCCCGCATCGTCACCTGGCCTTCGCATTATCCCAGCAAAGCGTCTATTTCGGGCTGTCCGGAAAACGCGTTCGGCTGGTTCGACCTGGACCAGTGGTATCTGGAGGGAAAGACTGTGCGCCTGACGGGCCCGGCGGCCGCGCACAGGATCGTCAACCAGAATGTTCTGGAAAACCGGCTGGGCGCGTCCAGCAGCGCGGAGAAGGTGCGGGTCTACGCATATTGCAATGCGGCGCAGACAGACCTGCGCGTGATCGTGCTGAACAAATGGGACGCCACACAGCTTACGCTGAACGTACCGGAGCAGATGGACTGCGTAAGCGCGATGGTGCTGAGCGGAGAAAGCGTATGGGACACGGCGCCGGAGTACCGCAGCCTCTTCGCCGGCTGCGAAGCCGTGACGGGCGGAAGCTATACGGGCGGCATACCGGGAGAGAGTGTTGTGGTGTACACGTTCAGCTCCGTCGCGCCGGGAAAAGCGCCCGGACAGCCGGAATTGCTGAGCCCCGGGAACGGCGCCGGCGGCGCGGGGACGGCACAGGCATTTGCGTGGACGCCCGTGGACGGCGGGCGGAACTACCGCCTTACCGTATCGCCCAACGCAGACCTTTCTGCACCCGTGATCGATACATACACAGGCATGGCGTGCCGCTACCAGGCCGCGCGGGAGCTTGAAGCGGGAACGACGTATTACTGGCGGGTAACGGCGGAAAACCAGGCCGGTTCCGCGGCGAGCGGGACGGCCTGCTTCACAACGCAGGAAGCGCCGGGGGGCGGGACGGTAACACTGAACAACGACTCGCCCTATTTGTCTTACAGCGCCAACTGGAACCAGCAGGCGTCGGCGGGCAGCTACCGGAACGACGATGCGTCCTGTAAAGAAAAAGACGGCTTTGTGGAATTCACCTTTACAGGCACCGGGGCGAAGCTTTACGGGCTTCGGGGAAACTGGTGCGGCATGGCGGACGCACAGGTGGACTTTGGGGCGCCCGTGCGCATCGACGCCTATGCCGGTACAACGCAGGAGCAGGCGCTTTTGTTTGACACCGGTGAGCTGCCTTATGGGGAACACACGGTGACGCTCACAGTCGCGGGAGAAAAAAACGAAGCGTCCTCCGATACGTGGATCGAATTCGACAAGGTTGAATTGTCGGACAGCCAAAACGGCGCGCCCGTTATAAATAAGGTCGTCTGGAACGACGAAAACCCGAATCTGAAAAAGTTTTCCGTCTGGAAGCACCAGTCGGTCCCGGGCAGTTATCACGACGACGACAGCTCCAGCAATACCTGGAAAGCGCACATCGAATTCAGCTTCGAGGGAAGCAATGCGGTGATCTACGGCCTCAAGGGGCCGTGGTGCGGCCGGGCGCAGATAACGGTGGACGGCGCGGCGGCTGCGGATATCGACGCCTATGCTCCGGAAATGATGCTGCAGCAGGTTCTGTACGATACAGGCACGCTGGAGCCCGGTACACATACGGTGCGCATTACGGTAAAGGCGGAAAAGTCGCCGGAGTCCAGCGGGCGCTGGGTCGAGATCGACCGGGTGGTCTGGCAGTAAGCGGCGCGCAGAGAAAGGAAAGGCTGATGGGAATGGAAACGATCAACGCCGCAGATTGGGGCGTCCTGCCAGGGGACGACGTTTCCCTGGCGGCGCGCCTCGGGGCGCTGCTGTCCACGCTCCGAGAAAGGCCCGGCGTCCGCCTTTGCATGGAGCCGGGGATATATCACTTTTACCCGCAGGGCCTGCCGCTGCACCGATGGAACATCTCGAACCACGATGCGTGCGGCGGGCAGGCGGCGGGGCTGCTGCTGGAGGGCTTTCGCGATTTTACACTGGACGGCGGAGGCAGCAGGTGGGTCTTTCACGCACAGATGCTCCCGTGCCGCGTCGCGCACAGCAGCGGCGTGCGGCTTGAGAATTTTTCCCTGGACCTTGCGCGTCCCGTTTATTCGGAGGGCGTGATACGGGAGGTCCGCCCGCAGCAGATGACGGTGTGGATCGACCCGGAAAAATATCCCTGGCATGTGGAAAACGGCCGCCTTGTTTTTACGGGAGAAAATTTCCGCCGCGCCATGCACCTGTGGCTGGAGATGGATGCAAAGACCCGCGCGCCGGCCTGGGGAACGGAGGACCTGTATTTTTGTACCGAAACCCAGAAGGTGGGGCTGCACCCGGCCATAAAGGCGGCGGCGGGAGACCTGGTGCAGATCACGCTGAAGGGCGGGGAGCATTTTTTTGCGGGCAGCCGCGCCGGCAACCGGCTGGTATTCCGGCACCATCCCCGCACTGCCCCTGCCGTTTATGCCGCGGATTCCAAGGATATCTGCTGTGAGAACATCCGCGTCCATCATGCCGCAGGCATGGGCTTTTTGGCCGAGCGGTGCGAAAACGTCACACTGAAGCGGTTCGACGTGACGCCCTCACCCGGGACGGGACGGTGCTTTTCGGCAGCGGCTGACGCCGCGCATTTCGTCAACTGCGGAGGGAAGGTCGCTCTGGAGCGCTGCCGGTTTGAAAACCAGATGGACGACGGGCTGAACGTGCACGGCTTTTATGCCGTGGTGCGCGGCCGGCCGGGCGCGCGCCGTCTGCTGCTGGACTGGGGCCACCCCATGCAGCGCGGCGTGCAGCTGGCACGGGAGGGAGACGTTCTGGCGCTGATGCAGGCAAACGTGCTGCGCCCGGCATGGCAGGGAAAGGTGCGCAGTGTGGCGGAGGACAAGGCGGGAAGAATGGTGGTGGAGCTGGAAACGCCGCCGCCGCTGCCGGAGGAGGGCCACTGGGTGGCTGAAAACCTTACGCTTTCCCCGGAGGTGACGGTGAAACGGTGCGTTTTCCGCGGAAACCGGGCCAGAGGCATGCTGCTCACCTGCCGCAGCGCCCTTGTGGAGGACTGCCTGTTTGAAGTCCCCGGCGCGGCGGTGTATCTGGAGGGCGAGGCGGAATACTGGTATGAATCCGGCGCAACGCGGGAGCTGGTTTTCAAAAACAACCGTTTTGTGAACTGCTCCTACATCCCCGCGTGGGGGGCGGCCCCCATCGTCGCCTGCCCGAAGGCGGCGCATTCCGGCGGCTGGTTCTTCCACCGCCGCATCGCGCTGGAGGGAAATTCCTTTTTCTGTTTCGACGAACGGATTTTGCAGCTTCGCCAGACGGGGGAGATCTGTATGACGGACAACCGATATCGCGCCACGCGCGCCTACCCGCCCCGGAAGGGAACGCGTTACGACGTCGCGGACTGTGGCTGTCTGCGGGAATTCCACGCCTTCCGGACGCAGGAGAAGGACGAAAGCACAAGCGCGGGGGAGACGCAGGCGCGCGCGTCCCGCGCGTAAGATGAAAAGGAGGCGCAGTCCATGAAAAAGCGTTTGGCGGCAGCTCTGTGCGCCGCATCCATTCTGTGGGCGGGGGCGTTCGTCCCGGCCCGAGCGGAGCAGGCCGCGCCGGACGGCGGGCCTGCCGCGCTTGCTCAATTTTTGGACGAGGCCCGTAGCACTGGCTTTGCCTATGTGCTGGAAGGGCAGGACCAGGTGTTCGACGGCGCCAGATGCCTGCAAGGCTCCGCGGAGGATATGGCGCGCCTGCAGGCCAGCAGCCAGGGTACGCTGCTGGTTCGCTACAATACGACGGCGGACACGAACCAGATCATTTTTGCCGCGGGAGGGTCCGCAGAGACGGAAGGGTGCGGGGCGCTTCTGGCGAATGCGGCGCCGTCGGTGGACCGGCAGCGCGTCCAGTTCCCGGGCGGGATGCAGGCAAATCTTGCAGACACCAGGGCGTCGGGCAGCTGGCACACATTTGTGTACAGTGTGGATGCATCGCAGCCGGGCGTTACGGAAGGCAAAACGGTCACCAGCTTCGACGGGAGCGCCGTTACGCAGTATCCGGACTATGCCTCCTGGTTCAACGCCAATGAAACGGTCAACGGGCTGAAGTTCCTCAGCATCGGAAATGTGGAGGGCGGCCTGCCGGGCGCGGGCGGGTTTGTGGGGCGCATCGCGGCAGTTGCCTTTATTCCCCGCGCGCTCAGCCAGCAGCAGGCGGCGCAGCTTACCGGGGAACGCTGGGGACAGGCCCCGCAGCTGCTTTACGCCGCAGAAAATATCGTCATAGAAACTCCGTCCCAGGCGGTGGAGCTGGAGCAGACGCTCGCGGGCCGAATCGCCGCTTTGGACGAGATGACGGTCATCGTGAAATTCAAAAATACGAACACGGGCGTCGGTTCGCTGTTCAGCGTAAGCGACCCCGCACAGGCCGCGGCGCATTTTCATATCTACCAGAACAACGACAGGCTGGGCTTTGAATACCGGGATAGGGACGACCCCTTCTATGAGGCGTCCTGCACGATATATGCCAGAGAGTGGAACACGGTGGCCTTTTCAGCGGGGCGCGATACAGGGTACCGCCTGTTTGCCAACGGCGCTCTTGGGGCCTCGCTGGAAAAAACGGGGGCGGATTACCGCTTTTTGAGCGACGCGGCCTCCTGGTCGAGCTGCAGCGTCGGCAAGACGGTGCGCGGCAACGACCCGGAGGGATATCCCTTCACCGGGACGATCGAGCGTTTGGAGATCTATGCCGGCGCGCTCCCGGACGAGGAGCTGGCCGCCCGCACCGCACAGACGCAGCGCGGGGACGCTTTCGTGTTTTATGCGGGGGACGCGACGGGCTCGGCGCATTTCCGCATCCCGTTTCTGTGGAACACTCCTGACGGGACGCTGATCGCCGGGGCGGACGCCAATTTCGGCAGCGGCGGGGATTCGGCAGAAAACATCGATATCGCATTGCGGCGCAAGCCCAACGCGGCCGGATACGGGGCGATGGAGGGCTGGCAGGATGCGTTCGTACCGGATGCGATGCACATGCTGGACTATGCGGATGAAAACGGGTACCGCCAGAGATCCGCATCTTTCATCGACGCGGTGATCGTTCAGGATACTTTGGGCGGCGGGCGCATCCTGCTGCTTGCCGACGCCTGGGCCTGGAACGGAGGCCTGTTCCAGCACCTGGCCGATGCGTCCGGCGGCACCGAGATGCGCAGCGTGGCCAGGGGGGACGGCTTCTGTACGATCGGGGGCAAAAAATATCTTCTGCTTTCCGACCAGAACCGGAAGGGGAACGCCAACGGGCAGACGGGGAATATCAACGAAAACACAGACCGGAGCCGTTTTAACTACGCTGCGGATATCTACGGCGCGCCGGACGAAAACGGCCGTTACCCGGTCTACCATCTGAACGGGACGCCCAGGGCGTACAAGGCGGTGGGCACGCCCGTCAGCGATGCGAACCTGTCGCTGGGCGGGCTGTCGGCGTACAGCCTTACAAAAGAGTATGAGCTTTGCAGGGACGGAACGCTGCTGACCGTGGCCCAGAACGCCGAAAACCAAAGCGCAGGGCCTGTGGAAGTACCGATGAAGATATTCTACGAGGACTCGGAGCTGCAGATGTACAACACCAGCTATATCATGCAGTTTTACAGCGATGACGGCGGCGCCAGCTGGCATACGGACAAAATCATTTCCGGCATGGTAAAGCGGGAAAGCTCCCGGTATTATATCCTCGGTCCCGGGCGCGGGCTGCAAATACAGAACGGCGCTTATGCGGGGCGGCTGATCGTGCCGGTCTATTATCAGGGCGCGCCAGATGCAGAGGTCATTTACAGCGACGACGGAGGCCGGACATGGAAGCACGGCGAAAGCGTTTCCTCCATCTACGGGCTGAGCGAAGCGGCTCCGGTGGAAATGCCGGATGGAAGCCTCAAGCTGTTTTTGCGCAACACGTCTGTTTTGGGCGGAACCGTCGTCGAGGCGACCAGCACGGACGGCGGACAGACCTGGCGGGACGTCAAATCCACATTTGGAAACAACAGCGCGGGCATCAACTGCCAGATGTCGGCCGTCCGGCTCGGCAGTCCGGTGCGCTCCCGTGCGGACGGGAAGGAATATCCGGCGCTCCTGTTGTCCTGCGCCAACCGGAAGGACCGCACGAACGGCAGGCTTTTCATGGGGCTGCTCAAGGAGGACGGCACATACCCCGGCGGCGCCCGCAAATACCGGATCGACTGGGAATACCAGTATGACGTAACGCCGGCGGGAACGCTGTATGCCTACAGCTGCCTGTCCGAGCTGAATGACGGGCGTGTGGCGCTTTTGTACGAATCCTCCCCCTCCGCCTCCTGGGACGAAGGGCTGCAGAGGATCTATTACCGGGAGTTCCGGGCGGAGACGCTGATGAATTGAAGGATATGGGCCGCCGAAGGAACAGGCGGTTCCTCCGGCTTCTCCCATTTGGCCCGGAAGTGGTATATTACAACGACCATGAGAGCGCGGCGCAGGTGCTGCACGGCTGGTACCCGGAGATGGAGCGCATCCTGCAATGCAGGCCCGCCGGAAATGCCCTGTATGCCTGCGGCCATGCATACGCCGGACAGCCAGTGCTCGTCAGCGAATACGGCGGCAGCTGCTTCACGGAAAAAGGCGCGGACGGCTGCGGGATATTCCAGTGACTGCGCTCCCCGGGCGTATACTTGCCATATCGCGGAACTTACAGCCGAACTGCTGCACACTCCATTGGTGCAGGACTATTGCTGCACGCAGCCATGCGAGGGGCAGAACGGGCTGCTCGCCTATGACCGCACGCCCAAGGTGCCTTTGGAGCTGATTTGGAAGGCGAATGAGGGCTGAGGCGCCGGAGCGGCAGCCATGCTCCTGGTTTTATATGCAAAAGGTATCAGCAGGCTTTCAGAGATGTACTCTGGAGGCCTGTTTTTTATTGCTGCGCCATAAAAAAGCGCATTTTAATGGCCGCAGGCCGGGGACGGCCTGCATGGCAAAAAAATAGTCTGCGGCTATTTTTTTATATGATGCAGGCTTTGAACGCTGCTTTCAGGCGCGCGAAGAGACATTATTTTCGGTATTTTGCCGTTTGAGGCAACATACCATGGACCATGGGGCTTGCAGCCCCGTACATGGCGCAGCAGACAAAATATGCGGGGGCAGAACAAAATGGGAAAAAGAGCGTATACCATATCCGAGACTTTTATCTCAGACACTTTGCAGGAACGGGAAAGGAACCTGGAAAAATTGGCGGCGGAATACTTTCGTATTCTTGAAAAGCGGCTGGTACATACCGGCGCTTGAGTACAGCGGCTGCAACGAAAGGCAGGGTGAACGATGAAAGCTGCAATTTACTGCCGGTTGAGCAAGGAGGATGAGGAATTAGAAAAAGACGGAAGTGGGAGAGAATCGGAGAGCATCCAAAACCAGAAATCCATGCTGATCCATTATGCGGTCGAAAAGGGATACGATATTTATCAGATCTACTGCGATGAGGATTATTCGGGCGTTGACCGCGCCCGTCCGGCTTTCAACCGGATGATTGAAGCGGCCGGCCAGCACAAATTTGATGTCATTCTGGCAAAAACACAGTCGCGCTTTACGCGTGATATGGAATTGGTGGAAAAATATCTGCATGGGAAATTTATTGAATGGGGCGTTCGCTTCATTGCCATCGTGGACCATGTGGACACTGCGGACGAGGCAAACAAAAAAAGCCGCCAGATCAATGGCCTTGTCAATGAGTGGTATCTGGAGGATCTGTCCAATAATGTCCGTTCCGTATTGTCCCACAAACGCAGGGAAGGAAAATTTATCGGTTCTTCCGCTTTGTATGGGTATCAGAAAGACCCGGCGGACAAGAATCATCTGGTGATCGACCCGGAAGCAGCAGAGGTGGTAAAGCGTATCTTCGCACTTTATCTGGCGGGCAACGGAACGACCCGCATTGCGAGAATACTGAACGAGGAATGCGTACCTTCGCCGACACAGTATAAGCGGGAGCATGGTGTTGTATGGAAAAGGCCCGCGCGCTACAAAAATGAGGATCTGTGGGGAAAGGCGACGATTTACCGTATGCTGACCAACCGAAGCTATGCCGGAGATATGGAACAGGGAAGACACAAAAAGGTGAGCTATAAATCGAAAAAGACCGTGTGGATCCCGAAAAAAGATTGGATCGTTGTGCCAGGCACGCACGAAGGGATCATCGAACGGGATAGTTTTGAGCGTGTGCAGCAGATGTTGCGCGCGCATGCCCGGGGCGGAGGCCGGGGCACAGTAAATCCACTGGCGGGGAAGGTGGTTTGCGGGATATGCGGTTGCACGATGGAGCAGACCGCTTCGGGCTGCGCCGGCAAAAAAACAGGAAAGGCGAACCGCTACTTTCGCTGCCGCACTTCACAGCGGGACAAAACACGCTGTCCGGGGCAGAACTATATGCCGATGGAGCAGCTGCAGGAGCTGGTACTGGAGCGGACGCGCTTCCATATC
This sequence comes from Ruthenibacterium lactatiformans, assembly GCF_000949455.1. Taxonomy (GTDB): domain Bacteria; phylum Bacillota; class Clostridia; order Oscillospirales; family Ruminococcaceae; genus Ruthenibacterium; species Ruthenibacterium lactatiformans. The sequence continues at coordinate 96,979 of NZ_JXXK01000006.1, read as the reverse complement.
GCTGGGCATCTGAAGCCGGAATGGTTTGAAGCGGAACAGATAAAATCAGAAGCGGAGCAGTGCCGCCAAGCGAAACGTGAGGAATTGGAACGTCTGAAGGCGGAAATACAGCGCCGCCGGAAAGCAATGCAGGAACTGTATCTGGATAAAAGCAGCGGGACCGTCAGCTCCGCGCAGTTTGCGCAGATGAACCGTGCTTTTTTGGACGAAGCAGATCGCCTTGAAAAAAGGTGCGTGCTGTTGGAAGACGCCCTGGCGCGGGCAGCGAACACGCCAGGGCAGAAAAAAACGCTGGAGCATTGCTTCAATGCAGCCGGGGAAATAAAAGCGTTGGACCGTGAGCTGGCCTGCCTGCTGATTAGAAAAGTAGTAGTGTACCCTCCCGATGTCATGGAAAACACCCGGAAAATTGAAATTGACTGGAAGTTTTGAACAAAAGGGGCTTTAAAGGCCCGGAATTGTGGGGTTGGTTGAGCCTACCCAGGTGGGATATACCTCGCTGGAGGCGACGTTTTTGATGTAATCGCGGAACGATACCGTCACGTTCTGCACATTGGCCGAGGGGCGGCCCAGGTGTACCATGATCTTTTCGGGGATGATGGGCTGGTCCAGAATGCGCGGGCGGCAGGCAGACAGCGGGGTGGGGCCGGAGGATTCGCCGCCCTCGAACAGCTTGTGCGTGGGGATATCGAAATCCTCAGGGAGACTGCGCACGGTGTAGGCGGCCGTTTCGTCCTCCTCCACAGGAATCATGAGCAGTTCCAGCAGGCTTACCTCACCGTCGAATACCTGCACACCCGCCACATGCACGGGGTCATAGCCCTCATGCTCGGCGGTCACGTCCACCACGGCATAGGGCAGGACGGTACGGTTGTTTTCGTCCAGGGAGTAAGAGCGGGGCGGGCAGGCGATGGCAACGTCGTCGGACAATGCCTCGGGACCGGTGGTGACGGTTTTGTCCGGGATTCCGGTGCCGGAACGCTGGGATATGGTGACGATGACGTCAGGCACGGGCTGCGCGTTGCTGGCGGCGAAGCTGCGCAGGCGCAGAAAGCCTGTGCCGGTAAGGTCCGCCGCGGCGATGGCGGCGGTGATGTTTTGAGCGGGTGAAGGCGCGCGGGGTGCGGTGCGGCACCTGCACTGCGGCACAGCGGCGGCGGGCTCCGCACCCGGAGCGGCACCGCTGCTGCCGCCGCATGCGCACATGGCGCGGCCTTGTTTGTCAGAGTTCATACAAACACTCCTTTCTTGTCTTAGGATATTCTTTGAAAACCTGTGCTGACACCCGGGCTCCCTCTTCCTTTTTGCCGTTGTTTGGGATATACTGGTTTTAGACCCGAATCTTGGAGCGAACGGAGGGCGTTTATGGAATTTACGATTGAAAATAATTTTTTGTGCGTGCGGGTGCAGAGCAGGGGCGCTGAGCTGTGCAGCGTGGTGAAAAAGGAAACGGGCGAGGAGATGCTCTGGCAGGCGGACCCAGCTGTGTGGAACCGGCATGCGCCTATTCTGTTCCCCTACTGCGGGCGGCTGAAGGGCGGCGCGTTCACCCACAACGGCGTGTCCTATGAGGGCGGCCAGCACGGCTTTGCCCGGGATATGGAGCACGCGCTGGTGGAACAGAGCGGGGACAGCGTGACGCTGTGCCTGGAGGCAAATGTGCTGACGATGGAAAAATTCCCGTTTGCATTCAAGCTGTTTTCCACTTTCCGGCTGGAGGGCGTGACGGTGCACCACGACATCCGTGTGGAGAACGACGGCGGCGAGGTGATGCCCTTCGCCTTCGGGTACCATCCCGCGTTTCTGTGCCCGTTCGACGCGGCGCATAAGGCGGGGGACTACGTGCTGCGGTTCGATACGCCGCAGACGCCCACCGTCATCGAAACCGGGGAGGACGACGGCCTTGTGACGGGCGCGACCCGTGTTTATTTTGAAAGTGAGACAGACATTCCGCTGCATGACGGCATGTTCGACCACGACAGCACCTGCTTTTCCCGGCTGACGGCCGGGAGCCTTTCCATTGTGGAAAAAGAGACGGGCCGCCGCGTGAGCGTGGGGATCGAAGGCTACCCCTATGTGCTGATGTGGAGCGCAAAAGGCCCTGTCCGCTATGTGTGCATCGAGCCGTGGCACGGCTTGCCGGACGCGCGCACGGCCAGCGGCATCTGGGAGGAAAAGCCCGACACGGTGCGCCTTGCGCCTGGCGAAAGCTGGAGCACCGGCCTTGCGATGACGTTCGCACGGTGAGGCGCGCGTTTATTGGAAGCACGCGGCACGGCCGCGCCGAAGGAGGTTTGTTTATGCTGACACGGGACAGCCGCATCGGCGAGATCTATGCGACGCCCATTGGGCACGACATCATCCATACGCTGCTTTTGCAGACGGGCCTTCCGGAAAAGGCCGTCGCCAACCCTGTGGTGCGCCGCCTTTCACTGCGCGCTTTGCAGAAGCTGGCGCCGGGCAGGCTGGACGACAGCCTGGTGGATTCCCTGCTGGGCCTGCTGAACCATGAAACGCAGACGCCGCCCGCGCCCACAGGCGGCATCACCCGCAAATGGTGGAAGGAGGCCGTGGCCTACCAGATCTATCCCCGCAGCTTTGCGGACTCAAACGGCGACGGCGTGGGCGATCTGCGGGGCATCCGCGAAAAGCTGCCCTATCTGAAGGAACTGGGCGTAAATCTGCTGTGGCTCTCGCCCGTATACGATTCCCCCAACGACGACAACGGCTATGACATCCGGGATTACCGGAAAATCATGGCCGAGTTCGGCACCATGGAGGATTTCGACGCCCTGCTGGCTGAGGCACATGCGAACGGCATGAAGCTTATCATGGACCTTGTGGTGAACCACACCTCCGACGAGCACCCCTGGTTCCAAAGTTCCCTGCGCGACCCCGACGGTCCCTGCCGGGACTATTACATCTGGCACAAAGGCAGGGACGGAAAAGAGCCGAACAACTGGGTGAGCTTTTTTTCCGGCCCCGCGTGGAATTACTATCCCGAACGGGACGAATGGGCGCTGCACCTGTTCAGCAAAAAGCAGATGGACCTGAACTGGGATAACCCCGCGCTGCGCCGCGAGGTCTATGACATGATCGACTGGTGGCTGGCCAAGGGCGTGGACGGTTTCCGCATGGACGTCATCAACCTGATCTCTAAGGACGGCCTGGCTGACGGCAGCGAGGCGTTGGCGGGAGCCATCGGCCTGCGGGGCATCGAGCATTATTTTTACGGCCCGCGCCTGCACGAATATCTGGCAGAGATGCGGCGGGAGAGCTTTGGCCGTTACGACGCCGTCACTGTGGGCGAGACGGCGGGCCTGGGCATGCAGATGTCCAAAATGCTCACCGCGGAGAGCCGCGCGGAGCTGGACATGGTGTTCAACTTCGACGCGCTGGAGAACCCGGGCAAGACCCGCTTTGACGATTACCGGTACGACCTGCGCTACCTGAAAAAATACCTGTTGGACTGGCAGCAGAATTACGGTGACAACTGCTGGATGAGCCTGTTTTTTGAAAACCACGACAACCCGCGCATGGTGAGCAAAGTGAATCCGGACCCGGCTGTGCGCGCGCCGCTGGCAAAGCTGCTGGCGACGCTTCAGCTCACGCTCAAGGGCACTCCGTTCATCTATCAGGGGCAGGAGCTGGGCCTTGCCAATGTGGATTTTGCATCCATCAACGAGATCAACGACGTGGAGAGCCGCAACCTGTACCAGGAGCTGTGCGGCAAAATGCCGTCGGAGGAAGCGTGGAAGCGCATCCTGGCCGGTACGCGGGACCATGCCCGCGCGCCCATGCCATGGAACGCGGGGCCCAACGGCGGCTTTACCGCAGGAACGCCCTGGCTGCGCATGGCGGACGGCTGGCAGACGTGCAATGCCGCCGACGAGATGCGGGACCCGGATTCGGTGTTCCATTATTATAAGAAGCTGATCGCGCTGCGGCGGGAAAACCCGGCGCTGGTATACGGCGCGTTCCGTCCCGTGTTTTTAAAGACGAAAAGGCATGCGGATGTGTTCTGCTATTTCCGTGTGCTGGACGGCAGAAAGTTTTATGTGGAATGCAACCTGACGGCCCACCAGACGCCGCGCCCGGCGCCGCTCTCCGGCGCACAGGCAAAGCGAATCGGTAATTATGCCGAGGAAGCGCCCGTGCTGCGCCCCTATGAGGCAAACGTATACGAGGTGCTGTGAGCGGGCAGCGGCCCGCCGGAGGGAAACGGCAAAAAGCGTCTTTTCGCATAGCTGCTCATAAAACGGCATCAAGCGCCATCCCTGGTGATATCCTGTGGTGCAAGTAGCTTATCCGTTGGGATAAGGCGGAAAAGTTTCGCCCAAAAGAAAGAGATATGATTGCAGAACTCTGACGGAACAAAGCTGCAACACGCCATACTGAAAGGCGGCAATAAACCGTGGCTCTTTTGTCTGGCTTTTATTTGAAGAATTTTGCACTTATCGTTGCGCCATATTCGTTAGCGTTCAATGGGGTAAACAAGAAGAATATGAACAACCTGCCTAAAGATTTCCATTGAGGCTGTTTCTATCGCTTACCCAATTAAAGCACGGCAACTCATTTTGAGTTGCCGTGCTTTATTAGATGGTTAATATATACAATTTTGTGAAGCAGCTAAGTTGCACACTAAGAGAAATTATTGTTTCCTACCGTTAGATTCGCAAGGGACTTCCATACAGACTGCCAAAACCGTCAACGAAGTATGCCACAAAGGTATAGTATGCGGCGCTTGATGCCGATTCTCTTGCTTTTGTATCATGCTTATGCATATTTGCTTTTACGATGGTCATTGTGCCAAAATTTGTGATTTAGTAATAAGATGAATGATTGCTCCTAACAAATCCTACTACTCAAAATGTTTAATTGACAGTTGTAACTGCTGTAATTATGCGTTTTGTTTTTTTGAATACGGAGATAAATCCACGCCTCCAGAAGCAGCAATCCCAAAGCGGTTAACATATGTATGCCCTGAATATAACCCTGCTGCCTGAATAATCCGGACCACTTTAATTGAACAATAGCCTCTTGATTTTCAACAGTAACTTCGTTTTTTTCCAAAAAGTCCCGCATTGAAAAGGTGTAGCTTTCTTCATTTGGAATAAGCGTATTACTGTTTTTTTCAATCCTGAATCTTGGCATATATAAATTCCATTCAATCCGTACAGCATGAGTCTCACCAGCTTGATTTTTATAAAGAATCCAGTCCGGTGAACTTTTGCCAATCAAACTGTTATCGGGAACACCCTCACCGCTTATGTCCAATATTTCGCACCCGTTAAAATACGAAATGCTCCCGAGACTTTCCGCTGTTAATGGCGCGGAGTATGTATGAATGAAAAAATATTGGAAGGCCAGGGCTGCAAGCAGGTTAACAAGATACAGTATAAGCCAAATCAATATATGCCAAGGTCTTTTCTCTTTGGCTGTCTTATTTTTTGACACGCAGAGAACCTCCTTTTGGGTTTTAGGCCTATTATTTCCGCACCATCGGGCTCACCTGTTTCCTTTTCTTTGTACTGAGTATATACATTTTTATTTTCTCGAGCAAGTCCTCCAGCGCGAAAGCTCCTTTTGGGGGCGTGGAAAACGTCTTTGCATGCCCTATGGCCATCTGGAACCTGCTGGATGCATTGTTCCCGCTGTACGGCCTGCCCTGCGCCCAGGCAGCGGCCGAGCTGGAGGTGGCTGCCGCGGCCGCGGCGACGCTGGCGCGCTTTTTCAGGCGGGCGGAGCGTGAATGCGCGGTAAAGCTGCCGCGTGCGAAAAGCGCGCCGCCCTCGCCGTGACCGGCGGCTCTGCTCCTTTTGCGCTTAGGCCGCGCCTCCCTTGGGGCGCGGCTTTTCCGCGTTGTTTTCACCGTTCTTTCCGCTGCTCCACACATCCCTTTCACATTTTTTATTTACCATTTTTTGTAAAGATCCGGTACAAAGAAAGGGGTTTTATTATGGGAAAAGCAGGCCTTTGGTTCAAACGGCTGTGGAAAAGGCTGCGGTCGTTCCGGTTCACCAAAAAGCGTGTGCTCCTGGTGTCGGCCGTCTTGGCGGCTGCGGCATTGGGCTTCGGCGTCTGGCGCTTCCTGCGCCCTGCCGGCGGGGCGCTGCCCGCAATGGCTGACGCGGTGCGCACCACCCGGCTGGAAAAAACCACGCTGTCAGAGAGCATCACCGTCACGGGCACGGTGGAGAGCGGAAGCGTGGCCAACGTCACCACGTCGCTCTCCTATCCCGTCAAGGAGATCTTTGTGCAGGTGGGCGACACGGTAAGCGAGGGCGACGTCATCTGCACGCTGGATTCCTCCGACCTGGAGGAACAGCTTGCCAAACGGCAGGAGGCGCTGGCCGAAAGCAGGGAAACGGCGCAGAAAAATTACGATAAGGCCGTGGAAAGCTACAACAGCGCGGCGGCGAAGCAGACCGAGGCGTACAACGCCTACGCCAGTGCGGCTTCGGCGCTGGAAACGGCGCGCAACACCGAATATCTGAACGCGGCCAATTCCGTTTCGTCGTATCAGAGCGCCTACGACGCGGCTCTGACGGCGGAGCAGGAGGCGGGCGCGGCGCTGAACAACGCCAACACGGCACTTTCCGCTGCGCAGGCTGCCTGCGACGCCGCACAGGCCGCGCTGGATGCGGACAGCGCCAACCCGGAGCTGCAGGCGGCCCGGGACAACGCGGCGGCGGCTTTGACGGCGGCGCAGAACACGGCCGCGGCGGCGCAAAGCGATTACACCGCGAAGTCCGCCGCGCGGCAGGCGGCGGAGGATGCGCTCAAGACTGCGAAGGCAAACAGCGGCTACGACGCGCTGTATCAGGCCTATGCCGCGGCGGACCAGGCTTGGCTGCAGGCCAGGAGCACCTACGAGACGGCTACGGAAACCCTCCGGCAGGCTAAGGAAAACATGGAGACCGCGGCCGAAAATCTGGAAAACGCGGGCACCAGCGATGAGATCGAGGAGCTGGAGGAGCAGATCGCGGACTGCACCATCACCGCAGGTGCGTCCGGCACCATCACTACGCTGAACGCGACGGTTGGCTCGGCCGCGGGCGGCGGTACCTCCAACACGGCGTTGGCGGTCATCCAGAACACCGACGATTTGAAGGTGTCCATTACCATTGACGAGGACGATATCAAAAGCGTGGCTGTGGGCCAGCAGGCCATCATCAAAAGCGACGCCACCGGAGACACGGAGATCGCGGGCACGGTGTCCCAGCTTTCGCTCACCTCCGGCTCCACAGGCAGTACGCAGGGCGGTACCGGCAGCTCTGGCTTCGGGGCCGAGGTGACCGTAACCGGGAAGGACAGCGGCCTGCTCATCGGCCTTTCCGCGAAGGTGGAGATCATCCTTTCCCAGGTGACGGACGTCTATGCCGTTCCTTACGATGCGGTGGGCACGGACGAAAACGGCGGCAGCGTGGTTTACGCCCGCAGCGGAGGCGAAACGGAATTCACGGCCATCCCTGTGGAAACGGGCATGGAAACGGATTATTATATTGAGATCTCCGGCGAAGGGCTTTCCGACGGGATGGAGGTAAAGACGAGCGCCAATGATACGGCCACGGCCGCCGCGGGCGCGGACGACGCGCAGCAGAGCGGGGAAAACGCCATGTTCAGCATGGACATGGGCGGCGGCATGCCGGGCGGCGATATGCCCGGTGGCGGCGGCATGCCCAGCGGCGGCCCGGGAGGGATGTGATATGGATGCTCCCATCATCGACATGCACGGCATCGTCAAGCGGTTCCCCATCGGCACGGGCGAGGAACTGGAGGTGCTGCACGGCATTGACCTGACGGTGCGCAAAGGCGAATTTGTGGCCATCGTGGGCGCGTCCGGTTCGGGCAAATCCACGCTGATGAACATCATCGGCGCGCTGGACCGCCCCACGGAAGGCACCTATGTGCTGGACGGCGTGGACGTAGGCACACTGCGCGACAAGCAGCTCTCCCGCATCCGCTGCCGGAAGATCGGATTTGTATTCCAGACGTTCAACCTGGTGCCCCGCACCAGCGCGCTGAAGAACGTGGCGCTGCCCATGATGTACAACGGCGTGCGCGGCACGGCACGCACACAGCGCGCCCGCGCGCTGCTGGATATGGTGGAAATGGGCGACCGCGCGGGCCATGCGCCCAGCCAGCTTTCCGGCGGGCAGAAGCAGCGCGTGGCCATTGCGCGCGCCATGGCCAACGACCCCGCCATCCTGCTGGCCGACGAGCCGACGGGCGCGCTGGATTCCGCCACGGGGCGCCTGGTGATGGACCTGTTCCACCGGCTGCACCGGGAGCAGGGAAAGACCATCGTGCTCATTACCCACAGCCCGGAGCTTGCCGGCGAATGCCAGCGCATCGTCACCATCAAGGACGGCCGCGTCACGGGCGTGCGCAGGGGAGGAGGCGCTGCGGATGCTGCTGTTTGAAAACATCCAGCTTGCCCTTAACGGCCTGCGGGCCAACAAGATGCGCGCGCTGCTCACGATGCTGGGCATCATCATCGGCATCGGCTCGGTCATCGCTATCATGACGGTGGCGGGCAGCATGACGAACTCCATCACCACCAGCATGCAGAGCATGGGCGCGAACAACATCACCGTCAGCCTGACGCAAAAAAGCGACAGCGATTACACCGAGGGTGCGCAGACGCGCATGTTCCGCCCAACCACTCCCGGCGCGGAGGACCTGCTGACGGACGAGATGCTGGCGGATTACCGCGCGCTTTACGGCGGCAGCATCTACGCTGTCAGCCTGACACAGAGTCTTGGCAGCTATACGGTGAGCACAAACGCGGACGAAGCCGGCGTGAACGTCACGGGCGTGAACACCGAATATGCCGCCGCCAACAGCGTGGAGCTGTCCCGCGGGCGCTTCTTCACGGAGGAGGACGAGGAAAAAGCCCGCACGGTGGCCGTTGTGAGCGACGTGTTTGCTGAAACACTGTTTCCAGGGCAGGAGGCCATCGGCCAGGCGTTCCAGCTCACCTACGGCACCAAGGTATACACATTTTATATCGTGGGGGTGTACCCGTATGAGAGCAACGGGCTCGTGCTGGAATCCACAGACGCCACCCCCACCACGGACATGTACCTGCCCATCTCCACGGCCAAAGCCATGTCCCATGCGGACGACGGCTACCAGAGCTTCACGGTGGTGGCGGCCACAGGCGTGGACACCAGCGCATTTCTGACGCAGACGGAAAATTTCTTCGCCGGCTATTACACGCGCAATACCTCCTATACGGCCACGGCCTCCAGCATGGAGAGCCTGATGGAGAGCATGACGGAGATGCTCTCCACCATCAGCCTGGCCATCGCGGTCATCGCGGGCATCAGCCTGCTGGTGGGGGGCATCGGCGTAATGAATATCATGCTGGTGTCCATCACCGAGCGCACACGGGAGATCGGCACCCGCAAGGCGCTGGGCGCGACGAACGGCAGCATCCGTGTGCAGTTCATCGTGGAATCCGTCATCATCTGCCTCATCGGGGGCGTTCTGGGGATTCTGGCGGGCCTGGGCCTGGGCGCCGCGGGCGCGAACCTGCTGGGCTATGCGGCCGCGCCCAGCGCGGGCGTTATTTTCATTGCTGTGGCGTTCTCCATGGCCATCGGTGTGTTCTTCGGCTATTATCCGGCGAACAAAGCGGCCCGGCTGGACCCCATTGAGGCGCTGCGCTACGAATGACGCGCCGCCGCGGGGCAGGGATGCCCCCTGAAAAGCAGAAGCAGCGTGCCGTCCGGCGGTTTGCACGGGCGGCGCGTTTTGTGTTATGATGGGCGCAGCGGCGGAAAGCTCCGCCGGAATCTGCGCCGCCGCGGGCGGCGGAATGGGTGGTTTGCATGAAGATCAAAGCGGCTGTGTTCGACATTGACGGCACGCTGGTGCCCTATGGCGCGCCCGGCCCCGGCCAGGCCGCGGTGCAGGCGCTGCGGGAACTGGCGCAAAGCGGTGTGGCCGTCGTCATTGCCACGGGGCGCGCGCGGTATACGGCGCAGTGGGTGCTGGGCAGCGGGATAAAGCCGGATTATTTCGCGGCGGTGAACGGAGCGGACGTGACGGACGCGGCGGGGCGGCCTGTGTGGCAGAGCCGCATGACGCCCGAGGAAATGTACGCGCTTGTGGATTTCTGCGAGGACCATGAGCTGCCGCTGGAATTTATTTTTTCCGACGCATACTATGTGTATGTGGAATACGCGGCCTTTGTGGAAAAGTACTGCGGGCAGAACGCTGCGTCCGGCTTTTTTGACAGCGTGCTGCGGGACGGCGAGGACCAGGTGCGCCATTTGCAGGACATGCCCTTCGGCGCCTGCGCGGCAATGGACGCGCGCCATGCAGCGGCCTTTGAAGCGAAATACGGCCATCTGGGCCTGCGGTTCATTCCCTTTGCACCGGGCCGGTACGACGTGCTGCGCGCGGGCGCAGGCAAGGCGGCGGGCGTTGGCCGGCTGCTGGAGCGGCTGGGTATCTCCTGGGCGGAAACGGCGGCCTTCGGCGACGGTGAAAACGACGCGGAGCTGCTGGAGGCGGCGGGCTTTGCCGTGGCAATGGAGGGCGGCGCGCAGAGCCTGCTGCCCCTGGCCGACGCGGTGGCCCCCGCTGCGGCCCTGGACGGCGCGGCGGCTGCCGTTCGGGAATATCTGCTGGAGTGACGCGCCCGCGCAGGGAAGAGAAAAAACAGGGGCGGACGCCCGCGGCAGGGCGCTGTGCGCGGCCGGCGCAAAGCGGCCCGGCCCGCAGAGGAGGAAGAAAAAATGGCGTTTCCGCCCGTATACGGTCCGGATTCCCGCACACTGATCGTGGGAACTTGGCCCAGCCCCAAAAGCCGGGAGCAGGGCTTTTTTTACGGCCATCCGCAGAATCGGTTCTGGCCGCTGCTGGCGCGGCTTCTGGGAGCGCCCGTGCCCCAAAGCGTGCCGGAGAAAAAGGCACTCATCCTCACCCATGGCCTGGCGCTGTGGGACACCATTGAAAGCTGTACCATCACCGGCGCTTCGGATGCTTCCATCCGGGACGTGGTGCCCGCGGATATTGCGGGCCTTGCCCGCAAAGCGCCTATCCGGCGCGTTTTGTGCAACGGGGCCACGGCGTACCGGCTGTATGAAAAATACAGCCGCGTGCCCGGGCTGGAGGCCGTGAAGCTGCCCAGCACCAGCCCGGCCAACGCCGCCTGGACGATGGATAAGCTGGCGGCGGCGTGGGGAAACTATCTGGGAGAGAAGGCCGCGCCGGGCGCGGAGCGGCTGTAAGCGCGCGAAAAAGCCTGGCGATCCTTTGTGGATCGCCAGGCTTTTTGAATACGCTGGGCGCCAAAACCGGTGTTTTCCGTGGAGGAGCCCCGTCTCTGCACCGCTTTGCCGCTCCTGAAAAGTCTGCCTGCTCAGAAAAACAGGTCCTTGCTGGGGTATTCCGGCTCGGAGGTAAGGCGCAGGCCCATTTTGCGCAGTGTGCCTTCGTCACCGGAATGCAGCATGCAGGTGCTGTGCATCTCGCAGTCCCGCAGCTTCGGCAGCGCGGCCATGGCGCGGGCCGTCAGCGTGTTGGTGGCGGCTGTGATGGAGAGTGCCGCGAGCACGTCGTCCACCTTCAAAACGCTGGAACGGCTGCCGAGGATGTCGATCTTCAGCTTGAGGATCGGCTCCAGTATGATGGGGCTGATGAGCGTGAGAGAATCGTCGATGCCGGCAATGGCCTTGATGGCGTTGAGCACGCAGGAGGAGCAGGCGCTCATCAGGTTGCTGGCCTTGCCCGTTACGATCGGTCCGTCCGGCAGCTGGATGGCCGCGGCGGCCACGCCGGAGCTTTCGCTTTTGGCAAGAGCGGGCGCAACCACCGCACGGTCCGCCGTGGTGAGGGAAAGCTCCTGCATGATGCGCTTGATTTTGTCCACCGCGTCCTGCGAGCCCTTACCCTGCTTGTGGTCGCAAAGAGCCTTGTAGTAACGGCGGATGATCTCTTGGCTGGCGGCGGCGCGGACGGTTTCGTCGTCCACGATGGCGTAGCCCGCCATGTTCACGCCCATATCCGTGGGAGATTTGTATACGCTTTCGTCCCCTGTGATGCGCGAGAGGATGTTGCGCACGATGGGAAAGGCCTCCACGTCCCGGTTGTAGTTGACGGTGGTGACGCCGTAGGCCTCCAGATGGAACGGGTCGATCATGTTCACGTCAGCGAGGTCGGCAGTGGCCGCCTCGTAGGCCAGGTTCACCGGATGCTTCAGCGGCAGGTTCCAGATGGGGAACGTCTCAAACTTGGCATAGCCCGCCACGCGGCCCTGGCGGATTTCGTGATACACCTGCGAGAGGCAGGTGGCCAGCTTGCCGGAGCCGGGGCCGGGGGCCGTCACCACCACGAGAGGCCTGGAGGTTTCGATGTAGGGGTTCGCGCCGTAGCCTTCGTCGCTGCAGATATAGGCGATGTCCGTGGGATAGCCCTTGATGGGGCGGTGGATGTAGTTTTTCACGCCGCGCATCGTCAGCTTTTTGGCGAAGCCGTCGGCTGCCGCCTGGCCGGTGTACTGCGTGATGACCACGCTGTTCACGCGGATGCCCATGTGCGTGATGTCGTCGATGAGACGCAGCACCTCCATATCATAGCTGATGCCGAGGTCCGCGCGCATTTTTGTCTTTTCAATGTCTCCCGCCGAGACGGTGAAGATGATCTCGGCCTGTTCGCGCATCTCGTACAGCAGGCGAATCTTGCCGTTGGGGTCGAACCCCGGCAGCACCCGGGCCGCGTGGTAATCATCAAAAAGCTTGCCGCCGAACTCCAGGTACAGCTTGCCGCCCCACTGCGCAATGCGCTGGCGGATATGCTCCGTCTGCTTGTGGATATAAAGGCTGTTGTCAAATCCTGCTTCCACTGTTATGCTCCCTCTTCCTGCGTATTCTTTTCCGGAGCATGCGCTTATACATTCAGGCGGAATTGTCTGTTTTTATACACAAACAAATGGGTTTGTCTATTGCCCGCCCCGCGTCCCCGATGGTATACTGGCCCTGTTCCGGAAAATCCCAATATCTTATATAGGATACCATTAACCCATGTGCAAGGCAAGGCGTGCGGCGCGAAAAAAACAGAAATTTGAGGCGGCCTGCGGCAATTTTCCTTTTTGCGGCCGCCGAAGGCGGCAAAGGCTTCCGTGAAGCCTTTGAGCAAACGGTCCGTTCGTGCAGCGATGGCGGTAATATGCCTTACCGCCCGGGACACGGCTCGGCGGGTTTGGATGCGCAGCGCGCCAACCGGTCCGTCCAAACCCGATGTTCTCCCGCGTGGAGACACCTTTCGGAGGGCGTCTTATCGACAATTTTTTGTCATGCATTCCGCAATATGGATTTTTTCGAGGGTTTCTGAACAAATCAAACAAAGTTTTTGTGAAAATTTATACGGGGCCTGTCGGGGAACACCGGGATTACGGATTGTATTTGCGTGGGTGTTCAGATATAATAAATATCGGTGCTGTTTGCATAAAGGATATTTGCAAAAAGCTTGACAAAAGGCTGGAGCGCGGCGCAGGCCCGCCGCAGAGGGGGCGTGCCGCGTGAAGAAAAAAGGCTGGTTTTCCGTTTTGCAGAACCTGTCCTGGCTGACGCAGCTGGGCCTTTCGCTGGCGGCGCCGCCGGTGCTGTGCCTGCTGGGCGCGGGCTGGCTTGCGAGGCGCTTTTCGCTGGGGCCGTGGGTATATTTCGCGGCCATAGTGCTGGGCTTGGGCGCCGCGGCGTGTACCTTTGCGGAATTTGTGAAAATGTTCCGCCGCAAAAACGGAAAAAAGTAGCGGCTGTACGGCCGTAAAACAAGGCGTTCCGGGCGGCGCCCGGAGGCCGGAGCTGGATGTGATCGACTTTTTATGAAGATACAGGAAGCGACAAAGCGCGAGACGCTGCACATCGCCGCGGGCACGCTGGCCTTTTCGGCGGTGATGAACGGCGTGTTCGCACTTCTGGGAAGATGGGACCTGACGGTGCTGTGGGGCACGCTGCTGGGCGGCGGCTTTGCGGTGCTGAACTTTTTTCTGCTGGGCCTCACGGTGCAGAAAATGGCCGGGGACCCGAACGAAAAAAAAGGCAAGCTCGTGCTGCAGCTCTCGTACAGCCTGCGCATGCTGGCCACGCTGGCCGTGGTGGTGCTGGGCGTAAAGCTGGCGTGCTTTTCGTGGGTGGCTACGGTGATCCCGCTGCTGTTCCCGCGGCTTACCATTCTTGCAATGCAGATCCTGGGCATGTACAAACCGCCCAAAAATAAGGAAGGAGGCGATGAGCCGGTATGAATGTGGATATCACCGGCGCGCGCATCTATTTTACCATCCCGATCTTCGGCGGAATCCCCATCACCGCCACCATTGTCAACAGCCTGCTGGTCACGCTCATCATCATAGGGCTGAGCATATTCATCACCCGGAACCTGAAGGTGCGGGCGGTGAGCAGGCGGCAGGTGGTGGCTGAATTCCTGGTGGAGACCGCGCAGAATTTCGTGAACGGCAATATGGGTGAAAAATTCGCATATTACGGCCCGTTCGTGGCGGCGCTTTTCGCATCGTCGCTGTTTTCCAGCCTGCTGAGCCTGGTGGGGATGTTCCCCCCCACGAGCGACCTTTCCACCACGCTGGCGTGGGCGGTGATGGTGTTCGTGCTCATCACCTACACCAAGATCCGCACGGGCGGCGTCGGCGGCTACCTCAAAGGCTTCACGCAGCCCATCTTCGTGCTTACGCCGTTCAACATTTTGTCCGAGCTGGCGACGCCCATTTCCATGGCGTTCCGTCATTTCGGCAACATCGTGTCCGGCAGCGTCATCACGGCGCTGGTGTATGCGGCGCTGGCAACGGCATCCCACGCACTGTTTGCGTGGCTGCCGGGTGCGGCAGGCGAGCTGCTGGGCTCGATCCCCATCCTGCAGGTGGGCGTGCCGGCGGTGCTCAGCGTGTATTTCGATTTGTTCTCCAGCTTTATGCAGGCGTTCATTTTCTGCATGCTGACAACGCTGTATATCGCCAACGCGGCCGACGATTCCTGACGGACGCGAAGCTCCCGTTTGTTTTTCCGCCGCCCGCTGCGTGCAAGGGCGCTGAAAATAACCCAAACTATTTTTATGTAGGAGGAAACCTCTATGTTGGAAAAAGCAATCATCCTGGCAGGCTGCGCTGTGGGCGCCGGCCTCGCCCTCATCGCGGGCATCGGCCCCGGCATCGGCGAAGGCTACGCCGTCGGCAAGGCCTGCGAGGCCATCGGCCGCCAGCCCGAGTGCAAGGGCGACGTGACATCCACCATGCTGCTTGGCTGCGCCATTGCGGAGACGACCGGTATTTATGGCTTCGTAACGGGCCTGCTGCTCATCTTCGTGGCTCCCGGCATCTTCATGGGCCTGCTGTAAGCCGCGGGCACCGGCGGCGGGCGTTCAGGCCGCGCCGCCAAAAGGAGGAGACAGAATGAAACAATTTCAGGACCTCGTCACCCTCGCCCCGTGGACGTTCATTTTCCAGATCTGCAACCTGCTTATCCTGACGGCGGGCGTGAAGCATTTTCTGTTCAAGCCCGTGGAGCAGATCCTTGCCAAGCGTAAAGAGGAGATCGAAGCGTCCTACACCGAGGCTGAAAAGGCCGAGGGCGACGCACAGGCAATGAAAGAGGAATACGAGACACGCCTTGCCAGCGCAAAGGAAGAGGCGGCGGAGATCGTGAAAAGCGCCACGGCACGCGCCAATGCGCGCGGCGAGGAGCTTGTGAGCGCGGCGCGCGCCGAGGCGGCCGCGCTCAAGAGCAAGGCGGACGCCGAGATCGAGAGCGAACGCCGCAAGGCTGCCGGAGAGTTGAAAAACGATATTTCCGAGCTTGCCCTGGACATTGCGGGCCGCGTTGTGGAGAAGGAGATCGATCCCGAAACGCACAAGGAACTGATCGACGACTTCATCAGCCGTGTGGGTGACGCGTCATGACGGCAGCCGAAAAGGAATACGGCGGCGCGCTGTACGCACTTGCCGCCGAGGAGCACTGCGAGGACGCGGTGCTGGAGGGCCTTACCCTTGCGGCGGACGCTTTCCGCGAGACGCCCGGCTACCTGAAGCTGGTGCAGAACCCCGCGGTGCCGCGGGAAGAACGCCTGGCCATGCTGGACGAGGCGTTCGGCGCGGGCGTGCACGTTTATGTGCTGAATTTTTTGAAGATACTGTGCGGGAAATCCGCACTCGGCATGGCTGCGGGCTGCCTGCAGGAGTATAAGGCGCTGCTGTATGAGGCGCGCGGCATTCTGCCCGTGCAGGCCGTGAGCGCCGTGCCTCTGGATGAGGCGCAGCGTCGTGCCCTGTGCGACAGTCTGGCTCAAAAGACAGGCAGGACCATCCTGCTGGAGACCGCTGTGGACCCGTCCGTGCTGGGCGGCGTAAAGTTGCGGTACGAGGGGCTGGAGCTGGACGGCACGGCCGCCGGGCGGCTGGCCGCGCTGCGGCGCGCGCTGACGCAGGCGTGACGCCTGCACATCTGTACGTTGGAAAGTTGGTGAGACTATGCAGTTAAAACCTGAGGATATCAGCAAGATCATTAAAAGCCAGATCAAAAATTACGACAGCAGGATCGAATGCGCCGAAACGGGCACCGTCATTCTTGTGGGCGACGGCATCGCCCGCGCCTACGGGCTGGAAAAGTGCATGGCGAACGAGCTGGTGGAGTTTGAGAACGGCGAATACGGCATGGCCTTGAACCTGGAGGAGAACAGTGTAGCCATCGTGCTGCTGGGCTCCGACGAGGGCATCAGGGAAGGCGATACGGTCCGGCGCACGGGCCGCGTCGTCAGCGTGCCGGTGGGCGAAGCGCTCATCGGCCGCGTGGTGAACGCGCTGGGCCAGCCCATTGACGGCAAGGGGCCTGTTGACGCAGCCGAAACGCGGCCCATCGAGCGCAAGGCACCCGGCATCATTGAGCGCAAAAGCGTCAGCGTGCCGCTGCAGACGGGCATCAAGGCCATCGACAGCATGATCCCCATCGGCCGCGGCCAGCGTGAGCTGATCATCGGCGACCGCCAGACGGGCAAGACCGTCATCGCCACGGACACGATCATCAACCAGAAGGGCAAGGACGTGGTGTGCATCTACGTTGCCATCGGCCAGAAGCGCTCGACGGTGGCTCAGCTGGTGGAAACGCTCACTGTGGCCGGCGCAATGGACTACACCATCGTGGTCTCGGCCTCAGCCAGCGAGCTGGCCCCGGTGCAGTATATCGCGCCCTACGCGGGCTGCGCTATGGGCGAATATTTTATGGACAAGGGCAGGGACGTCCTGATCATCTACGACGACCTTTCCAAGCATGCGGTGGCCTACCGCGCGCTTTCTCTGCTCATCCGGCGCCCGCCCGGCCGCGAGGCGTATCCAGGCGATGTGTTTTACCTGCACAGCCGTCTGCTGGAGCGTGCGGCGCGCCTGGCCCCCGAATACGGCGGCGGCAGCCTGACGGCGCTGCCCATCATCGAGACGCAGGCCGGCGACGTTTCGGCCTACATCCCCACGAACGTCATCTCCATTACGGACGGCCAGATCTTTTTGGAAACAGAGCTGTTCCACGCGGGCGTGATGCCTGCCGTCAACCCGGGCATTTCGGTGTCCCGCGTGGGCGGCAACGCGCAGATCAAGGCAATGAAAAAGGTGGCGGGCACGCTGAAGCTGGCGTATTCCCAGTACCGTGAGCTGCAGTCTTTCGCCCAGTTCGGGTCGGACCTGGATGCGGATACCAAGCGCCGTCTGGCGCAGGGCGAGCGCATTGTGGAGGTGCTCAAGCAGGACCGCAATTCTCCGGTGCCTGTGGAGCAGCAGGTGTGCATCCTGTATGCTGTTACCAACGATTATCTGGTGGACGTGCCTGTGGAGCAGATCGCTGTGTACGAGCAGGAGCTGTACGAGGATCTAAGCAGCCTGCATGACGCGGACGTGCTGGCGCCCATCCGGGAGAGCGGCGCGCTTTCCGAAGGGACGAAGGCCGCGCTGGACAAGGCGCTGGCGGAGTTCACGGCGGCGTTCCTCAAATCCCACGCATAAAAAGAAGGAAGAAGGAGGCACGGCGTCATGGCGGCATCGTCCATGAAGGATATCAAGCTGCGCATCAAAAGCGTGGAAAGCACCATGCAGATCACCAAGGCCATGGAGCTGGTGGCGTCCTCGAAGCTGCGGCGCGCGAAGGAACGCGCCGAGGAGACGCGGCCCTATTTCACCACGCTGCATGAATGTCTTACAGACATCGCGTACGGCAACACGGATTTTTCCTCTCCGTTCGTGCAGCAGCGCGAAGTGAAAAAGACCTGCTATATCATGATCGCGGGCGATCGCGGGCTGGCAGGCGGCTACAATACCAACCTGTTTAAAACGGTGGCCGAACATATGGACGGCAAGGCGGTGTGCGTGCTGCCCATCGGCAAAAAGGCTGTGGAATATTGTGCGCACCGCGGGCTGGAGACCGTGACGGACGCCTATGCCACGGCCGAGGACGTCTCGCTGGGCGATTGCTTTTCCATCGCACGGATGCTCTGCGGGCAGTTCCGCAAGGGCGCGTTTGACGCGCTGTATGTGGGATACACCAATTTTGTGTCCATGCTCAGCCAGCAGCCGGCGGTGCTGAAAATGCTGCCCATCCGCTACGAGCGCAGGGAAGCAAAGAACACGGCGGAGAGCCTGACGATCTACGAGCCGTCCAGCGAGGCGGTATACGACGCGATCGTTCCGGAATATGTGGGCGGCCTTTTGTGGGGGGCTATGGCGGAGAGCGTGGCCAGCGAACAGGGGGCGCGGCGTACTGCGATGGATGCGGCCAGCAAAAACGCGGGCGACATGATCGAGGATCTTTCACTGAAATACAACCGTGCGCGGCAAGGCGCCATCACGCAGGAGATCACGGAGATCGTGGCCGGCGCGGAGGCATGAGACACTTGGCTTGAAACGCCAGCAGGGCAATTCAAGCCTGCCCCACCGCAGGGGGCCGCGCGAAGCGCAGGCGCACAGAGGCGCGCGGGTAGCGCGCCGGATGCGCCGGAGCGCCAAGCGGGTGCCTTAGCCGTTCGAGGAGCGAAGCGACGAGAACAGTCCTCAATGGACGCCCCGCGTCCCACGCCTGAAAAACCGGGTGCTTCCCGTTTTTCGGCGTATGCTCCGCACATCCGGAAACGCCCTGCAGGTATTTCAAGCCTGCCCTCGCAGGGGACCGCGCGAAGCGCAGGCGCACACAGCCGAAAGCTGTTTTCATCCTATTCAAAGGAGACAAGCCAATGAGCAATCAGAACATCGGCACAGTCACCCAGATCATCGGGCCTGTGCTGGACATCAAATTCCCCGACGGGCATCTGCCGGGCCTGCTGAATGCCATCACGGTGGAGAACGGGGCCGACACCATCACACTGGAGGTGGCGCAGCACATCGGCGACGATGTTGTGCGCTGCATCGC
The DNA here is from genome assembly GCF_000949455.1 of Ruthenibacterium lactatiformans. Taxonomy (GTDB): domain Bacteria; phylum Bacillota; class Clostridia; order Oscillospirales; family Ruminococcaceae; genus Ruthenibacterium; species Ruthenibacterium lactatiformans. The sequence goes on along the minus strand of NZ_JXXK01000006.1, from coordinate 77,570 downwards.
CATGTCCAGCACCGACGGCCTTGTGCGCGGCGCGAAAGCCGTGGATACGGGCAGCCCCATCACGGTGCCCGTGGGCGATCAATGCCTGGGCCGCATCTTCAATCTGCTGGGAGACCCTGTGGACAATCTTCCCGCGCCGGAGGCTCAGGAGCGCTGGCCCATCCACCGCCAGCCGCCCGCTTATGACGAGCAGGAATCCACCACCGAGATTTTGGAAACAGGCATCAAGGTCGTGGACCTCATCGCCCCCTACGCCAAGGGCGGCAAGATCGGCCTGTTCGGCGGCGCGGGCGTGGGAAAGACCGTGCTGATCATGGAACTGATCAACAACGTTGCCAAGGAGCACGGCGGCCTTTCGGTATTCACAGGCGTGGGCGAGCGCACCCGCGAGGGCAACGACCTGTACAACGAGATGAAGGAGAGCGGCGTGCTTTCCAAAACGGCGCTGGTGTACGGCCAGATGAACGAGCCGCCGGGAGCGCGTATGCGCGTGGGCCTTTCGGGCCTGACGATGGCCGAATATTTCCGTGACCGGGAAAACCAGGACGTGCTGCTGTTCATCGACAATATTTTCCGCTTTACCCAGGCGGGTTCCGAGGTTTCCGCCTTGCTGGGCCGTATGCCCAGCGCCGTGGGTTACCAGCCCACGCTGGCCACGGAAATGGGCGCCCTGCAGGAACGCATCACCTCCACGAAAAAGGGCTCCATTACTTCCGTACAGGCCGTGTATGTGCCGGCCGATGACCTGACGGACCCCGCGCCGGCCACCACCTTCGCCCATCTGGACGCGACGACAGTGCTGTCGCGCAGCATTTCCAGCCTGGGCATTTATCCGGCTGTGGACCCGCTGGAGTCCAACTCCCGCATCCTGACGCCGGACGTGGTGGGCCGCGAACACTACGAGGTGGCGCGCGACGTGCAGCGCATCCTGCAGCGGTATAAGGAATTGCAGGACATCATCGCCATCATGGGTATGGATGAGTTGTCCGAGGAGGATAAGCTCACAGTCTCCCGCGCGCGCAAAATACAGCGCTTTTTGTCCCAGCCGTTCAGCGTGGCCGAGCAATTCACGGGCATGCAGGGCAAATATGTGCCGCTCAAGGAGACCATCCGCGGCTTTAAGGAGATCATCGAGGGCAAGCACGACGATCTGCCGGAATCCGCGTTCCTCTTCGCCGGCACGATCGACGACGTGCTGGAGAAGGCAAAAACGCTGTAAGGGGGAGACGCCATGTCAACCTTTCATCTTCAAATCGTGACGCCGGACGGAGGTTTCTTCGACGGCGAGGCGGAAAAGCTCATCGTGCGGGCCATTGACGGCGACGTGTGCATCCTGGCCCGGCATTCGCCCTATGTAACGGCGCTGGGCACGGGTGAGGCACGGGTGACCATTGACGGCAAGCGCCGCCGCGCGGCCTGCGCGGGGGGGATGCTGGCAGTGACGAAAGACAATGTGCGCCTTGTGGCCACCACCTTTGAGTGGGCAGAGGATATCGACGCGGACCGCGCCCAGCGAGCGAAGGAGCGCGCGGAGCAGCTGATTGAAAAGGCCAAGGACCAGCGCGAGCTGGAATTGGCACAGGCGCGCCTGAAGCGCGCGCTGACACGTCTGCAGGTCACGGCAAAATAGCTGTGCAGGAGAGGCGGGCTTTGGCCCGTCTTTCTTTTTTGCCGTTCGGGTGGTATACTATTTTTGTTAGCCCGGCTGCCGCCCGCCGCCGCGCGGAAAGGTGCGGGAAAATAAGTGAAAAGGAGGCGCCGCGCTTTGCAGGACGCCCAGACCTTGAGACGGAATTTTTTGTGGAATACATTCGGACAGCTCACCTATATGCTGTGCCAGTTCCTGTGCGGTATCCTGGTGGTGCGCCTGGCCGGGGAGCAGGTTTCCGGCGTGTACAATACGGCGCTTACGGCCACGGGCATTTTTCTGTCCATCGCATCCTACGGCATGTACAGCTTTCAGGTGTCGGACATCCGGGGTAAGTACGGCGCAAGCACCTACATCCGCAGCCGTGTATGGACCTGTGCGCTGGCTGTGGCGCTGTGCATCGGCTTCGTAGCGGTGAGCGCCCTGACGGGCGAAAACCCATACAGCGCCCAGCAGAGCGTCTGCGTATTGCTGTTCCTGGGCTACCGCATGGTGGAATCCCTTACCGATATCTACAACGCCATCGACCAGCGCAGCGGGCGGCTGGACATCGTGGGCAAGACCTATGCGGTGCGCGGCGCGGTGACGCTGGCATCCTTTACGCTGACGCTGTGGCTCACCCAGGATATCGTTTTGACCCTTGCGTTGATGCTGGGCGCGAGCCTTGTGGTGTTTTTCGTTTATTCTCTGCCGCAGGCGCGGGCTTTTTATGCGCCGGAGCAGCCGCAGAACGCCCGCGTGGCCGCGCTGCTGTGGGAGTGCCTGCCGCTGGCGGTGTACAGCTTTTTGAACACCACCACGGCCTCCATCCCCAAATTGGCGCTCAGCAGCCGGATGGGGGAGACGGCGCTGGGCATTTACGGCCCCGTCACGCAGCCCGTCGTGCTGCTGCAGGTGGGGGCGACTTACCTGTTCAATCCGTTCATCACCGTGTTTGCGGACAGCTATGCCAGGCGGGACAAAAAGGGCTTTTTCAAGGCGGTGTTCGCCGTGCAGGGCATTGTGCTGGCGCTGCTGCCCCTGGGCCTGGCTGTGGCGCATTTTCTGGGACGCTGGGGGCTGGCGACGTTCGTCTCGCCCGGCCTGGCCGATTACCAGTACCTGCTGGGGCCTATGGTCGTGTCCGCCATTTTGACGGCGCTGGTGCTTTTTTACAGCATGGTGCTGACGGTGATGCGCTGTATGAAGGGGCTGATTGTGGCAAACGTGTGCGCCATTGCCGTCTCCGCGCTGGCCAGCGGGCCGTGCATCGCCCGGTGGGAGCTGCAAGGCACCACCTATGCAGCCGTTCTGGCCCAGCTGGTGCAGCTGGTGATGCTGGGCGGCGTCGCGCTGCGGATGGCGCGCCGCCACTTTGCGGGCAGCGGGCCGCTGCCTAAGCCGGAGGACCCGTTCGACGGCCTGCCCAGCTGAGGGCCGGGCTGTTCAGAAAAAATTGGAAAGTGGGGAAGACCAAGGATGGAAAGAAAGGATATGAAGCTGGGATTTATCGGGTTCGGCAATATGGCGCAGGCCATTGCCGAGGGGCTGCTGCGTTCAAAGGCACTGGAGCCGGAGCAGATCTGCGCCTGTGCGAAGGATTGGGACAAGCTGTGCGCCGCAACGCAGCCCCGGGGCATGCGCCCCTGCCGGGACGCCCGGGAGGTGGCGGAGGCCGCAGATGTGGTCATCGTGGCCGTAAAGCCGCACCTGATCGAGGAGGTGCTTTCGCCCGTGCGCGGGCAGCTTGCGGATAAGGCAGTCGTTTCCGTGGCGGCGGGCTGGCCCTTCGAGCGGTACGAGGCGCTGCTGCCCGGAACGCGCCATTTGAGCACCATGCCAAACACGCCGGTGCGCGTGTGCGCGGGCGTGTTCCTGCTGGAGGAAAAGCATTCCCTTACGCCAGAGGAATACGTGCTGGTGCAGGAGCTGTTCGGCCATTTGGGGCTGGTGCAGCCCGTGGAGAGCCGCCTGCTGGGCATTGCAGGCACACTGAGCGGCTGCGGCCCGGCGTTTGTGAGCATGTTCATCGAGGCGCTGGGCGACGCGGGCGTAAAGCACGGCCTGCCGCGGGCCATGGCCTACCGCCTTGCCGGCCAGATGGTGGCGGGCACGGGCCGCATGCAGGTGGAAACGGGCGCCCACCCGGGCGCGATGAAGGACGCGGTGTGCTCGCCCGGCGGCACGACCATTGTGGGCGTGGCGGAGCTGGAGCGCGGCGGTATGCGCGCGGCTGTCATCAACGCGGTGGACGCCATCCAGAATAAGTAAAAGCGGGCGGAGCCCCGCGCGGAGGCGCTGCGGCTCTGCGCGGGGCGCTTTGCATGTGCGGCGTGCTGTGGGACCGACATGACATGCAGCTGTCGGGTTCCCTGTGATAGCATGGAACAGAAGCGCCGCACGGGCGGCGGAACAGGGGAGGCGGCAGGATGCTGACAATGGAAAACGTTACGGCGCTGCGCATGCGGCGCCATTGCCTGACGCGGCGCGCGGGCGCGGCAGAGTACGATGCGCTGTACCGGGACCTTTCGCCGGGGCTGAACGTACACTGGCACGGGTTCGGGCAGCCGCCGTGCCTGGTGGAGCGCGCGGATTTTGACGACGTGGAATACAACGGCCGGCGCCAGCGGCAGCGCATTCTGGTGAAAGGGCGGTTCCAGAACGGGAACATCGGGTTTGTGGAGGCGGCACAGATGGAGCTGTTTGCCGGCCTGTACCGCAGGCCCTATAAGCCCACGGAGCATTCGGAGCTGCTGCGGGAGCTGATCGGGCGGGAAGGCCCGCTGAACATCGAAGCGATGAAACGGATGACGGGCCTGCTGGTGAAGCAGATCACGCCCGCGCTGCACCGGCTGCAGGAAGCCTTTCTTGTGTTTGAGGACCAGTTCGACGGCGAATGGGACCGGGGCTGGTACCTGTTTGACGAGATGTTCCCGGATGTGGACCCGGCGCGCATCTCCCGCGCCGAAGCCCTGCTGCGGGTGCTGCCGCGGCTTGCGCACCGGCAGGTGTACCTGACGGCGGCAGATGCAAAGGATTTTTACGGCCTTCCCGCAAGGGACGTTGCCGCGGCGATGGAAGAGCTGGCGCGGCAGGGCATCCTGGTTCGCTGGCGGGAGGGCTATCTGCCCGCGCAGGATGTGCCGCTTCTGCAGGCGCAGGCCTTTGAGCCGCTGCGCGGCGTGCTGGCGCTGCACCGGAACGACCCGCTGGTCCGCTGCGGGGAAAGCGCACGAAAGGAGCGCTACAAAAGCCCGGAAAAGGGCAGCGAGGTAACGCAGTATCTTTTGGTGGACGGCGTGATACGGGGCGCGGTGATGGGACATTTCCGTTACGGGCCATACGACCTGCACGCCGTTTGGCTGGAGCTGCCGGAGCAGGAGGCCGCGGTGCGCCGGGATGAGATCTTGCGGGCCGTATACGCTGTGAACGGCCCGAGAGAGGAGCCGCCGCCCTTTGTCCCGGTGGGATAGCACCTGCGGAAACGGCAAAGATATGCTGCGTCCCACTCCGTGCGCACGGGCGGGACGCGGGAGAACGAAAGGGAGAAAATCGATGCCGGAATACCGGGAAAACGAATTGTGCTACGAGGATTACCGTGCCTTGCGCACGCTTGCGGGGTGGGAAACCCATTCCGAAGAACAGACGAGGCGCGCGCTTGCCGCCGCCCTGTATGACGTGACCGCCGTGGAGGATGGCCGCGCCGTTGCCATGGGGCGTTTGGTGGGGACGGGCTGTACGACGTCATCGCGGACGTGGTGGTCGCGCCGGAATACCAGGGGCGCGGCATTGGAAAGGCTGTGGCAGAAAAGCTTCTGGCCTATGCCCAAAGCCGGCTGCCTCCGGGCGGACGCACGAGCGTACAGCTTATTGCGGCCGGAGGCAAGGAGGGCTTTTACGAAAAGCTGGGCTTTCGGAAAATGCCGGGCGGGGGCTGCGGCTTTGCGCTGCGGCGTGTGCTGCACGGACACCCGGCGGAATAAGGAAACGGCCCTGTCCCGCGGCTTGCAGCCGCCCGGAACGGGGCCGTTTTGCGTTTGCAGTATGATTTTTGCACACAGAAGCCGTGAGCAGCGGACCTTACAGGTCGAACAGCAGCTCGCAGTAATCCGGCATGGGCCAGTACGTCTGGGGCACAAGCTCCTCCAGCTCGTCGGCGGCCTCGCGCAGGGCGGCCATCTCGTGCTCGCGCAGCGCGCGGCAGGCGTCCGCCCGGGCCTTTTCACCCAAATGTGCAGTGTCCAGCGCATGCAGAGCGCGGCGCAGCGCCTCCATGGCGCCCGCGGTCTTGTCGATGGTGACGCACAGTTTTTCCACCTGCGCCTTGGCGCTGGCACAGGCGCAGCCGTTCCGCTCCGCGTAATATTCCGCGCGGCTCACGCGGGACAGATATTCATAGCTGGCGGGAAGAAGGCTACGGCCTGCCATCTCCAGCATCGTGGAGGCGTCGATGTGGATATGCTTGGCGTACGTTTCCAGCGTGATCTCATATCGGGAGCGGCACTCCGCAGCGGTGAACACCTTGGTGCGCTCGAACATGGCTACATTCTTCTCCGCGATGAAGCCGTCGGCTGCGTCCACCATGCTTTGAATATTGGGAAGGCCGCGGCGTGCGGCCTCGGCGGCCCATTCGGCGCTGTAATTGTTGCCGTTGAAAATGATGCGGCCGTGGGCGTGCCAGGTCTCAGCCACGATTTCCCGCACCACGGCGGAAACATCGTCCGCACCTTCCAATTTGTCGGCAAAATCGTGCAGCACGTCGGCCACAATAGCGTTTGTCACCGCATTGGCAAGGCCGATGCTTTGGCTCGCGCCGACCATGCGGAATTCAAATTTATTGCCAGTGAAAGCGAAAGGCGAGGTGCGGTTGCGGTCGGAATCATCCAGCTTTAAAAGCGGCAGGCTTTTTACGCCCGTCAGAAGCGCGCCGCGCTCTTCCTTTTGCAGTGCGTGGCCCTCGGCAAGCTCCTGCAGCATATGCGTCAGTGCGTTGCCCAGGAAGATACTCACCACAGCAGGCGGCGCTTCGTTGCCGCCAAGGCGTTCCTCGTTGCCCGGGCAGCTGGCCGAAAGGCGCAGCAGGTCCGCATATTTGTCGACAGCCGTCAGCACCGCGCACAGCGTTACAAGAAAAACAGGGTTTTCCTCGGGTTTGTCGGTGGGATTCAGAAGATTTTTGCCCGTATTGGTGACGATGCTCCAATTGTTGTGCTTGCCGCTGCCGTTTACGCCCGCAAAAGGCTTTTCGTGCAGCAGGCATGCAAAATTGTGGCGCAAAGCTACCTTGCGCATCAGCTCCATCATGATCTGGTTGTGGTCGCAGGCGATATTGGCTGTGGCGAATACGCTGGCCAGCTCGTACTGGCCGGGAGCGACCTCGTTGTGCTCGGTCTTAGCGGGTACGCCAAGGCGCCACAGCTCTTCGTCCAGTTCGCGCATGAATTCGCGCACGCGTTCGTTGATGCTGCCGTAGTAGTGGTCCTCAAGCTCCTGTCCCTTGGGCGGCTTCGCGCCCAGAAGCGTGTGGCCGCAGACCTTCAGGTCAAGCCGGCGGTCGAACAGGTCCTTGTCCACAAGGAAATATTCCTGCTCCGCGCCCACAGTGGGCTGTACAGACACCGTTTCGGTATCGCCAAGCGCGCGCAGCACACGCAGAGCCTGTTTGTTGAGCGCCTGCATGCTGCGCAGCACGGGGGTTTTCTGGTCCAGCGCTTCGCCGGTATAGGCGCAGAACGCCGTGGGAATGTACAGCGTGGTGCCCAGCACAAAAGCGGGGGAGGTGGGGTCCCACGCGGTGTATCCGCGCGCCTCGAATGTGGCGCGCAGCCCGCCGGAAGGAAAACTGGAAGCGTCGCTCTCGCCTTTGGCAAGCATTTTGCCGGAAAAATTCAAGATAGGCTCGCCCTGCTTTACACCATCGATAAAGCTGTCGTGCTTGCCGCTGCCCGTGCCCGTCATGGGGCTGAACCAGTGGATGTAATGCGTCGCACCCTGCTCCATGGCCCAGGCCTGCATGGCGTCTGCCACAATATCCGCAACCTCCGGGTTCCAGGGCTTGCCCTCGTCGCGAATCTCACGCAGCGATTCATATACGCTCAGCGGCAGGCGCTCACGCATCACGCGGTCGTCGAACAGATGGCTGCCGAACAGCCCGAACAATTCATTGGCCAAAAACGGTTCCTCCCCTATGAGGCCCGGCAGGGAAAACGATTCCCGGCGCGGGCGTGTCCTGTTTTTTCTGTACGCCCTATATTTTACCATGCGGGGCGGGGGACGCACAAGACAAAATGTTGCCCGGCGGTGTGAAAAAGAGCGGAAAAAGCAGCGTGTGCGCAGAGCCTGCGGAAACACGGCGGAAAATCCTCCAAAATCCCCGCGAACCTTTTAAACTTACCATAAATATGCTATACTATCTATACTTATGCGAATGAGGTGGGACAATGGAGAAACAAATCGAGGATTTTTACCGTTCGCTGCGCGGCAGGCGCGTTGCGTTCATCGGCACGGGCGTCACGAACCAGCAGTGCATTGAGCTGTTCGCACGGTGCGGCGCGCAGATCACGCTGTGCGACAAAAAGCCGGACATCGACGCCTTTGGCCCGTATGCCCAGGCGCTGCGCAAGCTGGACATCCGGTTTTCGCTGGGAGAGCATTACCTCGACGGGCTGGCGGGACAGGAGATGATCATGCGCACGCCGGGCTTTGAATACTATACGCCGGAGCTGGTGGCCGCCCGGGAGGCGGGCGCCGAGGTGACCAGCGAGATGGAGCTGTTCTTCCGGCTTTGTCCCTGCAAGATCGTGGCCGTGACGGGCTCCGACGGCAAGACCACCACCACGACGCTCATTGCAAAAATATTGGAGGCGGCGGGGTACACCGTGCATCTGGGCGGCAACCTGGGCCGCGCGTTGCTGCCTGTGGTGGACGCCATCGCGGCCACGGATGTAGCCGTGGTGGAGCTTTCCAGCTTCCAGCTTATCAGCATGCGCCAGTCCCCGGAGGTGGCGGTGGTGACGAACGTCACGCCCAACCATCTGGACCATCACAAGGATATGCAGGAATACATCGACGCCAAGCGCAATATCCTCCTGTACCAGAAGCCGGGCGGAAAAGCCGTGCTGGGCTATGAAAACGAGGTCACCCGCGCCATGGCCGCGGATGTAAAGGGGAGCTGCCGCTGGTTCACGCGTAAGAGCGTGGTGGAAAACGGTGGTTTCCTGCGGGCGGACGGCATGCTGTGCATGGCGGAAAACGGACGCGTAACGCCCATCGTGCGCCGCGAGGACGTGGCCCTGCGGGGCGAGCATAACCTGGAAAACCTGCTGGCGGCGTTTACAGCCGTGTGGGGTATGGCGGAGGTCTCCACCATGGCCGCCGTCGCCAAAAGCTTTGCAGGCGTGGAGCACCGCATCGAGCCGGTGCGCACGCTGAACGGCGTGCAGTGGTTCAACGATTCCATCGCCACCAGCCCCACGCGCGTCATCGCAGGGCTGCGGGCGTTTGACCAGAAGCTCATCATTATTGCAGGCGGCTCGGACAAAGGCATCAGCTTTGCGCCGCTGGCGCCGGAGCTGATCGCTCATGTGAAAACACTCATCCTTACGGGAGCCACCGCGCAGAAAATCGAAGATGCGGTGAAGGCGGACCCCGGCTTTGCCGAAAGCGGGCTTGTGATTTTGCGGGCGGCGGACATGCCTCAGGCCGTGGAGATGGCCAGAGCGGCGGCGCAGCCGGGCGATATCGTGTCTCTTTCGCCCGCCTGTGCCAGCTTTGACAGCTATCCCAATTTTGAGGCGCGAGGGCGCTATTACAAAGAGCTGGTGAACGCGCTGTGATCGCGGAACTGAATGAGAGCAATCGTCCGCAGTTTCTTGCCGCGGTGCGGGGCAGGCCCTATTTCGGGGATATCCTGCCCGTGCATCTGGCCGTATTCGGCCGCAGCGGCGCGCTGATGCGCTTTTATGTGGCGGATGGTTCCGCCGCCGTACAGCTCAAGGGCCGCAGCGCCGTGCTGTGCGGTACATACGACGCGGAGGAGACGGGCGCGTTCCTGCGTATGCAGGGCGTACGGTATGTGAATGCCGGCGGCGCGGCCCCGGCGGGGTACAGTCCTCTGTACGCGCTGCACAATCTGGTGCTGGCGAAAGCCGCCGCTCCGCCGTGCCCGGACGCTGTCCGCCTGACGCTGGACCGCGCGCCCGCGCCCGCCGAGGTGACGGATTTTATGATGCGCGGCGAGGACGACCCCGGCGCGTGGGACAATTTTTATTCCGAGCTCTGCACAAAGCTGGCCCGGGGCGCGGCCGAGGTGTGGGCCGTGCGGCGGGAGGGCGCGCTCGTTTCTACGGCGGGCGCTTACGCCCTTTCGCCGGATACCGCATATCTGGCCGCCGTTGAAACCTTGGAAGCGCTGCGCGGGCAGGGCATCGGCGGCTGGCTGACGGGCCTGCTTGCAGCGGATCTGGCAGCCCGGGGGCGGCGTGTGGCACTCTCCTGCAAAAAAGAACGGCTGAATTTTTACCACCGTCTTGGCTTTGCGGCGGAGGATACCGTGCAGCGCTATGCGCTGGACGGGCTGCCGGAGGAAAAATAAAGGGCCTGCGCAGCCGGGAGGAAAAACAGGGCGGCGTGCCGCCGACACTACGATGAAAGAGGACAGGGAATGATCGAGCAGTTTTATGATCTGTCGCGCCCGCTGCTGGACGCAGACGAAAGGGCGCTGGCGCTGTGCCGGGAGCAGTTTGCCCGGCTGGAAGAAATCAAGGAATACAACCAGCTGAAAATGCTGAAGGCTTTCACGGACTGCCGCGTGGGCGGCAGCCATCTTGTGGGTACCACAGGCTACGGCATGGACGACGCGGGGCGCGGAAAGCTGGAGGAAGTGTTCGCTGTGCTGACGGGCAGTGAGGCGGCGCTGTTCCGCCACAACTTTATGTCCGGAACGCATACGCTCAGTGTGGCGCTGTTCGGTGTGCTGCGCCCGGGAGACCGCATGGTCGCCGTCACGGGCCGTCCCTACGACACGCTGGCCGGCGTGATCGGTATCGACGGCACCCATTACGGAAATCTGATGGAATTCGGCGTGCAGTACGATGAGGTGGATCTGCTGGCGGACGGCACGCCGGACCTTGCAGGCATTGCCCGGAAGTGCCGCGGGGCAAAGATGTGTTACATTCAGCGCAGCCGCGGTTACGCCGCGCGGCCCGCGCTTTCGCTGGAGCAGATCGAAGCCGTCAGCCGCGCAGCCAAGGCGGTGCAGCCGGATATCATCGTCATGGTGGACAACTGCTACGGAGAGTTCACTCAAAAACAGGAGCCCACCCAGCGCGGGGCGGACCTGATGGCGGGAAGCCTCATCAAAAATCCGGGCGGCGGCATCGCGCCCACGGGCGGCTACATCGCGGGCCGGGCCGATCTGGTGGAGCTTTGCGCCCACCGCCTTTCCGCACCCGGCGTGGGCGGGGAGATCGGCTGCACGCTGGACATGCTGCGCGGCATGTATCTGGGCCTGTACTATGCGCCCGGCGTGGTGTGCGAGGCGCTGAAAACCAGCGTGTATGCAGCCTGTCTGTTCGAGCTTCTTGGTTATGCGGCCACCCCGGCTTACGGCGCGCAGCGGAACGACATTATCACCAGTGTGGAGACGGGCAGCCCGGAGGGTATGGTGGCGCTGTGCGGCGGCGTGCAGGCGGGCAGCCCTGTGGACAGCTTTGCAGCGCCCGAACCGGGGGACATGCCCGGTTACGAGGATCCCGTCATCATGGCGGCGGGCGCATTTACCATGGGCAGCAGCATCGAGCTTTCCGCCGACGGCCCGCTGCGCGCGCCGTATACCGTGTATATGCAGGGCGGCCTGAATTTTGCCGCCGCCCGCGCGGGCGTGCTGCTGGGCGCGGACCGCATGCTGCGTCTGCGGCGCTCTGAATGAAACCCACCCCGAACGGAGGAGGAACATAAAATGAAAATATTCAACACGATGACGCGTAAAAAGGAAGAGCTCACGCCGCTGGTGCCGGGGGAATACCGCATTTATGTATGCGGCCCCACGGTGTACAACTATGTGCATATCGGCAATGCGCGCCCGGTGGTGGTGTTCGATACGCTGCGCCGCTATCTGGAGTATCAGGGAAACAGGGTGCTGTTTGTTTCCAACATTACGGACATCGACGATAAGATCATCGCCAAGGCCAATGAGGCGGGCGTTTCCATGCAGGAGTACGCGGGCCGTTATGAGGCGGAGTTTTTAAAGGATTGCGACGGTCTGAACGCACTGCCGCCCACGGTGCGCCCCCGCGCCACGGAGCACATCGACGAGATATTGTCCATCGTGGCGGACATCATTGAAAAAGGCTACGGCTATGTGGCCAAAAACGGCGACGTGTATTTCCGCGCTAAGAAATTCAAGGAATACGGCAAGCTTTCCCATCTGGTGCTGGAGGACCTTGAAAGCGGCAACCGCACGCTTCGCAGCCAGATGGACGGCGATTTGAAAGAGGACCCCGCGGATTTTGCCGTGTGGAAGGCCGCGAAGCCTGGCGAACCGTACTGGGACAGCCCCTACGGCAAGGGACGTCCGGGCTGGCACATTGAGTGCAGCGCCATGGCGCGCAGGCATCTGGGCAAGACCATCGATATCCACGCAGGCGGCGAGGATCTGATCTTCCCTCACCACGAAAACGAGATCGCCCAGAGCGAATGTGCCAACGGCTGCACCTTTGCGCGGTACTGGATGCACAACGGTTTTTTGAACATCGACAACCATAAGATGAGCAAAAGCGCCAACAATTTCTTTACCGTGCGCGAGCTGAGCGAAGTATACGGCTACGAGCCCATCCGTTACTTTCTGCTGACAGGGCAGTACCGCGGCCCGCTGAACTACACCGCTGAGCTGATCGGCGCATGCAAGGCCAGCCTGGAGCGCCTGTACACCTGCCGGAACAACCTGGACTTTGCCATTGAAAATGCTCACGGCGACGATGAGACGCTGGTGGAAAAGGCCGCGGCTGCCCGTGGAAAATTCTGTGCCGCCATGGACGACGACCTGAACACGCCCGATGCGCTGGCCGCGCTGTTTGACTTTGTGCGTGAGATCAACACGCTTGCGCCGCAGAGCAGCAGAGCTGCGCTGGAGGCCGCGGCGGGTGCTTTTGACGCGCTGACGGGCGTGCTGGGCATCCTATATAACCGCAAGAAGGACGAGATCCCTGCGGATATCCTGGCGCTTGTGGACGAGCGCGCGGCCGCGAAAAAGGCAAAGGACTGGGCCCGCGCCGACGCCATCCGCGCGGAGCTGACGGAGAAGGGCTATGTGGTGGAGGATACTCCCAAAGGCCCGAAAGTGAGCCGCGCAAAATAAGCCGCTCTATCCAAAACACATGACATATCAAACGCCCCGGCGCCGCTATAAACAGCGGCGCCGGGGCGTTTGTGTCGGATTTTTTATTGCTCCGCAATAAAAACGTATCCGGATGGCCGTGGGTCGTGCCCGGCCCACGGCATTAAAATCTCAAGCACCCGGGCACAAAGTGCCCGGGTGCGCGTAAAAACAGCAGCTGCGCTGCTGTTTTTTATGCCGCGTCTGCGGCTTCGTCGTCTGCATCCGGGGCGGCGGCAGTGTAGTCCAGGCTTACATCCACGCCCGCGTCACGGTCGGCCAGAGCCTGGGGAATGCCGGGAAAGAAGCGGGCCAGGCAGTCGCCGTGAGGGTGCAGGCCGTCGTAAAAATCGGCTGATGTGGCGGGAATGGCATAAGGATTATAGCTGCCGTACACGGGGATATTGTATTTTTTTCCAAGCGCGCGCGCGGCTTTCTCGGTGCCGAACAGGCCGCCGTAACGCTCGGTGTCCGATAGGGCGCGGTCGTAGATAATGGGGTGGTAGGGCGAGAGGAGGATGATGACGTTGATGCCCTTCTCCTGCATATACTGGAGCCATTTTTCAAAGATGGCCAGCCGCTGAGCGTCCGGTTCTGTGTAATAATCCAGACGGAACATGCCGTTATTGGCGACCTCCAGCGCGGCATGGTCCACGGCGTCCTGTTTCCAGCCGCGGAATTCCCGGTCGTACACCAGACTGCCGTCGGAACATTTTACCTCGGTATCCTGCTGATACAGGGCGCTGTCGTCCACGGTCTGGGTAGCGCCGCTCTTGTTGGAGCCCTTCAGCATATACTCGATGTTGCCCTGAAAATAGGTCAGATCAAACAGATTTTTCCATGTCTTGGAAAGGTCCTTTTTTTCATACTCTGTGGGAACGTCCAGCTTTTCCGTCAAAAATTCAGCATACAGCGATGGATCGTTGGAGCCGTTGGCGTCCACATCTGTATTGAACAGCCACGGGTCCAGCCCGATGATGACGTTTTTCGGCAGCTTGCCCGCCTTGTCATACAAAGAAAATACGCTCAGCACATCGTTGAAATCCCCGCCGGAGGTACCGCTGTTGTAAAAGCTGGTGCCGACCATTTCACGCGTCAACTGCAAAATGCGGCTGGAACCGAGGGCGATGGTCTCAGGGGTGGTCTCTTCGTTCATGTTGGCGACAATGACTTCAAGCACTTCGAGCTCACGTCCATTGAGCTGGTTGAACCCGACAACGTTTTTTCTTTCAAACAGCATCGTGGCGATCTCCCGAAGATAGGTATCGCCCAAGAAGTAGCCCTGACAATCCACGCCGTAATTGACTGCGACCAGCAACGCAAACACAGGTGTAAACAGCAGTGCCCCCAACGCCAGGCGCAGCGCGGAAAGCAAACGGCTGCCCAAAAAGCGCAATCGTTTTTTCATCTGCCGTCCTCCTTAAAACCTTCCGTAAATAGAGCCCGAGTTGGCAAATGAGCCGAAGAACAGCATGCCCAGCACCAGCGCGTAATACAGCGGCCACCGCAGGAAGATGGGTACCTTGCGGATGGTGCGGTTCACCGGCTCCTGCACAGATTCCAGCGTTTCCACCACAAGGATGCTCACAGCCAGTACCAGCGCCGTCTGCACCGAAAGCCCGATGGAAACAAGCGCGCGGCCAATGGCGTCCGGCGCGGTGAACAGCTTGCCCCAGCCCGAAAACAGATGGCCGTAGATATACAGCGCGTCCGCAATGCCCTTACTGCCTTCAAACACCTCCGACGAACGGAAGAAGATGATACAGCTTGTGAACAGCAGATAGGTAACAGCGGTCTGGAAAATGCGCCGCACAGGCGTGAAATGATACAGCGGATTATGCCGCGTCAATTTACGCCGCGCGTCCTGCGTGGCCTTGCCTACGCACAGGTAAACGCCGTTGAGAAGGCCCCACACCATCATAGACAGGGAGGCGCCGTGCCACAGACCGCTTACAAGGAAAACAACAAGCTGGTTTATGTACTGCCGCGCCTTGCCACGGCGGTTGCCGCCCAAAGGAATGTACAGGTAATCACGGAACCAGCTTGTCAGGCTGATGTGCCAGCGCCGCCACAGTTCGGTAAAGGAGCGGGCGCGCAGCGGCTGGCGGAAGTTTTCCGTCAATTCAAACCCAAACACGGCCCCCGCGCCAAGCGCCACGTCACATCCGGCGGAAAAATCACAGTAAAGCTGATAAGTATACAGCAAGCTGGCCAGCAGCAGGATGGGGCCGGTGTATGCGCCGTAACCCGGGTTGCCGTACACCGCATCCACCGCTGTTCCCAGCGTGTTGGCAATGACGAATTTTTTGAAAAAGCCCCACAGAATGCGGAACAGCCCGCCTGAAACGCGGGCGTAATCGAAGGTCTGCGGCGTTTTGAATTGGGGGATTATATGCTCCGCGCGCTCGATGGGGCCTGTGACGATACAGGGGAAAAAGCTGACAAAGAGCGCATAAAAGAAAAAGTTCTTCTCCGCACGCTGCCGGCCGCGGTACACGTCGATGACATAGCCCAGCGCGGCAAAGGTGAAATAACTGATGCCCACCGGCGCGAGAATATCCAGGCTGGGGGCCGTATAATGCAGGCCGAAGGAATCCAGCAGCGCAGCCAGCGTTTCGCCCAAAAAGTTGAAGTATTTATAATAGAACAGACAGCCCACGCACAGCGCCAGCGACACGACCAGACAGACGCGGCGCATCCATTTGACGCGCAGACGTTCCAGCAGCAGCGCCGCCGCCCAGGTGACGGCCGAGGCCGAAAGCAGCAGCGCCACAAAGCCCGCATTTTCCGGGTCGTACATATAAAACAGGTAACTGCACACCAGAAGCCAGTAGGGACGCACCGCCTTGGGCAGCACGAAGTAGGCCAGGCACGTGCCCGCCAGGAACACAAGGAACGCCACAGCGAAAAAGCTGCTCATGCGCAAAACTCCTTCCGGGGAGGATCGCCGCCCATGGGCGGCGCCAGACTATTGAAAAAGGCAAAGAAGTAAAAGAAGCGTCCGGGGAAAAAGCTGGCGGTGGCAAAGTCATGCATCTTTGCGCGGCAAAGTGCAGGCCACGCGGCGAATGCCGCCAAAAAGGGGTGGTGATTGCGCCCGCAGGCGCGTGTCGGAACGGTGCGAAGCCTCCCTTGCGGGCAACCGCGCTGAAAGCGCGGCTTTTAGCGCGCAGACGCCCCCGCAGGGCCAGTGCCGAGGCATGTGTAGAGCGAAGAGGCCGCCGAAGGCCGCCGTGCGCGGCGAACGGGGCCAAAGACCCTGGTCGTAAGCAGCTTGGCGGAAAAGCGCAGCGTTTTTGACAAGCTGTCGCCGCCTTTGGACGGCGCGTTACGAGGTTTTTTCGTTTTCCGTTTGCTTATCCTGCGCCGCGAGCTGCGCTTCCAGTCTGCGCACGCGCTCTTCCAGGAGGGCGTTTTCCTGCGCAAGGCGCTTGATCTTTTCCGCGAAGCCGGAGACGATGCTGGAAAGGCTGAGCAGCAAAAGCAGGATGAACGCGATGACAAGGAGGAATACCACGTTCACGGGCACAGCCATGCCCAGCAGGTCTGTCAGCACCAGAACGACATAAGGAAATACTGCGAAAACGAGCAGCACTCCGGCCGAAATGAGCCAGATGATGGAGTACCGCACCGTGAGCTTTTTCTTTTTGAGCAGCCACAGGATGAGGGCAAGATAGCACACCGCACCCAGCAAAAGGCCGACACGCAGGATAGGGCTGATGCTCTGCCAGTTCATGCGCGGCCCTCCTTCCGTCTGCCGGAGGTGATGCGGAACACCACCAGCGCAATGCTCACCTTCACCATATAATAAACCGATTTAAAAGGGCTGATGGACGATTTGCCGCCCATGCGCTCTTCCATGACGACCGGGGCTTCGCCCACGCGGTAGCCGTTCAGAACAGCGGTGATAATGGCCTCCGGCTCCGGGTAGTCCTGGGCGTAATGGTCAGCAAAATAGGCGGTCAGTTCCTTGTTGCAGGCGCGGAAGCCGCTGGTGGTGTCCAGTATGCGCACGCCGCACAGAAGACGGATCATCACGCTGATGAAGTTGATGCCCAGCCGCCGCATGAAGCTCGTCTGAAAGCCCTCCTTCGTGATAAAACGGCTGCCGATGCACATGTCCAGCCTGCCCTCGGCCACGGGCCGCACCACGTCCGCCAGAAACAACGGGTTATGCTGGCCGTCGCCGTCCATCTGCACGGTGACGTCATAGCCGTGCTCTCGGGCGTATAAGTAGCCGCTCTGTACGCCGCCGCCGATGCCAAGGTTTACGGGCAGAGAAATGTAATTGTAGCCGCGGGCTCTGCACAGCGCGGCGCTGCCGTCGGTGGAGCAATCGTTGACGATCAGGTAATCCACGTCCGGCGCGGCAGCGTGCAGGCGTTCCACCACGCGGTCCAGGTTTTCTTCTTCGTTGTAGCAGGGGATGATCACAAGGGTCTTCAAACCGTCACCTCTTTGGGCGGGCGCGCCCGCCGTATCAAGTAGTAATACGCGGCAAAAAAAGGTTTTGTTACATTTTTTTACCGGAAAGCACAAAATCCTCCAGCTGCCGCAGCAGCGGCTCGCGCCGGAAATGGGTTTCGTAATAGGCCCGGCCCGCATGGCCAAGGGCCGCGCGCCGCTCCGGCGGCATATCGGCCAGGGCCAGCAGGTTTTCGTACAGTCCGTGTACGTCGCCTGCGGGGCTCGTTAAACCGGCGGCGGCTTCGTCCATCACGCGGGCGGCTTCACCGCTCACCGAAACAAGGCACGGCCGCCCGGCGGCTAAGTAGCTGGTGATTTTTGCGGGCACCGTCAGTCCCACGTCCTCGCTGGCATTCAGTGCGGCAAACAGTGCGTCCGCCATCGTGTGATAGGCAGGGATATCCGTTACGGGATGCTGTCCCTCGAATGTGAACCAATCCGCTACATCCGCTGCGGCAATTTCCTGCTCAAGGGCGTCGCGGCTCATGCCGTCTCCCACGATAACAAAATGCACGTCCCGGCGGTCCGCCGCTTTCAGCCGCCGCGCGCATTCCACCAGAAGCGGCAGGTTTTGCGCGGGGCTGATGTTGCCCGCGAACACCACGTTGAACCGCCCGGCAAAGCGGCTTTCCAGAGCCGCGTCATGCACGTCCTGCGCATACAGGTCTTCACAGTATTGGGGCACCACGGTGCGCTGCGCCCGGGGCGCGATGGCGGCCAGGCGTTCGTCCAGAGCCGGGCTCATGGCCACAAGGCGTTCGCTGCGGCGGTAAAACCAGTGGGAAACGCCCGCAGCCACGGCGCGCAGCGCCTTGTTTCGCACAGGCATCACCGAATACAGGTTTTCCGGCCAGAGGTCCAGCACGTAGGTGGTGAGCGGCACGCGGTGCAGCTTTGCGTACACGACGGCGGGCAGCATCATCAGCACGGGGCTGGTTTCGTAGCAGAACACGGCGTCATATTTCCTTCTGTGCAGGCGCGGCAGATTGAACAGCGCCGTAACGGGGAAGGAAATATAATTGAGGAAGATGCGCAGGGAGGTGTTGCCCCTGCGGCGTATTTCGCCCGCGCGGAAGATCTGCACGCCGGCATGGCTCTCGCGCCGGGGGCCGGTATAACGGTACCCCTCAAACCACTCGCCTTTTGGATAGTTGGGCAGGCCGCACAATACATCCACCTCACATCCGTCTGCCGCAAAGCCCGCGCAGATGTCGGTGATGCGGAAATTTTCGGGCCAATAGTGCTGGCTCACCACAAGAATGCGTTTGCCTTTCACGCAAAAACTCCTTTTTTCAGTGTTCCGGGGTGGGAAAAAGACGGCAAAGCATCAATCCTTGCGCCATACCATTTTGTTTACAACACCCACATAGCTCTGGATGATCTTCACCACTTTGACGGAAACGTCCTCGGTGTAATTGGGTACGGGAATGCCGAAATCGCTGTTTTGATTCATGGCCACGGCGGTAGCCACGGCCTGCTCCACGCCGCCCCCGCTGATGCCCGCAAGGATAAAGCAGCCTTTGTCCAACGCCTCGGGCCGTTCGGTGGAGGTGCGGATGCACACCGCGGGAAAAGGGCGGCCGACACTGGTGAAGAAACTGGATTCCTCGGGCAGCGTGCCGGAATCGCTCACCACGCAGAAGGCGTTCATCTGCAGGTGGTTGTAATCGTGGAAGCCCAGCGGTTCATGCAGCCGCACCCGGGCGTCCAGCTTGAAATTCCGCTGCTCGAGGAATTTTTTGCTGCGGGGGTGGCACGAATACAGAATGGGCATGTCGTAGGCTTCGGCCAGACGGTTGACGGAACGGAACAGGTCGAGAAAATTTTTCTCGGTGTCGATGTTCTCCTCCCGATGGGCCGAGAGCAGGATATAGCGCCCTTTTTCAAGGCCCAGCCGCTCCAGCACATCGCTGGCTTCGATCTTGGCAAAATTGGCACGCAGGACCTCGGCCATGGGGCTGCCCGTCACATAGGTGCGCTCTTTGGCCGTGCCCTCGGCGTTCAAATAGCGGCGAGCATGCTCGGAGTAGCACAGGTTCACGTCGCTGATGTGATCCACGATGCGGCGGTTGGTCTCCTCGGGCAGGCACTCGTCAAAGCAGCGGTTGCCGGCCTCCATGTGAAAGATGGGGATGTGCAGGCGCTTGGCTGCGATGGCGGAAAGACAGCTGTTCGTGTCGCCCAAAATCAGCAGCGCGTCGGGCTTCTGCTGCGCCATCAGCGCATAGCTCTTGGCAATGATGTTGCCGATGGTCTCTCCCAGATCACTGCCCACGGCGTTCAGGTAAAAATCCGGCGCGCGCAGTTCCAGATCCTCGAAGAAAATCTGGTTGAGCGTATAGTCGTAATTCTGGCCCGTGTGGACCAGAAGCTGATTGAAATACCGGTCGCATTTTTTGATGACGGCGGAAAGGCGGATGATCTCCGGCCTTGTGCCGACGATGGTCATGAGTTTAATCTTTTCCATGTTCACACCTCAAGGAAATAGGTATCCGGACGCTCCGGGTCAAAGGGCTCGCTGGCCCACATCACGGTGACCATATCGCTCTCGCCCACATTCTCAATGTTGTGGGTGTAGCCCGTGGGAATGTCCACCACTTCCAGCTTATCGCCGGAGACGCGGTATTCGTACACGGCTTCGGTGTTCAGCCGGCGGAAGCGGATGACGCCCTCGCCCTTCACCACCAGAAATTTCTCGTTTTTGGTGTGGTGCCAGTGATTGCCCTTTACGACGCCGGGCCTGGAAATGTTGACGGACACCTGCCCGCGCTCCGGGGTGCGCAGGAACTCCGTAAAGCTGCCACGCGCATCGCAGTGCATGTCCAGCGGATAGGAGAAGCCGTCTGTGGGAAGATAAGAAAGGTATGTCGCATACAATTTCCGTGTGAAGGCGTCGCCCATGTCCGGTACGTCCAGCTTGCCGCGGCTGCCGCGGAAGCTTTCAATCAGCTCCGCCAGACGGCCAAGCGTCACATCATAGGCGTCGCACATCAGATGGCAGTAGCCGGGAATGGAGCAGTCCCGCGCGGCGCGCCCCTCCATCGCGGCGATGAAGCTGGCCACCACGTCGTCGATGTATACCAGAGGGAAGCTGTATGCCGGGTCCCGCACGTCGATGGGCAGGCCGTTTGCGATGTTGTGGCAGAACGTGGCCACAACGCTGTTGTAGGACGGGCGGCACCATTTGCCGAACACGCCCGGCAGGCGGTACACCAGCGCGGGCGCGCCGGTGGCGCGCTCGTGGGCGAAAATAAGCTCCTCAGCCTCCCGCTTGCTTTTGCCGTAGTCGTTGTCCAGCTCCGCCTGGATGGAGGAGGTGACGAGCACAGGCGCTTTGTTGCCCTCCGCGGCCAGCAGGGCGAGCAGGTGCTCGGTGAAGCCCCGGTTGCCCTCGTAAAATTCATCCGGATTTTGGGGGCGGTTCACGCCCGCCAGATGGAACACAAAGTCCGCCCGGGCGGCGTAGTCCGCCAGAAGCTCTTTTGGCGTGTCGACGTCGAACAAAAGCAGGTCGTTCCAGCCTTCATTGCGAAGCTGGGCGACAAGGTTTTTTCCCACAAAACCGCCCGCCCCTGTAATGAGCAGCGTTTTTTTCTTATTTTCCAAGCGCGGCCAGCTCCTCTTTCACATATTCAAGGCTCAGCAGCTTGTCCACGACCTCGTCCACCGTCAGGCGGCGGGTATTGTGGCTGGTGTAGTCCTCGGGCGCCTGGGTGCGCACCTCGCCGTTGACAAAGTATTTGTCGTAGTTCAGATCGCGGCCGTCGGCGGCCACGCGGTAATAACCGCACAGGTCCTCGCTGCGCGTTTTTTCCTCTCGGGTGAGCAATGTTTCATACAGCTTTTCCCCGTGGCGCGTGCCGATGATGTGCGTGCCGGTATCGCCGAACAGCTTCTGCACGGCTTTGGCAAGGTCCCCAATGGTGGAGGCGGGGCTTTTCTGCACAAACAGGTCGCCGGGGTTGGCGTGCCCGAACGCAAAGGCCACAAGGTCCACGGCTTCGTCCAGGCTCATCAGGAAGCGGGTCATCTCCGGGTCGGTGATGGTGATGGGCTTGCCCGCTTTGATCTGGTCGATAAACAGGGGGATAACGCTGCCGCGGCTGGCCATGACGTTGCCGTAGCGGGTGCAGCAGATGGTGGTAGCCTCGGCCTTGACGGTGCGCGCCTTCGCGCCGATAACTTTTTCCATCATTGCCTTGCTGATTCCCATGGCATTGATGGGGTACGCCGCTTTATCGGTGGAGAGGCAGACGACCTTTTTTACGCCCGCGTCGATGGCGGCTGTCAATACGTTGTCGGTGCCCAGCACGTTGGTGCGCACGGCCTCCATGGGAAAGAACTCGCAGCTCGGAACCTGCTTGAGCGCGGCCGCATGGAAGATATAGTCCACGCCGCGCATCACGCCGCGCAGGCTGTCCGGATTGCGCACGTCGCCGATATAAAATTTGATCTTGCCGCTCAGCTCCGGATATTTGAGCTGGTAATCGTGGCGCATATCGTCCTGCTTTTTTTCGTCGCGGGAAAAGATGCGGATCTCGCCGATGTCTGTGGATAAAAAGTGTTTGAGCACCGTATTGCCGAAAGAACCGGTGCCGCCCGTGATGAGCAGTGTTTTACCTGCAAATACTGTGGATTCCATATCGAAACCTCCAAGAATGGGCGCGCGGCCCTGTAATGTCACGTAAGAAAAGTATAACCTTGTACAGTATACCATAATCCGCCCGGGATGCCAAGATTTTGACGGATTTCGCCGTTTGACGGTCCGCTTTGGTTCTGGTATTATTTTCTTAGCTGTCCTGCGCAGCGGCGCGCGGCGCGGAAAGCAGCGCCTGCGCAACAAAGGCGCGTGCGAAAACAAGCCTGTCCGTCTGCAGGTGTGAAGAGATTCAGCGCGGCTTCAAAAAAGACAAAGCTTCCCATTATTAAAAAAGGAGATTGATCGATTTTTATGGACACAGTCCTGCCCAGTTTATTTCTGCAGGTCATACTCATTGCCTCCAACGCGTTTTTCGCCATGAGCGAGTTTGCGGTGGTGTCCGTCAACACACAGAAGATGAAGCGCCTGGCCGAGGGCGGCAGCAAGCCCGCCGCGCGTCTGCTCGTCATCACCGAGGCTCCGTCGGACTTCCTGGCCACCATTCAGGTGGGCGTTACGCTGTCCGGCTTTCTGGCTTCGGCCGCAGCCGCGGACAGCTTCGCGGACCCATTGGTCTCCGCGCTGTCGTTCATTCCCATTCCCGCGTCTACGCTGCGCGGCGTGACGGTGTTTCTCATTACCATTATTCTTTCTTATTTCATGCTGATTTTCGGCGAGCTTGCGCCCAAGCGCATCGCTATGAAGAATCCGGACGGCGTGGCGCTCAAGGTCGTGGGCGTCATATGGGCGCTGAACAAGGTGTGCAAGCCCGTCATCAAGCTGATCGCCGCGTCCACCAACCTTGTGCTGCGTCCGCTGGGCATCGGCCCGGCCAGTGATGAGGAGCCGGTGGCGGAGGAAGATATTCTGATGATGGTGGAGGCTGGCGAGGAGACAGGCACCGTGGACGAACGCGAGCACGAGATGATCAAAAACATCTTCGAGTTCGACGACCGCAAGGTGTCCGAGATCATGACGCACCGCACCGATGTGGTGGGCGTGCCCGTGACGGCCACGCTGCAGGACATCGTGGCGCTGCAGGCGGAAAACCGTTTCTCGCGCATCCCGGTATATAAAGAGGACCTGGACGATATCGTGGGCGCTGTGTTCGTAAAAGACCTTGTCCCCCTGCTTGAGCCGGGCCGATATGCCGACGCCACGCCGGAAAAATACATGCGAAGCGTGCTGTATGTGCCCGAGGGTATGACGTGCTCCAACCTGCTGCACGCATTTCAGAAAGCGCGTGTGCACCTGGCCATCGTCGTAGACGAATACGGCGGCACGGAAGGCATGGTGACCATGGAGGACCTGCTGGAGACGATCGTGGGCGATCTGGACGACGAGCACGAGGACGACAATGCCGTCGTCACGCTGGCGGACGGCGTGTATGAGGTGGGCGGCGATGTGCCGGTGAATGAACTGGAGGGCCTTTTGGGCGAGGACATTTTTGAAAATGCCGACTGTGATACCATCGGCGGCTTCATCACCGAGACATTGGGCCGTATCCCGCAGGCGGGCGAGACGCTGCCGCTGGAGACGCTGGGCTATACCCTCACCGTAGCGGAAGCCACGCCCCGCGCCGTGACGAAGGTGACCATCACCCGTACGGCTGAAAAAACGGCCGATCCGCAGCCCGCGCCGGAGCAGAAGCGCCGCTTCGGACGCAAAAAAGACAGGGACGGGGAAAAGTGAACCCGTCCCAGGATGAAAGCAGGCGCAAACTAGGGCGCGGACTTGTCCGGGCGCCTGAACCACAAAGCCCGGTGTGGCGATAAAACAAAGGAGAGCTGAACAATGCGCGCTTATGAACGCCTGATGAATTATGTAAAAGTACACACCACATCCCAGGACGGCACGGGGCGAACGCCCACTACGGAGCGCCAGCTGGACCTGGCGCGGATGCTGGCGGAGGAGATGCGCGCAATGGGCATAGCCGACGCGCGCGTGGACGGCTTCGGCTATGTGTACGGAAGCCTGCCCGCTACGCTCGGCTGCGAAAAAAGCCCGGCCATCGGCTGGATCGCCCACATGGATACGGCCCAGGCATTCTCCGGCGAGAATGTGAAGCCCATTCTGCATGAGAATTATGATGGCGGCGACGTGGCCCTGCCGCAGTGCGGCCGCGTACTGAAAACGTCCGAGTTCCCGTTCCTGAAAGAGCTGAAGGGAAAAACGCTCATCACGGCCGACGGCTCCACGCTTCTGGGCGCGGACGATAAGGCGGGCATTGCGGAGATATTGACGGCATGTGAACAGCTCCTGCAAAGCGGCGCGCCCCATGGCCCGGTGAAGATCGCCTTCACGCCGGACGAGGAAGTGGGCGAAGGCGCGGACCATTTCGACGTGCCGGGCTTCGGGGCGGCTTATGCCTATACGATGGACGGAGGCGAGGTGGGCGAGATATCCTACGAGAACTTCAACGCCGCGTCCGCTGTGTTCCGCATCACGGGCGTTTCGGTACACCCGGGCAGCGCCAAGGACACCATGGTAAACGCGCTGAAGCTGGCCTGCGAGATCGACGGCATGCTGCCGCCGCGGGAGGTGCCTGAGCACACCGAGGGCCGGGAGGGCTTTTTCCACATGGACGCTCTGTCCGGAGACACGGCTGCCGCGCGTCTGGAATATATCGTGCGCGACCATGACCGGGAAAAGTTTGAGGCGCGCAAGGAGCTGCTGCGCGGCGTGGAAAAGGCCATGACGGAAAAGTATCCCACGGCGCGGGTGGAGCTTGCGCTCAAGGACAGCTACTACAACATGCTGGAGCAGATCCGTCCCTGCATGCACCTCATTGACAATGCGAAAAAGGCCTGCGAGGCGGCGGGCGTACAGTGGTTTGAGGAGGCGACGCGCGGGGGTACAGACGGTGCGCGGCTGTCGTATATGGGTTTGCCCTGTCCGAACCTGGGAACCGGGGGCCATAACTTCCACGGGCCTTACGAGTGTATCACAGCAGAAAGTATGGACAAGGCCGTGGAGATCATTTTAAATATCATCGCGCTGTATGCGGCGTGAGCGGGGATAGTTTGAAAGGGGCGGGCCCCTTTCATTGAAAATCACTGCGGGCAGCCCTTTGGGCCTGCCCGTGAGCGGGCGCGCGCCGCGCGCCCGGTATGGACAAGGCCGTGGAGATCATTTTAAACTATCATCGCGCTGTATGCGGCGTGAGCGGGGATAGCTTGAAAGGGGCGGGCCCCTTTCATTGAAAATCACTGCGGGCAGGCCCAAAGGGCTGCCCGTGAGCGGGCGCGAGGCCTGGACAGATAAGCACAAACCGGGGAGGCCGCGCCTCCCCTCTTTTCGTTTGCGTTTTGTGAAATTTGCGCAAAACATGCGGAAATATGAAATATTTTGTTCCTGCCGGACGTATAACAAACAAAGGGATGCCCCAGAGGGAAAGGAAGTGCTTTGTTGTGAAAAAAACTGTATGGAAGCTGTTCGCACCGGCGCTCTGTGCCGCTGTGCTGTTTGCCGCGTGTTCAAAGGATGACAGCTCGTCTTCGCGTCCGCAGAGCGTTTCAACACCGCCTGCAAGCTCCAGCGTACCGCCGGCAAGCGCATCGTCGCAGCCTGCAAGCTCCAGCAGCGCGGCGTCATCGGAGGCGGCAAGCAGCGTGCCGGCGTCCAGCTCTGCCGCTTCGTCCTCCGCGGCCGCCACGCCCACGCAGAGCACACGCCGCGGCGCTACGGTACGCGCGGACGGCGGCCTGCGTCTGCGCGCATCCGCCAGCGAAAAAAGCGAAAAGCTGCTTACGATCCCCGACGGCACGCACATCGAGTGCACCGGCTGGCAGAGCGGGTGGGCCAAAACGACCTACGAGGGCAAAACAGGCTATGTCTCGGCAGTGTACTTATTGTATGACGGAAAGGTGCGTGCGGACGGCGGCCTGCGCCTGCGCAGCGGCCCGGGCGAAAGCTACGAAAAACTGCTCACCGTGCCGGACGGCACCGTGCTGCCCTGCATTTCTCAGGGGGACGGCTGGGTGAAAACGACCTACAACGGCAAAACAGGTTATGTTTCTCAGGACTATCTGCTGGTTCCCGTTACCGTGCGTGCGTCCACGGGCCTGAACCTGCGCGCCTCTGCCAGCGAAACGGCCGAAAAACTGCTCACCATTCCCAACGGCACCGTAGTACAGTGCTACGGCAACAAGGAGAATGAGTGGGCCAGGGTGGCTTACAACGGCAAGGCGGGCTATGTTTCCTATCTTTATATCGCCTATGATTGAGCGGTGAAACGGGCTCGAAGAAACTGAAAGCGGGGCTTAAAGGAAGTGTTTGTCCATGAGAAAAACAGCGATATCCATTTTGGCAATAACGCTTTGCGCGCTGTTATCCGGCTGTGGAAAAGCAATGACCATCAGCCTTCCGTTTGCAGCCTCGGACGTGGAAAATGTTGAAATGTACCATTATGTCGTTCCGGCCTCCGCTGAAAAAAAGATCATAACGCAGGCGGATGCTATCAGCGAGCTTTACGCCGTGTTTTCGGAACTGCCTGTGAGCGACCGAAAGACCGAGCCGGTCGTGGGGGGAGCGGTAACGAGCTTCAGGTTCAACCTTTCGGATCATACAAGCTATGAAATTATTTATTGCGCAGAGGCTGTTAAGAAAGGCCGATTGAAGCTCCCCGCAGAACAGCAGGATTATTTCACCTCGGCGGATATTGGAGGCTGCTGGGATGGCTGTGCTTATGAAGCGGTGGATACAGGCGAAAGTGAGCTGCCGACATACAGTTGAACCACGGTTTTCCGGCGGTTCAAAACCGCGTGGCGGAGCTGCTGTAAGTAAAAAAGAACCATGCGGGACGGCTGCCACGGCATGCTGTTCCGTCGTATAAAAGCGCGTTCCGTCCGGTCTTATGGCTTTGCGGAGCGCGCTTTTTATCATTCCACATAAAAGCGGCTTTCTTTTTCGGCGCAGAATGTGTAAACTGGAGAAAAGCATAAAAATTTTTGAAATGCTTTACCAATTTACTTGACTAAAGCGAACGGCTGTATTATACTGCTTTTATCACGGAAAACGGAGCGGCCGCACCGGCCGGAAACGCCGCCGTGGACGGCGAAAGCGGGAGCCGGCTTTGCACGGGACCGCCCGCGCCGCAGAACAAAGGGGGCAAGCGCCAATGGAGATCGAAACGGGACGTCTGCCGAAAGACGAACAGGTGCCGCTGCTTTTGCGCGGACTGTTCGAGCAGCGCGGCTACCGCCGCTACCGGATGAGCAATTTTGAAGCCTATGACCTGTACCGGGAGAATAAAAACTTTCTCGAAAGCGAAGGGATCATTACCTTCACCGATGCGTCGGGCCGGTTGATGGCTCTGAAGCCGGACGTTACCATGAGCATCGTCAAGCATACGAAGCCGGACGCTGTTTCCAGCAAGCTGTATTATGTGGAAAACGTGTTCCGTCTGGCGCCGCAGAGCGGCGAATACCGGGAGATCAGCCAGATGGGCCTGGAGTTCATTGGCGGCCAGGGCGGCTATGCCGAGGCTGAGGCCGTTGAATTGGCCGTGCGCAGCCTTGCGGCCATTGGTCCGCAGAGTGTTCTGGACGTGGGTCACATGGGCTTCATCACGAGCCTGTTGGACGTGCTGGGCGTCAGGGAGGAAGCCCGCGCCGCCGCGCTGGACGCGCTGCGGGCCAAAAACGCCCACACGCTGCGGGCCATCGCGGCCGAAAGCGGCTGCACGGAGGAAGAGGCGGGCCAGCTTGCCGCGCTGGCGGCTTTGGCCGGGCCCTTCCCCGAAACGCTGGACGCCGCCCGCGCGCTGGTGGCCGCGCCGGGCATGGCGGACGCCTGCGGCGAGCTGCAGAGCCTGTACGACGCGCTGGAGGCTGTGGATGCGGCGGATACTCTGCGGCTGGATTTCTCCACGCTCAACGACATCGACTACTACAACGGCGTTGTGTTCAAGGGTTATGTCCGGGGCGTGCCCCGGGCCGTGCTGGCGGGCGGGCGTTACGACAACCTGATGCGCCGCTTCGGCAAGCCGCAGCCCGCCGTGGGCTTCGCGCTGTACCTGGGCGGGCTGGGCCGGGCGTTTGCGGAAAAATCCGATTACGACGTAGACACTCTTCTTTTGTATGATGCAGGCCAAAGCCCGGCGCAGGTGGCGCGGGCGGTACAGAGCATTTTAAAAAGCGGCCGCAGCGTAAGGGCCGAACAGAGCGCGCCGGAGGGCCTGCGTGTGCGCCAGACGCTGCGCCTTGGCCCGGACGGAGCGGTCCCCGTGACAGGAGGTGGCGGCATATGCTGAATATCGCCTTGCCCAAGGGACGCTTGGGCGACAAGGTATACGGGCTGTTTTCCTCCATTGGGTACGACTGCGCGGCCATTTACGAGGACAACCGGAAGCTGGTGTTTGAAAACCCGGAGCGCGGCGTGCGGTACCTGCTGGTGAAGCCCAGCGACGTGGCCATCTATGTGGAGCACGGAGCGGCGGACATCGGCGTGGTGGGCAAGGACGTGTTGCTGGAAACACAGCCCGATGTATATGAGCTGCTTGATTTGCAGCTGGGCCGCTGCCGTCTGGCTGTGGCAGCGAAAAACGGCTGGCAGGAGGACCTTTCGCTGCCATTGCGCGTGGCGACGAAGTACCCCCGCGTGGCAAAAGAGTATTACGAGGCGCAGGGCCGCCAGATCGAGATCATCAGGCTGAACGGCAGCATCGAGCTTGCGCCCATTCTGGGCCTTTCGGATGTGATCGTGGACATCGTGGAAACAGGCACGACGCTGAAGGAGAACGATCTGGGCGTGTTCGCGGACGTGGCCCAAAGCAGCGCGCGGCTCATTGCAAACAAGGCGAGCTATCAGTTCAGCGCCGGCGTCATCGACGGCATCTGCGGGAAGTTGAGGGAAAAGCTATGATTCGTGTGTTCAAAAGCGGGGAAGTGGCCCGCGCGGATATTTTATACCGGGGAGAATCCGGCAGCACGCAGGCCGTGGAGGACGCGGTGGCGGATATTCTGGCCGATGTGAAGAAAAACGGAGACGCGGCGGTGCTGCGCTATTGCGAAAAATTCGACGGTGTGAAGCTGGCGGGGCTGCGCGTGGCGCAGGCGGATATCGACGCGGCCTACGAAGCGGCGGACCCGGAATTCATCCGGACGCTGACGATGGCCGCTGGCAACATCGAGGCCTTCCACAAACGGCAGATCCGCCGGAATTTTGTCATCAACGACACGCCCGGCGTGGTGCTGGGCCAGAAGGTGACGCCCATTGAGCGGGTGGGCCTGTATGTGCCCGGCGGCACGGCCAGCTACCCCTCCAGCGTTCTGATGAACGCTATTCCGGCGCGTCTGGCGGGCGTTTCGGAGATCATAATGGTAACGCCTCCCGCAAAGGACGGCAGTGTGGCGCCGGCCATTCTTACGGCCGCAAGGGTGGCGGGCGTGACGGCCATTTACAAAATGGGCGGCGCGCAGGCCGTGGCGGCGCTGGCCTACGGGACCGAAAGCGTGCCGAAGGTGGATAAGATCGTCGGCCC
Source organism: Ruthenibacterium lactatiformans (assembly GCF_000949455.1). GTDB lineage: Bacteria > Bacillota > Clostridia > Oscillospirales > Ruminococcaceae > Ruthenibacterium > Ruthenibacterium lactatiformans. The sequence continues at coordinate 47,980 of NZ_JXXK01000006.1, read as the reverse complement.
GGGAAACATTTTTGTGGCCGCCGCCAAGCGCCGGGTATACGGCATCGTGGACATCGACATGATCGCAGGCCCCAGCGAGATACTGGTGCTGGCCGACGCTGCGGCGAACCCCGCCTATGTGGCAGCGGACCTGCTGAGCCAGGCCGAGCACGACAGGCTGGCCACCGCGGTGCTGGTGTGCGACAGCGAGGCGCTGGCCGGGGCGGTTTCGGCGGAGCTGGAGCGGCAGATTCCCTTGCTGCCCCGGGCGGACATCGCCCGCGCGTCCATCGACAACAACGGCAAGATCATCATTGCACGGGACATGGCCGAGGGCGTGGACATCGCCAACGAGATCGCGCCCGAGCATCTGGAGGTCTGCGTGGACGACCCGTTCAGCCTTTTGAACAGCATCCGCAACGCGGGCAGCATCTTTTTGGGAAAAAACGTGCCCGAGGCGCTGGGCGATTATTTCGCAGGGCCGAACCACACGCTGCCCACGCTGGGGACGGCGCGCTTTTCCAGCCCGCTTTCCGTGGATGATTTCGTGAAAAAATCCAGTTTTATTTATTACACGAAAGAGGCGCTGGGTGCGGTGCAGGAGCGCATCGTCGATTTTGCCGAGCGCGAGGGGCTTTCCGCTCACGCGCGCAGCGTGTCCATCCGGTTCGAGGACGGGCAGTAAGACGAAGCAAAGGGGAAAAGCGAATGGAGTTTATTGCGTTCATCGTGACGGTGCTTGTGGGCTTTGTGGCGGAAAGCCTGCTGGGGAATTGGCTGAACTGGCCCGGTGTGGGCGCAGTTTTCGCCGCTGCGGCAGCGGCGGCGTTCATTCTTCGGGCGCTGCAGCGTAGAGAAGCGCCTGCCGAAACACAAAGCGATGCCCAATCCCCGGGCGGTTGCCCCGGCGGGCAGGAAAAATGATTTTTGGTGCAGGGAGGCAGAGAAACGCATGAGCCGTTTTTTGGCGGGCGCGCTGCGCGCCGTTACGCCCTATACGCCCGGGGAACAGCCGCGGGGCGTGGAAACCCTTATCAAACTGAACACGAATGAAAACCCGTACCCGCCCAGCCCGAAGGTACTGGAGGCGCTGAACGGCCGCGCGGCGGAAAACCTGCGCCTGTATTCGGACCCCGCGTGCGCGGATTTTCTGGCCGCGCTGGCAGAGACGTTCGGCGTGGGCCGGGACCAGGTGTTCGCGGGCAACGGCTCGGACGAGGTTCTGGCGTTTGCATTCCTCGCGTTTTGCGAAAAGGGCGCGGCATTCGCAGACATCACCTACGGCTTTTACCCGGTGTTCGCGCAGCTGTTCGGCATCGCGGCGCAGGAGGTGCCGCTCCGGGAGGATTTTTCGGTGAATACAGGCGATTATGCGGGTGTGCCGGGCACGGTGTTCCTGGCAAACCCCAACGCGCCCACGGGCCTGTGCCTGCCGCTGGCGGAGATCGAGGCGCTCCTTCGGCAGGACCCGGACCGCCTGGTGGTGGTGGACGAGGCCTATGTGGATTTCGGCGGAGAGAGTGCCGCCTGCCTGCTGGGCCGGTACGACAATCTGCTGGTGGTGGGCACCTTTTCCAAAAGCCGAAGCCTCGCGGGCGCGCGGCTGGGTTATGCCGTGGGCAGCCCGGCGCTCATCGCGGACCTGAACACCGTCAAATTCAGCTTCAACCCCTATAATATCAACCGCCTGACGCTTCTGGCGGGCGAGGCCGCGCTGGCCGACGCACCCTACTTCGCGCGCTGCTGCACGCAGGTAGCCGCCGTGCGGGACGAGACGGCGCAGGCCCTTCGCGCGTTGGGCTTCACAGTGACAGACAGCAAAACAAACTTTCTGTTCGCGGGCGCGCATCCGGCTGTTTCCGGAGGAGAATATTATGCAGCGCTGCGGCAAAGCAGTATTCTTGTGCGGCACTTTACGCTGCCGCGTATCGAGAACTGGGTGCGTATCACCGTCGGCACCGCCGCGCAGATGCAGCGCCTTGTGGATGTGACAAAGCAGATACTGGACGCGCGGCACAGCGCCGCGCGCTGACAAAAAACACACGAAACAGGAGGGTTTGCCATGAGCATGCGCATCGTAAAATCCGCGCGCCGCACCGACGAAACGGAGATCAGCCTGACGCTGAATCTGGACGGTTCAGGCATTTACGACGTGGACACGGGCTGCGGTTTTTTGAACCATATGCTGGAGCTGTTCAGCCGCCACGGCCGGTTCGACCTCACGCTCGCCTGCCGCGGCGACGTGCAGGTGGATTATCACCATACCGTGGAGGATATCGCCATCGTGCTGGGCCGCGCGTTCAGCGAGGCGCTGGGTGATCGCGCCGGCATCAACCGCTACGGCACCTGTACGCTGCCCATGGATGAGGCGCTCATCCTTGCGGCTGTGGACATCAGCGGGCGGCCGGCCGTGGGCTATGCGCTGGAGGTCCCCACCGAAAAGGTGGGCGATTTCGACACCGAGCTGGTGGAGGAATTCCTGCTGGGCTTCGCGCGCAGCCTGGGCTGCGCGGTGCATGTGCGCCGCCTGGCGGGCACAAACAGCCACCATATCATCGAGGGCATGTTTAAGGCGCTGGCCCGCGCGCTGAAAGAGGCCGTCGCCATCGATGAAAAATACGCGCTTGAGATCCCATCCACCAAGGGGACGATTTTGTGAATGCGGAGGGACGGATATGATCGCGGTGATCGATTACGGCGTTGGCAACCTGTTCAGCCTTTCGTCCTCTCTGGCGTATCTGGGGCTGGAAAACAAAGTCACGCGCAGCGCGCGGGAGCTGGACGAGGCGTCGCATATCATCCTGCCCGGGGTCGGCGCGTTCGGCGACGCGATGGAAAAGCTCGCGTCCACGGGCCTTGTGCCCGAGCTTGAGCGGCAGGCGGAAAACGGCAAGCCGCTGCTGGGAATCTGCCTTGGCATGCAGCTTCTGTTTGAAAAAAGCTATGAGTACGGCGAGCACGCGGGCCTTGGCCTGCTGCCGGGCAGCGTCTGCCCGCTGGAACCGGACCTCGCGGCGGCGGGCTTTAGTTACAAGGTGCCGCACATCGGCTGGAACAGCCTGCATCTGGTAAGGCCGGAAAACCCGCTGATGGCCAATACGCGCGAGGGCGATTTCGTCTATTTCGTCCATTCGTTCTATGTCAAGGGCTGCGGGGACGCGCTGGTGGCCGGCGCCGAATACGGCGTGACGGTGCCCGGCGCGGTGGCGCGGGGCAATGTGTACGGCTGCCAGTTTCACCCGGAAAAAAGCGGAGAAGCCGGCCTGCGCATCCTGCGGGCTTTTGCGGCGCTGTGACGGGAAAAATACAGAAACCGGCCCGCGGGCGGCGTGCGCGCCGCCGGGGCGCAGAAAGGAAGAAGCGGCCATGCAGATATTCCCGGCGATTGACCTGAAGGACAAACAGGTGGTGCGTCTGACGCAGGGAGACTATGGAAAAGTGGAGGTGTACGGGCAGGACCCGGCCGCCGCCGCGCGCGGCTTTGCGGCGCAGGGGGCGAAGTACCTGCACGTTGTGGACCTGGACGGCGCGAAGGACGGCGCGCTCTCCAACTTCGACGCGGTGTCCGCCATTATCGCGGCCACAGGCATGTTTGTGGAGGTGGGCGGCGGCATTCGCGACGAGGCGCGGGTGCGCGCGTATCTGGAGCAGGGCGCGGGACGTGTGATCCTGGGCACCGCCGCACTGCGCGATTTTGCGTTTTTGCAGCGCATGGTGGACAAATACGGAGAAAAAATCGCCGTGGGCGTGGACGCGAAGGACGGTTTTGTGGCCACCGACGGCTGGCTGAACGTGAGCCGCACGCAGGGCGTGGACTTTTGCAGGCGGGTATATGAAGCGGGCGTGCGAAACGTGATATACACCGATATCGCCCGGGACGGCGCGATGCAGGGCACGAACCTGTCCGTGTATGAGACGCTGGCGCGGGAGGTGCCGGGCCTCGGCGTCACGGCGTCGGGCGGCATTTCGTCACTGAGCGAGATCCGCGCGCTGGCCGCAATGGGGACAAAGGCGGCTATTGTGGGGAAAGCCGTATATACGGGCGCGCTGGCCCTGCCGGATGTGCTGGCCGCGGCGGGGGAGGAATAGTTCTATGGTGACAAAGCGTATCATCCCGTGCCTGGACATCCGAAACGGGCGCGTGGTAAAGGGCGTGAATTTCAAGGGCGTGCAGGACGTTGAGGACCCCGTGGCGCTTGCGCGGCGCTACAACGACGCCGGCGCCGACGAGCTGGTATTTTACGACATCACGGCCAGTGTGGAGGGGCGCGGTCTGTTCACAGACGTGCTGCGGGACGTGGCGCGGCAGATATTCATCCCCCTCACCGTGGGCGGGGCAATCAATACGCTGGAGGATTTCGACCGGGTGCTCAAGGCGGGTGCGGACAAGGTGAGCGTCAATTCCGGGGCCATCAAAGACCCGGCCCTCATCGGAGAGGCTGCGAAGAAATACGGCGACCAGTGTGTGGTGCTCTCCATGGACGTGGCCCGCGTGGACGGCAAATACCACCTGTTCACAAAAGGCGGGCGCGAGGATACCGGTCTGGACGCACTGGAATGGGCTGTGCGCGGCGAAGCCGGGGGCGCGGGGGAGATCGTGCTGAACAGCATCGATACCGACGGCGTGAAGCGGGGGTTTGACCTAGAGATGCTGGAAGCCCTGTCGAAGCGTGTGTCGCTGCCCATCATCGCATCGGGCGGCGCGGGCAAAATGGAGGATTTCAAAACGCTGTTCACGCTGCCGGGCGTGGACGCAGGCCTCGCGGCCAGCATTTTTCATTTCGGCGAGGTGGATATCGGAAATTTGAAGCGGTATCTGACTGAAAACGGCGTGCCGGTGCGGCTGTGAATGCGGAGAGGAAAGCGTGCCGGAATGAAAAAACGGGGAACCCCGATTTTTAAAGACAACTTGACGCCGCAGCAGCGCGAACGGCAGCAAGCCGTTTTTGCAAAAGAACGCAGGCAGGAGGAAAAGAACCGGAAAACCGGAGAAATTCTGGACGCGGCGGCTGCCGTTTTGAAGATTCTGACGGATGTATAGCGGAAATTCAATGGAGGCTTATGGATATGCGGCGGGGAGCTGCCGTCCCTGCGGCGCTGAGAGATTCGGCAGGTCCGCCGGGGAAACGGTTTTTCGCTGATGCAGAACCGCGAGCGGCGGGACGCTGCCGCCCCTGCGGCGCTGAGAGATTCAGCAAGGCTGCTGAAAAAGTATGTTTCCCATTGTTAAAAAGGAGAAAACAGCAATGACGACACAAGAGCTGAAATTCGACGAAAAGGGGCTAATCCCCGCCGTCGTGCAGGATTTTTACACGAAAAAGGTGCTCACCGTGGCGTATATGAACGCCGAAAGTCTGGACATCACACTGCGGGAAAAGCGCACCTGCTTCTGGTCCCGTTCCCGGCAGGAGCTGTGGCGCAAGGGCGAGACGAGCGGCAATGTGCAGCATGTGGTGTCTGTCACGGCGGACTGCGACGGCGACGCGCTGGTGGTGGAGGTCATTAAGGACGGTCCCGCCTGCCATCTGGGCACGGATTCCTGCTTTGCCAATCTGCTTTTCCGGGACGAGGAGGTGCAGCGGTTTTCACTGGAGGCGCTGTACGCGCTGCTGGAGGGCCGCAATGCCCAGCGTCCCGAGGGCAGCTATACCACCTACCTGTTTGAAAAAGGGCGGGAAAAAATCTTGAAAAAGGTGGGTGAGGAATGCACCGAAGTCATCATCGGGGCCATGAAGGGCAGCCGGGAGGAAACCATCTACGAAATTTCCGACCTGTGTTACCATGTGCTGGTCCTGATGGTCGCAGAAGGCATCACGCTGGATGACATCCGGGCCGAGCTGGCGTCGCGCCATGTCATTGACCATAAGGTGAAACAGGAGACGATGCAATGAGACTGACATCCTCCACACACAACCATACAAATCTGTGCGACGGCAGGAACACGCCCGATGAAATGGCCCGGGCCGCGTTGGAGGCCGGCTTCACGGATTTCGGCTTTTCCGGCCACAGCTATGCGCCGTTCGATCTGGATTATTCCGTCAAATCGGAGCAACACTATGTGCAGGAGCTGCGTGCGCTGCAAAAGGCATACGCGGGCTGTCTGCGCATTGCCGTGGGAATGGAAGCTGATTGGTTCGCCCCGGTGAACGACCGCGCGGCGCTGGACTACATCATTGGCTCTGTGCATTACCTGCGGGACGAAGCCACAGGCCGGTATTATGCCGTGGACGGCGCACCGGAGGCTCTGGACGCCTGTGTGGCGCAGATGTTCGGCGGCGACGCGCTGGCCATGGCCCGGGCCTATTACGCACTTGTGGCTGAAAACGTCCGGAAATACCGGCCGGAGATCATCGGCCATTTCGACCTGGTGAAAAAAAACAACTGCGGCGGACACCTGTTTGATGAAGCGGATCCGGTTTACCGTACTGCGGCGCTGGAGGCGCTGGACGCCTGCGCCGCCACCGGGGCTGTTTTTGAGGTGAACACGGGCGGCATGTTCCGCGGTTACTGCGGTGAGCCGTATCCCTCGCGCTTTCTGCTGGAAGCCCTGCGGAAAAGCGGCGCGCGCGTCACTGTAAACGCCGACGCGCACTGCACCGAAGCCGTGCGTTTCCGTTTTGACGAAACGCTGGCGCTGCTGCGGGATATCGGCTTTACGGCTGTGACGGTGCTGGAGGACGGCATGTTTGTGGAAAAACCGCTGTGACGCAGCCGGTGCGTGAACATCCTGACGAAATCCAATGGCTTGATTTGTGCGTATCGTACAAAATTTTGTTGCCGTGCCGGGAAATGCTTTGCACCGGTGCGCCGTTCTTTTGTTTGCACCCGCGCGCGGCGGATGGTATAATGCTTGCGTGAAACGGAGCTCTTGCGGTATTCCGCGGCGCGGAAGTATGCGGGGCGGGAGGCCCCGGCCCGCACAGAAGAAAGGACACGAATATGACGAACATCTGGCATGATATCAGCCCATCGCGCATTAACCCGGAAGACTTCATCGCGGTGATCGAAATTGAAAAAGGCTCAAAGAAAAAGTACGAGCTGGATAAGGAGACCGGCCATATCATTTTGGACCGCATCCTTTATACCTCTACCCACTATCCGGCAAACTACGGTCTGATCCCGCGCACCTTTGCGGACGACGGCGACCCGCTGGACGTGCTGGTACTGTGCAGCGAGGTGCTTGCGCCGCTGAGCCTGGTACGGTGCTATCCCATCGGCGTCATCACCATGCAGGACCAGGGGAAAATGGACGAGAAGATCATTGCGATCCCCTTTGAGGACCCCACCTACAACACCTATCGTGACATATCGGAGCTGCCCAGCCATATCTTCAGCGAGATGCGCCATTTCTTCAGTGTGTATAAGAATCTGGAAGGCAAGACCACGGTGGTGGACGAGGAACAGGGGCCGGATGAGGCGAAACGCATCATTCAGAACTGTCTGGACAATTATATCGAAAAATTCTGCCGCTGAACCCGACAAAATGCATGCCCCGGCGCTGCCCGCGCCGCGGGCTTTTTTGTGCTTTCTTGGATTTATTTGCGCTTTGCGGCGGGCGGGATTGACAGACCAAAGACGTACACTTATACTTTTGTTATAAACTTATAAAAGAGAGTAACGAAAGAGGTGCCGCTGGTGGAAAACTCCCATGCAAGCCCCGGCCTGCTGAAGCAGGCCAACAGCTCCGCGTTGCACAGAGCGCTGCGGGAAAAAGGCGCTGCTACCCGCGCGCAGCTTGCTGCGGCAACGGGCGTAAGCGTCACGACGGTGCGCGCGTTGCTGGAGGAGATGCTGCGGGACGGCGAGGTGGAACGCACTGGCCTGGGCGCTTCCAGTGGCGGCCGCAGAGCGGCGCAATACAGTCTGCGCAGGGATAAATACTATGGTGCGGCCGTGTGTATCACAGACGGGCAGGCTCACGGCCTGTTGGTGGATGTGCACGGAGAGATTGTCCGGGCCGTTCCTCTGAAGGCCGGAGCAGACGGCCTGCGAACGCCCGTGCTGGCGTTTTTGGACGGCCTGTTCGCGCAAAGAGATATCCGCTCCATTGGCTTGGGACTGCCCGGTGTGGTGCGGGAAGGCTGCTTTTGGCATGCGGATAAAGAAGGCGGACTGCACAGTGTGGCGGTGGAGCCTGCTCTTTCGCGGCGTTACGGCGTGCCCGTCGTGTTGGAAAACGACGTCAACGCGGCCGCCATCGGGTTCGCCCGGTGCTACGAAACGGAATTTCCGGGCGAAGACCCGGCTGAAACGAACATGGCATATTTGCATTTTGACAGAGGTTGTGTCAGCGCGGGTTTTGTGGCGGGGGGCCGCGTGATTCGCGGCTGCGGCCATTTTGCCGGGGAGCTGGGGCTGGTTCCCACAGCGGACGGCAGGCTTCTGGACGAATGCCTGAACGACCCGCAGGACGGGCGGGAATACACAGCCCGGGTGCTGGAGGCGGCGGTGTGGGTCTGCGGCATCCTCAACCCACGCTATATTGCTTTGGGCGGCCCGGCGCTGCGCCGGGAATGCATTGGGCCGGTGAACGACGGCCTGAGTGCGCTGCTGCCCGGCCCCATGTGCCCTGAATTGCTCTATACGGCGGATATATGGGGTGATTACCAGATCGGCATGGCATGGCTGACGGCGGAAAAAATATTCCACATGGTGCAGATCATCAAGAAATAAATATCCCCCGGCTTCGCCGGGGGTATTTCAGATGCGTGCAAAGCCCTATGATACAGGCAGCGCCTCAAGGCGCATAACGGTCTGACACTTGCATAGGATTGTTACTTGATACCCGCAAGCGGGTCCATGTATTCCTTTAACGTCATCTGATCTGTAAGTTGATCTTCTTTCAACTGATTTTGAATGTATTGCGCGATCTTTTTCGTATTCTTTCCTGCGGTGTCCACGTAGTACCCTCTGCACCAGAATGATCGATTCCCATATTTGTACTTCAGATTCCCGTGTCGTTGAAAAATCATCAAACTGCTTTTCCCTTTGAGAAATCCTATGTATCCCGCCACACTCATTTTCGGTGGGATTTCTACCAGCATGTGGATGTGATCCGGGCACACTTCTGCTTCTACTATTTTTACTCCTTTCCATTCACTGAGCTGTCTCAAAATCCCTCCTATCTCTTTTCGATTTTCTCCGTAGAACAGTTTGCGCCGATATTTCGGCGCAAACACAATGTGGTATTTGCAATTCCATTTTGTATGCGCTAAACTATTATTGTCATTCACTGAATGGCCTCCTTCTGTTGGTTCGTGCAGTTGCCAGACCGCACTTCCATTTTACTGGAAGGAGTTTCTTTTCATAGCTTAAGCTTTTCCGTACCACCGGCACAGCCGGTGGTTTCTCTACAATAAAAAGAGGCGCGGCATGCATTGCATGCCGCGCCTCTTTTACCGTGGGAGAATGAGGAGGGAAAAGAAAATGACGAAAGACGTCAGTTTTCCTGATTTTCGACAAAGGCTTTCAGCAGCAGAATCGCCATTTCGCGGTTGACGCTGGCTGTGTTCAGGCAGAGGTCGTAATTTTCCATGCGGGCGAATTCCTGCCCTGTGTGGCGCTTGTAGTAGCGGGCACGCTCTTTTTCTGTTTCGTCGATAAGAATGGTGGCGTCCCCGCGGGAGAGCTGGTATTTCTGGGTGATGTGGTCCACGCGGGCCTCGTAATCGGCATAAAGGAACAGCGAGACCACACCCGGCGTGCCGCGCAGCACATGGTCCGCGCACCGGCCGATGATAACGCACGGACCTTCTTTGGACAGCCGGCGGATGGTGGCGGACTGCCAGGCAAAGGTGGTGTCTGAGGTGACGATGGTGGAATAATCCACCGCGCCGGTCAGCATGCTCAGGGACGGGGCGCTCAGCGCAAAAGATTCCAGCACGCGGCTGGGCGCGGTCTCGTCATTGCGCTCCATCACGCTCACGGGGATGCAGTATGTCCGGGCGGCCTCTTCCAGCAGCTCCCGGTCATATACGGGCACCCCCAAGGCGGCGCCCAGCGCTTTTCCGATCTCGCGCCCTCCCGTTCCGAACTGGCGGCTGATGGTGATGACATAGTGCCGTGACATACAAAACATCTCCTTTCAAAAACGGTGAAGGAAAACTTTCCCTGTTTTTATTATAACACAGGAATACGGTGAAATAAATAAAATAATGATGAATGTTAGCAAATTTTATATACAAAAAGCACAAATGCGACTGTTTGCGCAAAAAAACAGGAATTTCTTGCAAGCGCGTGAAAAATATAGTATACTGATAACAACAACACCGATAGGCGGCACAGCGCCGCCCATCCTGCGGAAAGGAGTTGGCGCACATGAAAAGAGGCAGCGCATTTCGTATCGTAGGTTTTGTGCTTGGCATCGTCGGCACCGTGGTCTCCGTCACGGCGATCGTCTTCAGTGTCGTCGGCCTGCTGCTGGCGAAAAAGCCTGTTAAGCCCCATATCCGCTGAGGAGCAAGGACGATAAGCCTGCCTGTGCCGTACGTGCGCAGGCGGCGGAACAATGCAGCATCAAGCCGGAGGCAGCCGCTTCCGGCTTGATTTTTGAAGCGGGAAGGAGGGCGCGGTATGCGTATCATGGAGCCTGTCCTGCCCCGGGAAATGGAGACGGCGATCCCGCTGGAAGAAGCGCTGGCTATGGCGGCGGCTTATGAGGAGCCGGTGTACGGTTACGCCTTCGCGGGCGGCAGCGCGGCGGGACACCAGCTGGAAAAGACGGAATACAAGGCGTGCATATTTACGAACTGCCGCTTCACCGGGGCGGCGCTTTCGGGCGCGTGGTTCCAGAACGCGGTGTTTGAAAACTGCGATCTTTCCGGAGCAAAGCTGCTGGAGGCTACGCTCCAGAAGGTGCGCCTGCGGGGGTGTAAGCTCTCGGGGGTGAATTTTGCGGCAGCCGTGCTTTCCGATGTGACGCTTGAGGAATGCGTCGCGGAGGGCGCTGTGTTCAGCGAAGCTGTGTTCAAAAACGTGATCTTCCGCAAAGACAATCTGCGGAGCGCCGTGTTTTGGGATGTAAAGCGGCGCAGTGTGTTCCGCTTTCAGGATTGCTGCCTGGTACAGGCGGAGTTTTTGCACACCAGTCTGAACGGACAGGATCTGACGACCTGTGATATCGAGGGCGCGGGCTTTTCCGGCGAGGAAGAGCTGCGCGGCGCGAAGGTGACGCCGGTGCAGGCCTGTGAACTGGCCAAACTGCTGGGCGTGATCATCGAATGAGCGCGGCGCGTCAAGGAGGTTTTCAAAATGAAACAATTTATCGAAGCGGGCGAGTTCGTCACCACACACGGCGTGATGGGTGAGCTGAAGCTGTACCCATGGTGCGACGGACCAGAGTTCGTGGCCGCGCTGCCGCGCTTGTTCTTTACGCCCGAGGGCGGCCGGGAGACGAAGGTGGAGGCTGTGCGTGCGCACAAGGGGATGTGCCTTGTGAAGCTGAAGGGTGTGGACAGCATCGACGCGGCACGGCCGTACATCCGCAAGGTGGCATATTTTTCCCGCGCGGACGTTAAATTGCCGGAGGGACGCTATTTTGTGCAGGACATTGTGGGCTGCACGGTGAAGGACGCGGATACCGGCGTGGAATACGGTGTGATCACTGCGGTGGAGCATCCGGCAGCCATTGACGTTTATACGGTGGAAAACAGCGGGGGCGAGACGTTCCTCTTCCCCGCCGTGCCGGAATTTCTGGATACGCTTTCACCGGAGCAGGGCGTGGTGACGGTGCGCCCCATCCCGGGCATGTTCACAAACGATGGGGGAAATGACGATGCGGATTGATATCGCCACGCTGTTTCCCGAGATGTGTGAGCGCGTTTTGAGTGAAAGCATCATCGGCCGTGCGCGCCAGCGCGGGTACATCGAGCTTGCCTGCCATCAGATCCGGGACTACACGACGAACCGGCAGAAGCAGGTGGACGACTACCCCTACGGAGGCGGGCCGGGTATGGTGATGCAGGCGCAGCCCATTTACGACTGCTGTGTGGATGTCGTCCGCCAGGTGGAGGAAGCGGGCCATGCGCGGCCCCACGTTGTTTTCATGACGGCTGCGGGCACGCCGCTTACAGAGGAAAAGTGCAAGCAGCTTGCCCAAAAGGACAGCCTCCTGCTGGTATGCGGCCATTACGAGGGCATCGACGAGCGCGTCATTGAGGCGCTGGCGGACGAAGAGATCTCGATTGGAGATTACGTGCTCACGGGCGGCGAGCTTGCGGCGCTGGTGGTGGCGGACAGCGTGTGCCGCCTGTGCCCGGGCGTACTTTCCAGCCCGGAAGGCTACGAGGAGGAGAGCCATTACAGCGGCTTGCTGGAGTATCCCCAGTACAGCCGCCCGGAGGAATGGAACGGCCGCCGCGTGCCGGAGATCCTGCTTTCAGGCCACCACGCAAACATCGCAAAATGGCGGCATGAACAGGCGCTGGAGCGCACGCGCACCCGCCGTCCGGATCTATACGAGAAATACGAAGAAAAGTCAATGGCGAAAATAGATAAATAAAACTTCAGCGTTTTGTATAATGCGCCGACTATGTTGAAAACTAATTGGTGATTATAGCCAAAGAAAGGGGAAGGCGGGTCGGCTGTTTGTGTCATTGTTGCAGAAAATTGTGCAAAGCACCCAAAGTTGTTGACGCAACTCGGGTATTTGGTATAAAATAAGTGCAAAGGTAAGTTGGGTTTGCTATTTTTATAAGTAATATTAAACAATAGGAGCGTTTCGTTATGTTTGTGAAAGAAGTTACCGTGGAGAATCAGGTTGGTCTGCACGCACGTCCCGCAACGTTTTTTATCCAGAAAGCCAATGAGTTCAAATCCTCCATCTGGGTGGAGAAGGAAGAGCGCCGTGTGAACGCGAAAAGCCTGCTGGGCGTTTTGTCCCTGGGTATCGTGGGCGGTACGACGATTCGCATCATCGCTGACGGCGCGGACGAGCAGGCCGCTGTCGAAGGCCTGATCAAACTGGTGAATTCCGGGTTCAGTGAATAAGTGAAACGGGGAAAGCCGACGGCGAAGCCATGCAGTTTTGTGCAGCAAAGCGCAGGCCGCACAACGAACGCCTCTAAAAGGGCGGATTCCCTTTTCATTCGGAATCGTTGCGCGCCGTGCGCGTAAGCGGTTTCGCGCGCGGCGCAAGGCCGACGGATCAAGCCGGTGAAGTCTGGTTTCAGCGAATAAATTTCCTTGCGTGAGGTGCGCCGCCCGTTGGGCGGCGCATATTTTTTTTCGGCGCACGGGGCAAGCTATCCGCAGAGTATTTGTCAGCAATGTAAAAAAGGAGGCCGCGCATGACGAAGCGTGAGCTTTGGGAAAAAGCAAAAATGCTGCCGCTTTTGCCGGGAGTGTATATCATCCGCGACAAGACCGGCGAGATCATCTATATCGGCAAGGCCAAGCGTCTGCGCACGCGTGTCTCGCAGTATTTCCGCGAGGGCGTGCCGCATGACGCCAAGGTGACGAAAATGATCCAGAACGCTTTTGAGTTCGATGTGATCGTCACGCAGAGCGAGTTCGAGGCACTGGTGTTGGAATGCAGCCAGATCAAGCAGCATAAGCCCAAGTACAATATTTTATTGAAGGACGACAAGGGATACAGCTATGTGAAGGTGACAAGGGAAGCATACCCGCGCATTTCGGCCGCGCTGCAAAAGGACGACGATAATGCCGATTACATCGGCCCGTATACCTCCAGCTTTGCCGTGCGCGAAATGGTGGAGACCGCATGCAATGTGTTCCGCCTGCCGCGCTGCAGCAAAAAATTCCCCCAGGATATCGGCAAAGGCCGTCCCTGCCTGAACGCGCACATCGGCCGATGCATGGCCGTGTGCAGCGGAAAAATCTCCCGGGAGGACTACAATGAAGCTGTGCAGAGTGCCGTGCATATGATACGGCGCGGCCAGGGGGAGATCCTCAAGCTGCTGCGCGAGCGCATGGCCGATGCAGCCGAACGGCTGGATTTCGAACGTGCAGCGCTCATCCGGGATCAGATCGCAGCCATTGAAAAGGTGAGCCGGGGCCAGAAGGTGGTGCGCAGCGAGGTGGACGAGCAGGATGTGGTGGCCTTCGCGGGCACCGCGTCGGCTGTATGCGCGGCCATTCTGCGTTTCCGAGAGGGACGTCTGGTGGACAAAAGAGAGTTTTTGTTTCACGACACCCAAGACATCCCCGCCCTGCGGGAGGAGTTTCTGCCCCGCTATTATCTGGAGGACAACGAGTTCATCCCGAAGAGCATTGCCGTGGATGAGCTGCCCGCGGGTTCGGGCGAGCTTGCGCGCCTGCTGGGCGAGACGCGGGGCAGCAAGGTGCGGCTGTATGTGCCTCAGCGGGGCGATACCGCCCGTCTGGTGGAGATGGCGCGCACCAATGCCGTGGAACGTTTGGCACGGGAGAGCGGACGCTATGCCCGCGAACAGAAACATCTGGACGAATTGGCCGCGCTGCTGGGCCTGAAAGAGCCGCCCAGGATCATCGAGAGCTACGACATCTCCAACTGGGGCGACGGCACAAGCGTGGCGGGTATGGTGGTGTTTGAGGACGGAAAACCCAAAAAAGCGGGCTACCGCCGCTTCAAGATGAACACCGTGGCGGGTACGGACGATTATGCTTCCATGGCCGAAACGCTGGCGCGCCGCGCCGCCGAATACGAAAAGGGCGCAAAAGGGCAGTTCGGCATAAAGCCGGACCTGCTGCTCATCGACGGCGGGCGAGGGCAGGTAAGCGCCGTGCAGGCCGCGCTGGCGGGCACACAGCTTGCAGATGTTCCCATGTTCGGCATGGTGAAGGACGACAAGCACCGCACGCGAGGCCTTGTGAGCGCCGCAGGCGGAGAGATCATGCTGGCCATGCACAGGGGCGTATTCACGTTTGTGACGTCCATTCAGGACGAGACGCACCGCTGGGCCAACGATTACCGCAGGCGCATGCAGAAAAGCCGCGCCTATTCTTCCACGCTGCAAAGCGTGCCGGGCGTCGGCCCGGCCACCAGCCGCGCGCTGATGGCCCATTTCAAAACGGTGTCTGCCGTTAAGGAGGCCAGCGAGGAACAGCTTGCCGGGGCCAAAGGCGTAAGCAGGGCGGCGGCGCGGGCCGTGTATGCCCATTTTCACCCGCAGCCGGAGCAGCCTTCCGCCGAGACGTAAAGAAGCACGGAGCGGCACGTTGGAAAAGAGCAATTCTGTAACCGGCAGGAAGTTGACAAAACGCCTGCAAACGGCGATAATGAGTAAAGAAATCAAGGCTTGTCCCGCACTTGCCCGCGCAGCGGCCGCAAAAGGCGGAAAGAAAGGATGTGCGGTGCGGCGGCAAGGCCGCCCGTGCGTATAAGGAGAATGAGATGCGCGTTATTTCCGGTACCGCGCGCGGCACAAGGCTGGCCGCGCTGCCCGGTGAAGAGATCACACGGCCCACGGTGGACCGTGTCAAGGAGGGCATGTTCAGCGCCGTCCAGTTCCTTTTGGCGGGCGCCCGTGTGCTGGACCTGTTTGCGGGTTCGGGCCAGCTTGGCATCGAGGCGCTCAGCCGCGGCGCTGCGCGCTGTGTGTTTATCGACAGCAGCCGGGAGGCCTGTGCGGTGGTGCGGCAAAACCTGAAGGCCGCCGGCCTGTTTGAAAAAGCCAGCGTGGCGGAAACGGCCGCGGAGATGTATCTGGCCGCATGCCGGGAACGGTTCGATCTTGTGCTGCTGGACCCGCCGTACCGTCAGGGTACCGTAGCCGCGCTGCTGCCTGCTGTGGCGGCCGTGACGGCCCCGGGCGGGACGGTGCTGGCGGAAACGGAGCACGGCGCGTCCCTGCCCGAGCGCTGCGGCACGCTGACGCTGAAAAAACAATACAAATACGGCACAGTGGCGCTGGCGCGCTACGAGGCCGACGCGGAGTTCTGAGCGCTCTGCAATTCACAGAAAAGGAGGGCGTGCGCATGCGCATCGCCATCTGCCCCGGCAGCTTCGACCCCGTTACCAAAGGCCATTTAAATATCATCGAGCGCAGCGCAAAACTGTTTGACGCGGTGACGGTGCTGGTGATGGTGAACCCCAATAAAACGCCGTCCTTCACGGCGCAGGAGCGCGCGGATTTTCTGCGGCGCGTCACAGGGCATATCCCGAATGTGAAAGTGGACGTCTACACCGGCCTGCTGGCCGAATATGCCCACAATGTCGGCGCTTGCACCATCATCAAGGGCCTGCGCGCCGTAACGGATTTTGAGTTTGAATTCCAGCAGGCGCTCACCAACAAAAAGCTCAACCCGGAGCTGGAGACCATGTTCGTCATCACCGATCCGGAATATATGTACCTTTCGTCCAGCATGGTGCGTCAGGTGGCCAGCTTTGGCGGCGACGTCACCGATTTCCTGCCGGACGGCATTTGTAAAGACATCGTAGAACGCCTCACACAGGGGCGAGCAAAGGAGTGACCATTATGAACATCGACGAATTGCTGGATGTAATGGATGAAACGCTGGAGGAGGCCGTCAATCTGCCCTTCACCGGCGGCAAGCGCATGGTGGATGTGGAGAAGGTGCGCGATATCATCGACGATATCCGCTTGAACATGCCTGCGGAGATCCGCCAGGCCAAGGCCATTGTACAGGACCGTGCGGATATCGTGGAAAGCGCGAAGAAGGAAGCTGAAGCCATTGTCAAGCGCGCGGAGGACCGCGCCCGCGCCATGGTGGCCCAGGAGGCCATCGTAAAGGCCGCCCAGCAGAAGGCTACAGAGATTCTGACCAGCGCCCAGAGCCAGAGCCGCGAGATGCGCACCACGGTTACCAATTACTGCGAAAACATGCTGCGCCATACCGAGGAGCAGCTTGCCAAGAGTATGACGGAGGTAAAGACCGTGCGCTCCACGCTGCGCCAAAGCGGTAAAAAAGCTACGGTACGTCCCGCCGCCCAGCCTCAGAAGCCCGAATAATGCGCTGTGCAGCGCCCGCCTGCTGGAGACCTTCCGGGGCGGGCGCTTTTTTATTTGACGCCCCTTGGGGGACGGCGGAAAAGGAGGATGCGTTTGTACATATTCGAAACTGCCGTGCTGACGCCGCGTCAGACGGAACAGGTGCGCGCGCTGGAGCAGGCCGCCTGCGCACCCGAAGCGTTGGAGAACGGGGCATGGCTGTCCAACGAGCTGAACTTTGACCGCGCGCTGCCATGCTTTTATCTGGCGTGGCCGCAGGACGCGCCCGGCCCGGAGGATGCACCCGCCGCGTTTTTGACATTGTTTCTGCCCACGCGGGAACAGGCGGAGGTGGTGGCTTTTACCCATCCGGCCCACCGGCGCAGGGGATACTTCAAGGCGCTGTGCGCCCGTGCCGCCGCACGGTGCCGGGCAGCGGGCATTCCGGAATTTTTGTTTGCGGTGGAGCCGCGCTCCGCAGGGGGGCGCGCCGTGCTGGAGACAACGCCCGGCTGTGTATGGAGCCATTCGGAATACCGGATGGAATATACAGGTCCTGCGCCGGTGCCTGCAGGACGGTTGGCACTACAACGTGTGGACGCGGACGGCGCGGAACCCTACCGCCTGTTTCTGGAAAATGATATGGGTGAAGCGGATGTGGACAACTATGTGGCTGTGAGTATTCATGTAGAATGAGAAATCCCGAGCGCCAAGGTTTAAAAGACTTGAAAAGGCTTGAAATGGCTTGAGACTGCGGAAAATCGGCTTTAATGCGGCGTGAAAACGAGTGATTTTGATGGAAAATGCGTCGGCGCAATTGAAAGATTTTTGAGGATATTTTGCCCCTTTTGACTGCTGGGAGCACATCCGCGCAAGGTGTTTAGAAAAGGCTTTTCGAAGTGTTCAGGAGATGTTTAGAAAGAATTTTGCAAACCGGCCGAAAACCGCACAGGACTGCGGCCTAAACGGGTTTTAAATATAATATAAACGGTACAAAAGAAAGCCGCTTCAGAGAGGGAATTTCTCCCCTCTTTGGAGCGGCTTTTTCTATTTTTAATCGGCAAACATTTGCCGATTAACATTTTTGTTGCCGATTAAGGAAAATAGCGGTTTTGTAAGGGTTTCATACTATACTGTACAAGTGCAAATTGCCGATTAAGATATGCACTATTGTCACATTTAGATATACCAAGACGGGTCAAATACGCCAATTACTTTCCCATTCACCCGGACGCTTTCATCCATTGGAATTGGATCGTATTTCGGATTTAAAGGGAGTAGTTCTTGGTCGCCAATCTTTTTTATATATCCATAGCCATCCATGGTGATAAGGGCAATATCTCCCGATTCTACAGGCTCGAAGTTTACCAGCACAATATCACCATTATGAAACTTAGGTTCCATACTATCCCCCGCAACAGGGACAGCAAAAGCAGCACGCCGAGTAAGCTCGTTGTCTACAACAGGATACTCTGTAAAAGACTCTGGACCAAGATAGATTCCATTGCCGGCACAACCTGCCTGGTCTGAAAATTTAAGATAAATTTCATGAGGAAATTCAACAAATTTGTCCTCCACTTGGTTGAGCGCACACCGCTCCAATTCTTTGTCAAGTATCATCGCAATAAGCTCTTTCCCGTGCTGATCTAGTCGTTCATATTTCTCGAGCAGGGGTGATTTTTTATTCGCTTCAGGAAAAAAACGGGCTTTTGATACATTGGTATCGGTTAAGCCGAGCAAATATTCTCCAGTAACACCAAAAAATTTTTCTAATGCAGCCATCGCACGCGCGTTTGGATCACGCAAGCCATTTTCATAAGAAACAATAGATGAGTAACTCAAATTTGTTTTTTCAGCGAGTTCACTTTGCGTTAGATGGTAAGTTAAACGTAGTTCGCGAACACGGTTATTTGATTTTGCGATGGGCTTATCCATAGAAATATCACCTACCTGTCGTTAAAAGTAAGTATACCATATAATTTTACGTTCGTAAAATACAAATTTCAACAAATTCAGGGTTGACTTTTACGTATGTAAAATATATTATATAGATGTACCTTGTACGAACGTAAAACTTTTGACATTGGAGGTGAGCAAATGCTTATCGCAAAAGTCGATAAAATCATTGAACTGCGAAAGGCACATGGATTAAATCAAAAGAGATTATCCGAAAAGGCAGGGCTTCCTGTGAATGCAGTTTTTCGAATTGAAACAGGTGCATATACGCGCACCCAAGATTTGAGGGCCAAGGCAATTGCAAACGCTTTGGAGTGCAAAGTTGAAGAGATATTCACAAGTGAGCAGGAGGCTCTTTAATGAACTTCCACTGGGAACTAAGGAAAGGCCGGCTCCGCCGCGACCTGGATTGGCTACGCATTCTGGCGATTCGTCGGCACGAGCTGGTGATCGGTCGCAGCCCAACGTGGGCACCATGCCGCATCCGGTACTACCCCGCCGTGGGCCGCATGTCCATCCACGGCCCTGCGGGGCAGTATATCGGCTGGTCGGACAGCCTAGCGGATGCTCTAGACCAGCTGGCGAGAGCCGATACAAGCCAAGTATTGCCCGGAAACGGGCTTTCAAGCAGGAAGGAGCAAAAGCAATGAAAAAATACCAACTGACCGGCCAACCCATCTATGTTGGCGAGACATACAACCACAACGGGGACCTGTACCGGGTGGAAAGTTTTGACGAAGGGTACACCGAGCCGAAGGTGACGCTGCGGCGCATCAAGGATGGGACGATCTTCGACGTAGAGGCCCCGGCCCTGTTCCTGACGCCAACGGGCGTGCAGCTGCTGTGGCCGAGGGAAGTAAACCGGTTCTGCTCCACGCTGGAGCAGGCGGTTTGAAGGAGGGGTTCCCGATGAACGAGTTAAAAGGCAATTTTAAGGCTACCTACGATGTGGTAAAACGCGCAGAGCGCTGTGTACTCCTTCGCAGCAAGGCAGCGAACCCGTCGCATACTTACGCCGTGGGCGATGTGGACAGCAACGGACTTGTATTTGGCCTTGTGCTGAAAACAGACCCTGATGCAGCGGTGCGAGAGTTCTGTACCCGGTCTTTCCCGAGCTGGTCGCCCTGGAATACATCCAGGGCTTGACACGCCCCGAAGCATGGAACATAGAAGCCGAAACAGCCCTGCGGGGCTGTCGTGCGGGGGCTGACCGCCCCGTGCCTGATGATGGCAGGTCAAGGCAGGTGATTTTTTTGGAAGTTATGCTGAGCGCCCGAGAGGTTGCAGAGCTTACGGGCTGGCCGCTTCGCACAGTGCGATACAGAGCACAAACAGGACGAATTCCGGCTGTGAGTATTCTGAACAACAGAAACCGATCGGAATACGCTTTTCCACTGGCAACACAGTCAAACGAAATCCAGCTCAAATACTACGAGCAGCACGGCCTGACACTGAGCGCCCCGGAGAAAACAGCGCTGCAGAAAGTGAAGCCGTCGCCTGTGCAACGTCCGCTGGACAGCTACACGGACGCGGACCGTGAGAAAATCGGGTTTTGGCAGGATGTTGTAGACCAATGGATGCTCTACCGCAGCCAGACGGGAAAGCCCCTAAGTGAGCTGGACCATAAATTCGTCCAGCACATGCGCGTGGAAAACCCCGGCATGGAGCTGAGCGTACCGACACTGTACCGGAAGAAAAAAGCACTGGATCAGGGCGACTTGGACAGCGTGATTGACAGGCGCGGCAAAGCCCGTAAGGGCAAAACGGACATGCCGGAATATATAAAAAAGACGTTTTTGCACTACTACCTTGTGGACGGCGGAGAGGGCCATGCGTATTCTATTGCAAAGTGCATGGAATACACGGAAAAGTGGGCGGAAAAGAACGCGGTGAACGCGCTGCCGCTTCCCTCGTACAGCAGCTTTTACCGCATAGCGATGGATGTGCCGGAGGCTGTGCGCATTCTGATGCGTGAGGGCGAACGCGCGTACTACAACAAGGCCAGCGTGTATACCCGCCGCGACTATGAAAGCATCGCCAGTAACGACTGGTGGGTGGGCGATACATACACCTGTGACACCCTTACACTGGGGCCGAATGGCAAACCGCACCGTCCCTATCTCACAGCATGGGTGGATGTGCGCAGCGGCATTTTCGTCGGCTGGTATATCAGTTTCGGGGGCAACAGCAGCCAGAACTCCATCTATGCGCTGCGGCGCGGGTGCCTGGCGTATGGGATGCCGAATCACAACGCATATGTGGATAACGGCCGCGAGTATCTGACGTTCGACTTCGGCGGCAGAGGCCATCGGGCCAAGAAGGTGCTGGCCAACGGTGAAGCACCGTTTGAACCGAAAACCATTCTGGACTACATGGGCGTGGAAATGAAAAACGCCATCGTGCAGAACTCCCGTGCCAAGCTGGTAGAACGCAGTTTCCGAAACGTGAAAGAGCATATCATGCGGCTGTTCCCTACATACACAGGCGGCAGCCCAGAGGAAAAGCCGGAAGCCCTGAAAAAAGCGCTGCAGCGCGGCGATATCCCCACAGACGAAGAGTTCATCCAGAAGGTGGACCTGCTGATCAGCGGATACCTGAACTATGAACCGTACTACGGTTCCGTACCTG
The DNA here is from genome assembly GCF_000949455.1 of Ruthenibacterium lactatiformans. Classification (GTDB taxonomy): domain Bacteria; phylum Bacillota; class Clostridia; order Oscillospirales; family Ruminococcaceae; genus Ruthenibacterium; species Ruthenibacterium lactatiformans. The sequence continues at coordinate 26,528 of NZ_JXXK01000006.1, read as the reverse complement.
CGGACAAAGGCAAACGCCGCATCGACGTGTACAACGAGCATCTGGAGCATGTGCGGCATGTAGAAGAGGATGTGCTGAATCTGATGATGCTGCGCACATCGAAGCCCAAAAAGGTGGACCGGGAGGGCGTATACCTGAACATCCGGGGTAAAAAAGTCTGGTACAACTGCCCGGAGCTGCACAGCCTATGGCAGGAAAAAAAGGTGTATCTGCGGTACGACCCGGATGACCTTTCCAGCGTGCGCGTATACCGGGAGGACGGTTCCTTCATCATGACGGCCCCCCGGTGCGAACTGGAGGCGAAATACGGAGCTACACAGGAAGAGATTGCACGGCAGCAGCAGCTTAAAAACAAGTACAAACGTGTGGTGCAGGAGCTGGCGGCAACGCTGCTGCCGGACGCACCGCCGGAAGAGGCTGCTGCGCTGGTGGCACGGATGGCCGAAGAAAATCTGGCCGGACCGACCACGCCCCGCAAGCCCAAAACGGTGGAGCTGGCACGATGGGACGAGGAGCCGATGGCCATGGCTGTTGGCGATATAGATATTTTCAGGATGAACAAAAATTCGGATGGAGGATACGATGATGACGAATTCGACTACTAAAGTGTACGATGAAGCGCTGCAGGAGCGTGTCCGGAAATATATGAAGGATACGGGGCTCTCGCAGAACAAGCTGGCGCCACGCATTGGCATGAGCGGCGCCAGCCTCAGCAACTATATGAACTGCAAAATGGATGGCAGCGTGGAGGGCATTGAAAGTCGGCTGCGGGAGTTCCTTCAACAGGAAAGCGAGGCGGCCGCGGTGCAGGTGCAGGTCGCTCCCTACAAGCTGGACGAGACCTACAAGCCCACGAGCATATCTGAGGACGTTTACCAGTCCATCCGCTACGCGCAGATCAACCGCACGCTGGTGATGCTGCACGGCGACGCCGGGGCCGGGAAAACGAAGGCTGCTGTCAAGTATTACCGAGATAATCCGCAAAGCACCATCTATATCCGGCTTGACCCGAGCATGTCCGGGCTTGCGGGCGTCGGAGAACTGCTAGGTGCGGCGCTTGACATTCCTGCCGTGAGCAGCAGTAAACAGATGTGGCAGGCCATCCGGGCACGGCTGCGCGGCACCAACAAGGTGATTATCGTGGATGAGGCCCAGTTGCTGAAGCGGGCTCCGATGGATGAACTGCGTATCCTGCCGGATGAAGATGAAGTAAACGAGGTGCCTGGAAACGGCGTGGTGCTGATTGGGAACAGTGAGCTGTATGAGCGCGTGAAAAAGGGGAAAATCACGACGCAGGCTTACACGCGCATTGGACTGCAGCGGGCCTACAGCACGATGCGGCTGACGAATGAGGATGTAAAGCTGCTGTTCCCCATGTTTTCCGGAGAGGAGCAGAGCAAGGAGCTGAAGCTGATCGCCAGCGTGTGCCGGAGCCAGCACAGCATCCGCACGGCGAAGCATATCGTGAAGAACGCGATTCGGAATGAGGATATTTCCTACGAGGGCTTGCGAGCAGCCGCAGCCAGCACCCCTGTGGGACGCATTTAACGGGTATTTCAGGGAGGTTTAAAGGGATGTTTAACAGGATGAAAGCAGTTGTGACTTTCGCGGCCGGAGCCGTGGCGGGGCTGATGCTGGCGGCGTGCCTGACGGTACAGGGTTCCCGCCCCGGCGTATTCGGCGGCGAAGCCCTTATCCTGCCACTGATGGTACTGCTGCTGTATGTGGGCTACGAAGCCGGGCGGCTGGCCACACTGGCGCAGGCGGAACAGCGGCGCTGCAGACGCCGGGCCGGGCCGCCGTACCGGGTAGAGCGTGGTGACGAATAAGGGATGCAGGATGGTGACGCCTTGTGACCGGAGCTGCCGCGGGCAAAGCTGCTGCGGGTGCTGCGGCTCCCCGCCGGGCCTGCACCAGACGGGGACGCTGTGGCAGCCCTATGATGAGGGGTGCTGCCACCGTACGCAGAAAGACCAGCCGCTGGCCTGCATGCACCTGCAGGGCCGATTGCGGCGGGAGTGGATGCAGGATATAGAGGAGGAAGACACAGATGATGGAACTGATAAGCAACATATTCCCGAAGATATCGATGATGCTTGGCGCGCTGGTCATTGTATGCCTGCTGTGCGGCTCAGCGCTGGCGGCCGTCCGGTGGACATTCTATAAATGGGAACGGCTGATCCGTATGCACGACGGCATAATGATTCTATTTGAATACCGGGATCACCGCGATGAGTTCCTTGCCTGGCGTGAAGAACAGAAAAAATAGCCGGGGCCATCTGGCCCCACCGTAATGCAGCCGCGCCGATGGCGCGCCGGTCACAAGCCCGGAAAAATGCAGAGTGCGGCGAAGGAGGTGAAACAGGCCGTGACGAAATATGAGTGGTACAAAGCGCACGGGATATGTCCAACTTGCGGCTGCAGAGATGCGGCCCCTGGACGGGTGCAGTGTCCGGAATGTCTCGAAAAAGAGCGGCTGAAGGCAGTGCAGAGACGGAAAAAGGAAAGCCCGGAGCAGAAAGAATACCACAACCGGCACCGCCAGCGAAGAACAGACCTGCTGCACGCCTTCGGCGTCTGCGTAAGATGCCAGCGGCGGGACGCTGCCCCCGGACGCGCACAGTGCGTGTACTGCCTTGCCCGCAGCCGCCGGTACATGCAGTCCCGGTTGAGGGAGAAAGGCGTCATGCCGCGTGACATGCTGGGATGGCCGGGAATATGCAGCCGATGCGGAAAGCCGACAGATACGCAGGAAGCGCACAAATTGTGCCCCGCATGCCGGGAAGCATCGCAGCGTTCCATGGAAATTGCCCGCAACAGCCGCACGGAAAAGAATTGGTTTGCGCGCATGCACTCGCTCATGGCGTGGGGCAAACCATAGGAGGTGGAAACAACGGAAAAGCATGAAGAAAAGGTGTCGGAAATTCTGGCCCGCGCCGCGAAGTTGCTGAACGACGCCCCAAAAGTATACGAAACAAATTTCGAGCTGATGAAAGAGCAGGATGCCCTGCAGCAGGATCTGCTGCATAAGCTGGAAATCGAAAATCTTACGCGGGATGAGCGTGCGAAGCTGGCTACAGAGCTGCGCGACTGCCGCAGGCTCCGGCGTAAGTACAAGGACGTTGTGGAGGAGCTGGAGCCCATTGCAGGGTATTGCGGGACCGCAGCCGGAATGCAGGCGGTAAAGCAGTTGTCCCGGTTTGTGGGCGAGCTTCGGAAGGTGGAAAACTACCACCAGAACCGGCACTACGTCCCCAGATCCGGGCGTGTCAAAGGAGAAAGTCAGGATGCTGAGTGAACAGGATAAAAGCGAGATCCGGAAGTCGTACAGAAACGCAATCGACCCGCGCCAGCAGGTGAAGATCCTGTCACAGCTGTATCTGGTGAGCCGTGAGGAAATTCTGGACATACTGGGGCCGCTTTCCAAGTCCGCCCGCCCAAAACCGAGCCGGAAGGGCCAGCCGAGACGCATCTATGCGCCGGAGTTCAAGGCAGAGGCAATGGAGCGCCTGCGCTCCGGAGAATCTTTCCGGCGGGTGGCTGAGGATATGGGCGTCAATGTACGGACTATGGCTACGTGGGCCTATCAGATGCGAAGAAAGGAACGAGAGAAAAATGCCAAACTGTAAGTTTTGCGGCAAGCCCGTAAAATCCACACGCGTGATGCACGCGCACTGCTGGGAGCAGAAAGTCATGGAGCTGATGGAAACTGTCTGCGACAGCTATTGCCGCTGGCCGCTTGAGTGCCGGAGCTCTGAAGAACTGGAAGAAAATCACTGTAACGACTGCGTGCTGATCCAAGCGCTCAACCTCGGGCTCTAACGTCCGAGGTTCATGCGGAGCCGCGGCCCAGGAGGGCCGGCGTGGCTGGTCGTAACGGCAGCTCCGCACCAAAAGCCCCGCCCGGGACGAGAAAACCGGGCGGGGGTCTTTAAAGGAATATGGCACGGCATGGCTTACCGTACCACATGTACAGGATACCACGGCCCGGCGGCCGTTTCAACTCTGTTTTTTTAGGAGCGTGACAGGATTGAACATTCATCAATGGCGCAGTCTGCGCCGGAACCGAAGATGCACATACTGCGCACATTCCCATATCGTTTACGGCCGGGATGGGAGCATCTGCTTTTGCCGGGCAAAAGACAAAGCTGTGTATGAGGGCCTGCCCCGCTGGTTCTGCCAAGTATACACAGTGGTGGAGGATTCCTGATGACGTTGAAAGATTGTACTAAGGCGGAACTGCTGTGGCTCATCGACTGGATGTGTACGCACAGCATGTTCCGGCATGACCTTGAAATCGAACGGGCCCTGAATGATCTGGAATTTGAGCGGACTCGAAAGAGACTGGATGAAGCAAGGCGTCTACATGAGAAATCCGCACGGCTGCGGCGGCAGTATGTGGAGCTGCTGACGCCATATGAAGGCAAGCCCATCCTGGACGTCCCGGCGGACGTGCTTGACCATGCGTCTGCCATCCTTGAGGAAGTGCAGGTGCTGGATAAGAAATGGAGCAGGCTCATGAAGGTGTGAGAAAAGTGTTACATGATGTAGAACAAGGAGGACGCAATGAGATACCGGTATACAGTAGAGCTCACGGTGGATGAGCTGGATTTTTCTGCCACGGAGGCGGAGCACCTGCGTGCAGCGCTCCGGGAAGCTGCTGAAGAATATGCCACAGGCGAAGTAAAAGTTCTGTGCGAGGACGGCTGGTGCATCGAAAAGAATGACGCGCGCATCCGCGCCGCGCTGCTGAACATGATGAAAGGGGTGCGGGAAGATGCCTGACGCATGGCTGTGGACGTGGGAAACCTCTTTGGGTGTATTGCTGGGCATCATCATCTTCGATGGGATACGGTGGCTCATCAACGCGCTGCCGGGCCTGCGGGACTGGTTGGCGGATTGGCGGCTCGAGCGCCGGAACCGGAAAGCGATCCGCCGGCTGTGGCGCGCATACGGGCGCAAGCCTCCGCACGGCCTGTAAAAAACAAACGTGGGCGCTTTGGTACGGCGGCGGTCGTGCGGCGAAAAGTACGCACCAATGGAAGAGGCCAAAGTAAAACAGAAAATGCCGCATCCGGGGCTGTGCCCCGGCCGTAATGCAGCCCCCTGTCCTTTCGGGCCGGGGCCGGTCCCAAGCCCGGAAAATGCAGAGGGCGGAATTTTGAGAAAGGATGTGGATACATATGGCAAGAAAAAAGCTGCACCGGGAGCCTGTGCTGAAGGACTGGGCGGAAGTGAACGACGCGCTGCGCAGCATCCACGAGTACGAGCACGCGCTGACGGAGATGGGCGTGGACATGTCGCGGCGCATCGACGCCGTGAAGGCTGAATACACCAAAAGCGCGGAGCCTTTGCAGAAGCGTGTCAAACAGCTGGAAACGGACGTTCAGGAGTATGTAGAGGCACACCGGGAAGATATGGCCGGAAAAAGCCGACAGCTGACGTTTGGGCGTGTAGGGTTTCGACAGTCCACGCGGTTGATTTTGGCAAATGCGAAGGTCCCGCAGGCCATCGCCACGCTGCTGGCCATGGGCCGCAGGGAGCTTGTAAAAACAGAGCAGAAGCTGGACAAAGAGGCGCTGAAGCAGCAGCCGGAGGAAGTTCTGGAGGCTGTGGGGGCGTACCTGAAAACCACGGATGAATTTTTCTACGACACGGGCGACGCCGTGCCGGAGGAGTAACAAGGAAGGAGGCGGCCGGGATGGGTGCGCTGGATGTAAGCAAGGGAACGGTAAAAAGCATCTATGCCCTGGGTGCAAAGCTGGGGATGGTGGAGCGTAGAGGCGGGCATGAAGACGCGCTGCACGCGCTGGTACAGGGCCTGACCGACAAAGAAAGTATCACTGCATTGACCCCGGCCGAAGCGCAGGCGGTGCTGGCGGAGCTACGGCGGCGCAGCTCCCCCGCGGCCGCACCGCAGAAAAAGCGGGCACGGAAGTACGAGGCACTGCCGGGCGGGCTGAGCGAGGGGCAGCAGAAGAAGGTCTGGTACTTGATGTATCAATTGGAAAAATATGATCCCGCGCCGGAGGGCGTACAGCTGCGGGACAGGCTGTGTGGGCTGATCAGCCGGCAGTTCGGCGTGACAGCCTTCCCCACCCAGCCGTTCCGGTTTTTAACGTTTTCCCAGGGTAACGCCCTGATCGAAGGTCTCAAGAAGCTGACCGAGCGCAAAGAGCTGGAATACCTGCACAGCGACCGATACCGCCGGGAACGGGAGGCGGCCGGAAAATGAGGAATGAACTACTGAACGAGCTGAAGCTGGAGGATCTGCAAGGCGAAGCACGGGAGCTGGCAGAAACCATCGGCATGGATGCTTTCCGGCGGCTGGTGGATGTGTACGGCGGCACCGGCCGGGTGTACATCCCGCAGGCGGACAAGCTCCTTATTCCTATCCGTGACAGACTGATCCGTGATGAGTACGACGGTTCAAACGTCTATGCACTGTGCAAAAAGTGGAATCTGAGCGAGGGATACGTACGCGGAATCGTGCGTGAAAAAACAGAACAGATACGGCGCGCCCCGCTGGATGGGCAGTGTACGCTGTTCGATGTGTGACTGTTTTGCTGTAAAATCTGAGTGGAACAGTCTTTAAAAGATAAGGTATGATGAACTCACAACGAGGGCATCGTGCCTTATCTTTTTGTATTTACGGAGGAAATCGCAATGACGTTCGATGCCGGAACCTGGTGGCTTCTGACAGTCATCGTAACAACGGTTGTAGGACTGGTGGGCTTTTTGTTTGGTCGCTCGGTGTTCCGGCAGCTGGATGAAAACCGGGCGGACATCAAAGAAGTGCGCGAGAACTATACCCCGCGCACCGACCACCAGAAGGACCTGGAAGCGGTGCGCCGTGAAATGAAAGAAATGCGCACCGAAATGCGCACCGAAATTCAAGCTATGTCCGCCGATGTCAAGGACATCAAGGAAAACGGCATCCGACGGGAGGAATTTCTGCAGAGCCAGTTGAAGCTGGAAAACAAGCTGGACCGTCTGATGGAGTTCATGATGAAGCAGGGAGGCAACTGAGATGGATGAAAATGAACTGCGCCGGAAGATGCAAGCCGGCGAGCTTGCAGCCAACAACGGGACTGTGATGCGCACGCTGGCCATCGCGGGCTGCGATTTCAAATTTTTAAAGCTGAAGAGCCTGCTGCTGGCGCTGGCGGGCGGCATGGACCGGATGGCGCTGTGCAGCAGCATCAACTACCTGGCGGACAGTGGATACCTGCAAGTGCGATGCATCGAGGACAAAGCCCCGTCCAGCGTTTCGGACGCAGAGCTGGAGGACCTGGAGGTCAAGCTGACGCCGCGCGGCATCCAGCTGCAGCGCTGCGTGAAGAAAGACCCGCTGGTAGATATGTAGGAGGGCTTGAGGATGCGCGGAAAAAACAGGAGCCGCAGCACCATATCACAGCTGCCGCCCGAGGTCCGCGACGTCGTGGATGAGATGGTGAAAGCGACGAACACCTGCACGCTCGCGGATATTCAGAAGTATCTGGCGAGCCTGGACGTCACGCTGAGCCTGCAGGCGATCAGCACCTACAGCAGAAAGCTGCTGGCCTCGCTGGAGGATATCCGTGTGACAAACGAGCGGATGAACGCCATGGTGCGGGAAGCGGCGAAGTATCCGGAACTGGATTTTTCCGAGGTGATCAACCGGGTGGCGGGGCAGAAGATCCTGGACGCCATCCTGTCGAAGCCGGACGAAGAGTGGAACGATATCGCGCTGGATAAGCTGCTGCGGGAGATGAATGCGCAGACAAAAGCCGTGGCGTACGCCCGCAGACTGGATATTCAAAGCAAGGATGACACGCAGGCCGCCATGGGCGAGCTGAAGGCGGAGTTCTTCTCAGCCCTTGGTACGGAACATCCGGAGCTGTACCGGCAGCTCGTGGCGGCGCTGGAGCGCCGGCAGAAAGGGGCGCAGCGCGGATGAAATGGTACGTACTGCAGGTCCTGACCGGAACGGAACGGGACGTATGCACGGCGTTGCGGCGCAAGGGCGTGTGTGCCCGCGCCCCGGCCCAGCGGATGGAGATACGACGGCGGGGCCGGTGGCAGAGCGAGGAGCGGCTGCTGCTGCCGGGATATGTGTTTGTGGGCGCGGACTATAACGCGGCGTTGTTCCATCTCGTTTCCCCTGTCCCCGGCGTCATCCGGTGGCTGGGTCTGGAGCGCGGAGAGCCGCAGGCGCTGGACACACGGGAGGCGCTGCGGTGGCGGCTGGACAGTGACGAGACGCTGGAGCCCAGCCGGGTGATATTCTTCCCCGGCGGTGGCTGGCATGTTCTGGACGGGCCGCTGGCAGCGTTTGCGAACTGCCCGGTGCGGATGGAACGGCGGCAGCGCCGGGCGTATGTGACGGCGGAGCTGGGCGGCGTGGCCCGGCGGGTGCGGTTCGGCGTCATCCCTGTGGACGGTGATGCTCAGTGAAGCGGAAAGACCCGCGGCGCGAACTGGCACGGAAGCTCTCCGGCGCGAAGCTGAAGGAGCCGCCGGAGCTGTGCACGCGGTGCGTGTGGGCCATGCATGAGAGCGGCTGCCCGGTTTGCCCCTTCCCCCGCTGCGTGCGGCGCAGCACACCGGGAAATGTGGAAAAGTTGAAACCGGTGTGAAAACTCGTTGAAAACACATTTCTAAACACCTGTTAAACGGATGTTTAGACCAAACAGGAAAACCATGAAAGCGGCGGGGTTGATTCGTCCCCCGCCCGTGGCCATGGCGGGCATAGAGGGGGTGAAAACCGGGCGGAAACGGTCGGATGGCGAAGCATGCCCGATGAAAATCCGTCCCTCTTGCCCGCCATGCTGCGGAATACCGTTTAATTTCCCCTGTATGCCGTTAAAAACCGTTTAGGTGCCTCGGGCCGTCCACGCGGACGCCTGAGGACCTTTTTTCGTTACAGGCGAAATTTAGGGCCGTTCGTGCGGTCCGGAAAGGAGCATCGCGTGAAACGGACCCCTCAAAGCAGCATAACCGCCCTTTTGGAGGGTGTTGAGCAGGCAAAACAGAAAAAGGAATTTAACATTTTAAAAGATTTAAAAACGCTGCATGCACAGTATACCAAGGTGAATAAGCGGGACTACCTCGCGCTGCTGGATAAGCTGGTGGAAAAATACAGCACGGACGAAGCGGCGGTGATCCACGCGGCACTGCTGAAAAAATGCCAGGCCGGCGATATGGACGCGATCCGGCTGTGGACGGAGCTGCAGAAAGAGAGCGGCAGCGGCGCGGCGGAGGTGAACATCGTTGACAGCATATAGCCGCCCGGCGGTGACGGTCGATTTAAAGAACGTGATCGGGCCGGGGTTCTATGATTCGCACCGGGCCGTCCGGGAACAGCGGGCGCACACACTGGTGGAGGAAGGCGGGCGCGGCAGCCTGAAAAGTTCGTTCTGCAGCGTTGAGATCGTGCTGTGGCTGCTGAAGTGGCCGCAAAGCCACGCGCTGGTGATGCGGCAGATGGGAAACACGCTGGAGGACAGCGTGTACTCGCAGATGCTGTGGGCCGTCGCAAAGCTGGGGATGTCGGAGCATTTTCTGGAGAAAAAGAGCCCTCTTCGCCTCATTTACAAGCCCACGGGCCAGACCATCTATTTCCGCGGCCTGGACGATGAGATGAAAATTAAGGGTATCAAACCGAAGTTCGGATACATTGGCTGCCTGTGGTTCGAGGAAGCGGACCAGCTTCGCCGGGGCGAAAACGCGGTGCTGAGCGTGAAGCAGTCCGCGTTCCGCGGCTCGGGGAGCAACCCGACCTTAACACTCATCAGCTTCAACCCGCCCGCCAACGCGCGGAACTGGGCCAACCGGTACGCGCGGGAGCAGCAGCCGGGCAAGCTGGTGCATCATTCGTCGTATCTGGATGCGCCGCGGGACTGGCTGGGCAAGGAGTTCCTGGACGGTGCGGACTGGCTACGGAAGACAAAGCCGCTCAAATACCGGCACATGTACCTGGGCGAGATGGTGGGCAGCGGCACACAGGTGTTCGACAACATCTTGAGCCGGAAGATCACGGCGAAGGAGATCGCGGGCTTCGACAACATCATCAGCGGCGTGGACTGGGGGTACTACCCCGACCCGTGGGTGTTCATCCGCACGTATTACCATGCCGCTACCCGTACGCTGTATATTTTCGACGAAGCGCGCGGCAACAAAATGCAGAACGCGGTCACGGCGGAGATCGTTAAAGGAAGGGTCGCGCCGGGCGAGCTGATCCTTGCGGACCTTTCGGACGAAAAAGCCTGTGCGGATTACCGCAGCTACGGCCTGCGGTGCTGGCCCGCCAGGAAAGGGCCGGGCAGCCGTGAGCTGGGCGTGCGGTGGCTGCAAGGCCTAAACGCCATTGTGATCGACCCGGTAAAATGCCCGTGTGTGCTGCAGGAGTTCCTGGAATGGGAGTACGAGGTAGCGCCGGACGGCACGGTGCTGGGGACTTTGATGGACGCAAACGACCACGGTATCGACGCGGCGCGGTATGCCTGCAGCCGCATCTGGCAGCGCAAAGGAGCGTGACAAATGAAGCTGAAGGACTGGCTGCTGAAGAAGTACCTGCCCAGCTGGGCGGTGCTGGAATACGGCGACGCGCTGGAGGCGGCACAGAGGCGTGTACGGGAGCTGGAGGCGGAAAACCGGCAGCTGCGGGCATACATCAACGGCGTGGAGCGCGGGCTGCGGGCAAAGCAGCCGGAAATTCGGATCGAAAGGAGTGACGGCGGATGAACGCAGTCGTAAGGGCGCTGTTTGACGACGCCGCCATCACAGGGGCGCAGGCGGCGGGGCTGAAGGACACCAGCACAGCGGCTATGCAGGCGGCGGTGCGGGAGTGGTTCGAGCTGTTCTTCATGCGTGAAGCGGTGAAGGGCAAGGAAGAAGACCCGGCGCAGCGCATCCCCTACACCATCACCAACAAACTGACAAAGGCTTGTTTTGCGGAGTACGATTCCAGCTTTACGGAAAACGGAACCGGAAAAACGGCGTGGCTGGACGGACAGCGCAGCCTCATTGACGCCGAAAAGCAGGACGTGCTGCAGTGGGTCATGGTGGGCGGCGAAGGCTTTTTGAAGCCTGCACCGGACGGCACGGGGCGGCTGGCCTACCATGTGGTAAGGCGCGACTGCTACAACGTACTGGCCCGCGGACCCCGCGGCATCACGGACGTGCTGATGAGCGAGCGGAGCCGGGCGGGCTCTGACTACTACACGCTGCTGGAACGCCGGACTGTGGACGGCAGCGGGTATCTGACCATCCGGTACAACCTGTATGTGTCGGAAAACAGCAGCACACTGGGGCATGAGGTGCGGCTGGACAGCCTGCCGCAGTATGCGGCGCTGGCCCCGGAGCACACCTACAGCGTGCCCTTCGGCGGTCTGGGCATGACCTACATCCGTCTGCCGATGGCAAATAACGTGGACGGGAGCCCGGACGGCGTGAGCGTGTACGAGGGCGCGGTGCAGCTGATCCACAACATCTACAAAAATGAGTACCAGCTGGGGCGTGAGTTCGAGCTGGGGCGCAGCCGGATCGTGGCCAATGCGGACAAGCTGGTAACGCCGGACCCGGAGGGCGGCGTGATGCGGCTGAAGGACGACGTGTTCGTCGGGCTGGACGGCGACACCAACGACAAAGGATTGACCATCTTCTCCCCTGCGCTGCGGGATGAGAGCTTTGAGCGGCGGAAGCAGAGCTATTTAAAGGCGTGTGAGAATATCATCGGCCTGAAACGCGGTATATTGTCGGACGTGGAGGCTGTGGAGCGCACGGCAAAGGAGATCAGCAGCAGCGAGGGCGACTACAGCCTGTCGATCATGGACCTGCAGCGGATGTGGTACGACGCACTGCTGGAGACGCTGCGCATCACGGACCTGTGGGGGCAGGCGCTGGGGCTGTGCGACGCCCAGGCGGTGGACCTTGAGCAGCTGCTGAGCGTGAGCTGGGGCAACGGCGTTTTGTATGACGCAGACAAGGACTGGGCCGACACGCTTTCGATGGTGGAGGCCGGCCTGCTGAAACCTGAGCTGGCGCTGGCGAAAAAATACGACCTGCCCTGTGAGACGCCGGAAGACCTTGCGGCCATCCGTGAAAAGTACATGCCGGAGATGGTCCAGCTGACCGCCCAGGCCGGGCTGAGGTGACGTCATGGCGCTGACACCGGATGAGATCGACGGGCTGCGGGAACTGATCCTCGCTGTTTACGGCCCCGTCACGGAGGAGCTGCTGCGCGACCTGTGCCGGTGCATTACCGCCGCCGGGCAGATATCGTCCGGCGATGAATACAAGCTTCTGCTGGCAAAAAGCCTTGCCGGAGCGGACGATGTGATCGCGGACACGCTGCGCAGGCAGACAGACCTCACCGACGACGCGGTGGAGCAGCTGATGCGCTGGGCCGCGGAGAAGACCGCGCCGCTGGAGGAAAACGAAAGCCTGCGGAACATTGCCGAAGCCTATGTAAAGGTGACGCGCAAGGAAGTGGCCAACGTGCTGGGCCAGCTGGCCGCGGCAGATGTGGACGGCCGGGTGTATCCTATTAAAGATGTATACCGGCGCACGATGGACTATGTGTTCCGGGAGGTCTCCAGCGGCACGAAGACGCCGGAGGAAGCTGTGCGGCGTGCCACGCTGCGCTTGTGGCAGCGGGGCATCCGCACCGTCGACCGCTCGGACGGGCGCACTTTTTCCGTAGAGTTCATGGCCCAGCGCGCCATTATGGCGAAGATGGGCGAAATGACCACGGCCATCAACGAGAAGCATCACGACGACGGCGGGTGCGACGGTTGGGAGATCAGCGCGCACAGCGCCAGCGCGCCGGACCATGAGCCCTACCAGGGGCGGCAGTACAGCGATAAGGAATACAAGCGGCTGAACAGCCGCCTGCAGCGGCGCATCGGCACGCTGAGCTGCAAGCACATCGCCTGGCCGATCAAGCTGGGCGTGGACAGCCCCCAGTGGACGAATGAGCAGCTGGCGGAGATGGCGCGGGAAAACGCGAAGGGCGTCACCTACGAGGGCAGGCACTACACCCAGTACGAAGCGACGCAGCAGCAGAAAGCGCTGGAGAACAGCATCCGGCAGTGCAAGGACCGTATTGCCGCGGCGCAGGAGGAGGGCAAGCTGGGCAGCGGAGAGCTGCGCAGCAGCCGCATCCTTCTGCGGCAGCTGAATGCGGAATACAAGCGGTTTTCGGCTGCGGCCGGGCTGCGCACCGCGCCGGAGCGGCTGCGGGCGGCGGGGCTGGGCCGGGCGCTGAGACCGGACGGCACGCTGGAAATGCCGCGTCCTGCGGGTACGCTCACAGGCAGCGGCGGCAAGCTGGATGTGGAAGAAGCCAGGAAAAGCTATTCCGCGTATCTTGACACCTTGACGGATGCGCCGGAAAAGAATATGGTATGGTTAAGGTATTTTACAGAAAAGAATCCCACTGAGTACATGGAGGACGGCACACTGGATGCTCCGTTTGCGTATGACCCTGTGGAGGACCGTATCCTGTATAACCCCAGGCATCCACAGTTTTCCACGACCGACTTTGAAATGGCAAACACACATGAGCTCGCGCACCGGACGGATGTACTGAATGCGCAGGGGTACAAAAACAAAGCATTTGTGGATGCGATTTCAGACGCTTCAAAAGCTGTTCTGGATAACGCCGAGGGATTTCAGCGTGTAGCGCAGGCAGTACGCAGCGATTTGATGAAAGACATCCTCAGCGCGCTCAGCTCCGGGCGGCTTGACACAGGTTTCGGGCACAAGGCTGAATACTGGGCAAAAAATTCAGAAGCCGTCCCGTTGGAGATATTTGCGGAACTCTTTACGATGGAAACACGGAATGATTCGGACCTGTTCTTCGTTAAGAAGCTCTTCCCCGGCCTGTGGAAAGAATACCAGAAACTGTTTTAGGAGGTATGTGTCATGCCTATGCCCATTACACCGGAGCTTGCAGCCTTCATGAGGTCGCTTGGGTACGACCAGCTTCGCCAGGCGTACAAGGAAAAATACGGGAAACCATATCCAATGTTCTGTCTGAGCGAGACAAAGATAAGCGGCGCTGAATATATGGAAGAACTGCGCGCACAATTCCCCGGTGAAGATCTGGATGAACTCATTGAACGATACACCGACCACAGGAGCGAGGAAGAAAAGCGCGCGGAGCTGGACGCTCTGGTGGATGAGCTGGTGCGCCGGCAAAACCGGCACGCGCCCTGACCTGCGTTTAAACGTCCGTTTAAGCGCCTTTAAATGATAGCTGAAGGACCCCTTCACGGGGGTCCTTTTGTTATGCACATATATATTGTATTTAAAAGGAAGGAGATTGAAACATGGCACTGGAATTTGCCAAAGAGCTTCTTGGCGACGCCTACACCGGGGAGCTGGAAGAAAAGCTGGAGGCGAAGATCAACGAGCTGTACGCGCCAAAGGCGGACCTGGACGCAGCATCGGCACGTGCCGACGGGCTGCAGGAGCAGCTGGACGCCGCCAACGAGGCCATCGGTAAGTTTGAAGGGCTGGACGCGGAGCAGGTAAAGGCGCAAATCGCGGACTACAAGCAGCGCGCGGAGGCGGCGGAAAAGGACCGGGACGAAAAGCTGGCGGCCGCTGCGTTTGACGCGAAGATCGACAAGGCCCTGTCCGACGCGAAAGCGCACAACCCGAAGCTGGCGCGCGGCGCGCTGGACCTTGACGCTCTGCGCACCAGCAAGAACCAGGATGCGGACATCGCGGCAGCCATCGCGGCCGTACAGAAAAGCGACGCATACCTGTTCGGCCCGGCGGCAGCGGAACCTGCGCCCGCATCCGGCACCGGGACCTCTGCTGTGCCGGGCGCGGCGAAATATACCGCCAACGAAATCGCCATGCGCAAGGCTGCGGATCTGCCCGTGGACTGACCGTATCACACACACTATACAGAAAGGCAAGGTAAACCAATATGGCAAACAACATTGCACTGGCAAAAACCTTCGTCCCCATCCTGGACGAAATCTACAAGCTGGCATCGCTGACCAGCAAGCTGGACGGCGCTGCGGAGCTGGCGCGCCAGGGTGCCAACGCCAACGAGCTGATCGTGCCCATGCTGAGCATGCAGGGGCTGGGCGACTACAGCCGCAACGACGGGTACGTCAAGGGCGACGTGACCATGACCAATGAGACCGTAAAATGCAACTACGACCGCGGCCGCAAGTTCTATGTGGACGCGCTGGACAATGAGGAGACCGCGAAGCTGGCCTTCAGCCGTCTGTCCGGCGAGTTCATCCGCACGAAGGTGGTGCCGGAACTGGACGCTTTCCGCTTCGCATCCTACGCGGGCAAGAGCGGCATTTCCAAGGCCGTCGCAGCCGATCTGCCGGACGGCGCATCGGTGCTGGCGGCGCTGCGTGTGGCCATCACGAAGATGGACGAAGATGAGGTGCCCACGGAAAACCGCCACCTGTTCATCACGCCGACGCTGGACGGCATGATCGCAGACCTGGACACCACGAAGAGCCGTGAGATCCTGACGCGCTTTGCCACAAAGACGCTGGTGCCGCAGACCCGGTTCTACACGGCCATCGACCTGCTGGACGGCAAGACCGGCGGCGAAGAGGCGGGCGGCTTCAAAAAGGCGGACGGCGCGAAGAATATCAACTTCATGGTGATCCACCCCTCGGCACTGATCCAGTTCCAGAAACACACAGTGCCCAAAATCAAAGGGCCGGAGGACGACCTGGACGGCGACCGCCACATGTTCGGCTATCGGACGGTGGGCATCGCGGACGTGTACTCCAACAAGCTGGCGGGCATCTACATGCATAACGCGGCGGAAGCAGGAGGCTGAGAACGATGCGGACAGTAGGTTTGACTTTTCATGAGGAAACGCAGAGCGCCCCGGCCGTCGAGGCCGGGGCATCCTTGCCAGAGGCCGGGACGGCCGCACCGGAAGCGGGAGCACAAAACCCCGCCCCTGCCCCGGCACCGGAAAAGGCGCTGGAGGACATGACGGTGACAGAGCTGCGCAGCTTCGCGGCGGCGCGCGGCATCGACGTGACGGGCGCGGCCAAAAAGCAGGACCTGCTGCTGGCCGTGCAGACGGCGGTAGAGCCTTCTGCCGCACCGGCTGAGGCTGTGCCCGGTGAGCAGCCGGAGATGGTTGCAGAGTAAAACACGGGAGGGATACGCATGGTAGCGGACAAGGAGTTCTACTATTCCACATACCACGGAAAACTTTCGGAGGCGGACGTGGAGGGCTGCCTGGCCCGTGCGGAGTACATGCTGCACAGCCTGACGCTGGACCGCCTGCAGGACGGAGCCTGGGAACAGGATGAAACGCTGGCGAAATGCGTGCGCATGGCGCACTGCGCGCTGGCAGACGCCCAGCACGCCCAGGACACGGCCGTGCTGGCGGGCGGCAAAGTGACCAGCGAAAGCGTGGGAAACTGGAGCCGCAGCGTACAGCAGGATGATGCACAGACGGGCAGCTTCGAGCGCCGCTGCCTGCGTATCGCCGCCCAATATATCCCCATCCGCAGCGGGCTGCTGTACCGGGGGGTGAGCGGATGCTGACGCCGAATGCAAGCTGCACGTTGTATCTGCAGACGGGGCCGGGGGCATACACGCGGGTGTATGTCCCCGCCTGCTTCTGGCAGGACGGAGAGGACGGCGTGAGCATCGTCATCCCCGGTGAACTGCCGGAGCAGTACAAGGGCGAAAAACGGGAAAAGGACTACGTGGTGCAAGGCGAGCGTATGGGCGAGGTCACGGACACACAGAGCAAGCGTGAGTTGATCGCAGACAAGCCCCTGACCATCAAAAGCCTTGTACACTGTTCGTTCGGCGGCCTGCCTCATTGTGAGGTGACGACGGAATGAGCATGCTGCAGCTCGACTTTCATTTGCCGGAGTTTGGAAACCTCGTAAAGGACCTGGGGCTTGAAGAAGGCGGGCGCGCCCAGCAGCATCTTGTGAAAAATGTTGCGCGGCGCATCACCAAGTATGTACCCAAGCGCACATACAGCAGCATTGAGAACGCCATCGCCCAGGGCCAGGAGCCGGCCAACGGCCGCATCGTTATCCGCGGCCCGCACATCAAGTACCTGTACTTCGGAAAAGTCATGGCCGGGCGCAAGCCGAAACACGTTACAAACAAAGACATCCGGTACACCACTACGTTTAACCGCCTTGCCGGTCCTTTCTGGCTTGAGCGCCTCATGGCTGCCGAAAAAGACCGGATCATTGAGGATGAACGCCGGAACATTTTAGGAGGCCCATAATGGCTGTTTTAAACGATATCCGCGCCCTGTTCGCACAGTGCCCCGCGCTGAAAGATCTGGAGGCGCGCACCGACCAGCTGGAGACGGACGCCGAGGGGTACGGGATCTTCCCGGCCGGTTCTGCCATCATCGAACAGGATATGCGCGGAGCGGCCACCTGGCAATACAATTTTATCATTGCCGCTACCCGCATGACGGCTGATGACATCATGCGGCTGGATAACTGCAACTTTACGGAGGAGTTACAGGACTGGGTTCAGCAGCAAAATCGCAAGGGCGTCCCTCTTTCCGGAGACGGCCTTTCTTTTGTCTCAATTTCCGCCTCAAACGGAGCCTTTACAGACTGGGACGAAAATTTCCAATATGGTGTCTACAAAATTCAGGGCACCCTGATCTATGAAAAGGAGTGACGAAGCATGCCTGGAACATATATTACCCCCAAGACATTCAACCGCCGCTGGTGGATCGACCTCAGTGCAAACGATTCGCCCCAATGGGCGGAGGTTGCCTCCGGCATCACATCCCGCGGCAACAGCATCAACGAACAAAGCCAGGAATACTACGACATGGCGGGCCGGGGCGTGGCCGAAAGCGAGATCACGGGCGTGAGCGTGTCCCGTACCTTCACCGGTTTCCGCAGGTTTGGCGACGCTGCGCAGGACGCCATCATGGACCGCCTGTACGACCTCGACAACCGGAAAGTCAAGTTCATTGAGTGCTACGACAATTTGGGCAGCGGCAAGCCCAACGGCCGTCAGGGAGAGGGCGTGCTGTCCATCACGGACGATGGGTCCGGCGACGCCCAAAACCGCGAAAACATCAGCTTCGGCCTCAAGATCCTGGGCACTCCCCAAAAGGGAACTGTCACCATCGGTGAGGACGGCACGCCCACGTTTTCGCCGCAGGCCGCAGAGGCAAAGGCGGCGTCGAAATGAGCGCGGGGTTTGAGTTTGCCAAAAAGCACGAGATCACCATTTGCGGCCGTGCATACCCGTGCGATATCTCGGACAAACGGATGCTGGAAGGCGTTACGCGGGATTTTCCCCGCGTGCTTCAGGCCGCGCAGGCATTCTGTGCGATGGACGCCAAGCTGAAGCCCGGCGGACAGGACGGACGGAGCGCGGACACCATGGCACAGGAGGCGCTGGAAAAATTTTCGGACGCCGTAGCCATGTGCCGTGCCTTCATCGAAGGCACGCTGGGCGTTGAAGAATACCGGGAGATCTTCGGCGGCCGCCCGGAGAACATCAACGAACACATCAGCCTGTGCGCGTACATTTACGGCGAGGTCATGGGAGGACGCCGGGAGGTTGTGGAGCAGTTCCTGATCCCGGAGCTGAAGGAGGCGGTTGCGAATGTATCCGGTGATGCTGGAGCTGCCGGACCAGATCCTTGGCCGAAAGGTGCCGACGGACTGGGCCTGGTGGATGAAGTATGTGGGAACGGTGCTGGCGTCTGACCTGACGCCGGAGGAACAATTCGACGTCATCCTGCTCAATACATTCCGTGAAATACCGCAGAACGAAGCCGGGCACTTCCAGGGAGTGCTCGACTTCTATTTTTGCGGCGATCCGCCCCGCGGGGATGAGCCGGCCCCGCCGGAACGGCTCCTGGACTGGAAAAAAGACGCGCTGCGCATCTGGGGGGATTTCCGCGTATACGCGGGCATCGACCTTTTCACAGCGCGTATGCACTGGTGGCAGTTCATGTCCATTTTCCGCAGCTTGCCGCCTGAGAGCCAGATCAAGAATGCGATCTATTACCGCAGCGTGGATATGCGCAGGATATCCGACCCCAAAGAGCGGGAGCGGTATGCGGACATCAAACGCGCTGTGGCGCTGGACCCGGTAGATTACGAGGCCGAATACGACGCGGCCATGGCAAGGAGGGATATGTGTGCCGACAGCAGCTTCGGATGATGGCGTCGTCCTCGGCCTGAAATTTGACATCAGCCGTGTGAAGCAGACGCTGGATCAGGTCAAAAACATGGTGCAGGGCATGGCTGAAGATTCCGCGAAAGCCGTGGCCAAAACAGATGACGTACTGGAAAAAGCGCGGAAAAATGCTGAAAAGTGGAAGATCGAACCGACCACAAAGGGCATCGAGGCGGCGCAGAAAGAACTGGATATCCTCAACGCCACGATCGTGAACCAGCAGAATGAGCTTTCCAACTGTGAGCGGGAACACGAACGCCTGGCCGATAAATACGGCGAGACCAGCAGCCAGGCTCTGAAGCTGGAAAAACGCATGCTGAGCCTTCAGGCCTCGATCGAGAAAAACACAAAAAAATCCGATGATTTCGGTGCGGCTTTGGCGGACGCACAGGACGTTATGGACGCTGCATCCGGTTCCGCTGAAGACCTTGAGAAAAACGCCAAAGGCGCGGGCAAGGGCATGGAGGACGGCGGCAAGGGCGCAAAGACATTCGATGTAGCCCTTGGCACGCTGGCCGGCAATGCGCTGAGCGCGGTGATCAGCAAGTGCGGCGAACTGATGGAGCAGACCAAGGAGCTGCGGCGCGACCTTTCTTTCCTGGAGCAAAACGCCAGGGACGCGGGAATGGGCATGGAACAGCTGCACGACAAGGCTGGTGAGCTCTATGCCGTCACGGGCGACACCAATGAAGTAGTGGAGGCGCTTTCCAACATCCTTGCCACCGGCTTCAATGACGCGGACAAGGCATATGAGGCCGTTGACTTGCTGGCGGGCGCGGTCGTCAAGTTCCCGGAAACCATGAAAATTGAATCCCTTGCCGATTCCCTGCAGGAGACCATCGCCACTGGCGAGGCCACGGGCCAGTTTTCCGAGCTGCTGGGCCGCCTGGGTGTGGACGTGGAAAAATTCAACGAACGCCTGGGCCGGACACGATCCGAGGCCAGCCGCCAGAACCTTGCCCTGCAGACGCTGCGCAAGGAAGGGCTGGACGAACTATGGGAGAGCTACAAGGCCGGGAACTCCGATATGATCGAGGCCGAGAAGGCAAACTACAATCTGCAGCTCCGGTATGTGGAGCTGGCGAAAAGCATCGAGCCAATCGAGACGAAAATTAAGACGACGTTCGCTCAGGTGCTGCTGGATCACGAAGACCAGATACTGGCCATCGTGGACGCAGCGGGTGACATCATCGGCGTAGGCGCGGACGTCATCGGGTTCCTGTCGGAGCTGAATCCGGCAGTGGTGCTTGTCAGCGGCGGGCTTGCGCTGATCGCCGTAAAGGCGGCGGGCACGGCCCTGGGCATGCGTATCGTGGCCACGGGCACCGCTTCAGCCACGAAAGCGCTTGCCGCTGCGGGGCCAACAGCAGCCGCGGCCGGTTCCCAGTTCGTTATGCTGGCGGCGGACCTGCTGATGGTGGGCGCTGCGGTGTTTTTGGTGACATCCGGCATCGCCATGCTGATCAGTGCGATCCGCGGCGTGCCCATGATCAACACCGGTACGATACAGGTGCCCAGCATGGGCGAGCTGCAGGCGCAGATCGGTGGCGCGGGCTACGCCCGCGGCACTCGTTCCGCCACTCCCGGCTGGCGCTGGGTTGGCGAAAACGGGCCGGAGCTGATGCGCTTTGCGGGCGGCGAGGCGGTCTATACCGCCGAACAGTCCCGCGCCTTAATATCCGCGCAGGGCGGCGGTGCCACTTTCGTGGACAACAGCCAGAACATCTTCAAGGTGGATGACATTGAAACGTATGTGGCCATTAAGCGCATGCTTGAAAACGAGAAAATGACCGTCCGCATGGGACTGGCACGGCGGTAGAAAGAAGGCGTTGATACATGGGACAGTATACCGTATACTGCAACGGTTCGCAAAATCTGAAGAATCTGTCCGGCGGTGTGGGTGAGCTGCGCATCGACAACCTGGGTGCAGACAAGGCGGACTGGGGCTGGCTGTTTTTTGATAAGTCTCCGGTGCCTTCCGGCGAGGTCCTTGATTCCGCATCCGTACTTGCGGTGTACTGCCATGCGCCATACCCCCTCAGCCTGATCCTTGGGCAAATTGCAGGCCCGAGCTGGAACGGCCCCGAATGGAAGATTACCTCCGGCGGGGTAAGGGGCGCTGGCAATCTCTCGTGCCAGATCGGCATTACGACCGAGAACCAGACAGGCGCTGCCCAATTTTGGGTGGACGGCTCGGACCATGTGCCCTATGCGACGATCCAGACCCATGCGGGCAAGATAACGCCATCCGGCTATTCCCCAGCCAACACGACGATCAAAAAAGGGTTTTACCACCGTTTTTCCTGGAATGTCACGGCGGAGAAACCCATCAACGGAACGCTCACCATAGCGTATTCGGACTTCAAGTATCGGGCAAAAGGCTCCGGCACATGGACTTCCGTCCGTGTGCCCGGCCCCAACACATACATCGACTTCGACACGGGGCTCGTTCCCAATGCTGCCGACCCCGGCATGGAATGGGAGGTCGTGGTCACGTCCAGTTCCGGCGCACAGGCGAGCGGCGGGTATGCCACGGTGCAGTTCCAAAGCACGGCTGTCCGGCTGACGGATCTGACGCCCTCCAGCCGGGCCACGACCTACAAGGGTTTTGCCGTCAATTTTTCATGGGGCATGAACTACACGAAGCCGGACGACCTGTCTGGCTCCATCCGGCAAGTATCGGCAAAGCTGCGCTGGCGGAAAAACGGTGCTCCGGCGTACACAGAATATATCGTCAACAACGCCACACAAGGCTACACGATCCCCGCGGGCGTGCTCCCTGCCGGGGACATCGACTGGCAGGTCGAGGTAACGGACACCAGCGGCGGGACCACTGCAAGCAGCTGGACCACCTTCAACAACAAGGAACTGCCGGTCACGCCCGCAGACCTGTATCCGGCGGACGGCGGCCGCGTGCTGAAGCACCAGGTCAACCGCTTCGGCTGGTCTGTCACAGCGGAGGGAGCCGAGGATGCGCCCGGCGAGATCGTCCAGACTTCGGCCGTGCTGCGCTGGCGCACACAGGGACAGCAGGACGTCAAGAGTGTCTCCATCAGCGGTGCGCAGACCTGGCACAACTTCCCGGCAAATACATTCACTGCGGACGATATTGAGTGGCAGGTTGAGGTGACGGCCAACACCGGCGCTGCAGGCACCAGCGAGTGGATACATGTCAACACCCAGGACGCGCTGAGCACGCCTGTGTGTGTCTCCCCTGTGGGCGCTATTGTGGAAGATACTCAGGGCGTCACCTTCGTGTGGCGGCATGAGATATCCACCGGCACGGCGCAGACCGCCTACGAGCTGCAGACCAGCTCCAACATGGGCGGACAGTACACCACACTCAGCACCGCAGAGACCGACGCCTCCAGCTTCGCAACACCCGCCGGACAGTTTGCACAGGGTACGCTCATGTGGCGTGTCCGCACCAAAAACGGCGATGGTGTGTGGGGTTCCTACAGCGCCGCAGCGACCATCATCATCCGTCGGGCTCCGGCCGTGCCGGTCATTGTATACACGGACACAAAACCGCGCCCCACCATCCGCTGGCAGTCTGCGGATCAGCAGGGCGTGCGCATCCAGATCGGGGACTATGATACAGGCTGGATGCACAGCACGGCCAAGGAGTTCCGCATGCCGTATTTCCTGCAGGATGGGACATATCCTGTGCAGCTGGCGGTAAAGACAGTGTTCGGCGTGGAATCCGCTCCGGCCGTTGGCTCCATTACCGTTCTGAACGTTCCCGGACCAACTGTTGAAGCCGCTTTCAATGCCCGTTTAAACGCCATTGAAATATCCTGGGAAACGGACGCCGCATACGCCGAATACTTCATACTGCGTGACGGTGTCCCCATTGCGCGCTCGGCGGGCAGCGGGATCACAGACCGTCTGTGTACCGGAAAGCATTTATATACTGTGCGCGGCGTCACGCCGGAGGGATACTACGGCGACAGCGCGCCCGTCCACGCATTCCTGGCGATTGAAAACGCTGTATTAGGGTCCGTTGAGGATGGCGCGCCCTGGCTGAAACTGCGGCTGCGGGCCGGTGAGAGGCCCGCACATGACGGGAGCTACAGCGCACAGGTGGATTACGTACACTACTACGGCCGTACAAAACCCGAGCCGTATACATGCGGCATGGAAGACGCCAGCCACGACTTCGCTTTCACGCTCCGGGACGCCGCACAGATGGATGCCCTGCGCGGCCTGCTGGGTTCTGCCGTAGTTTACAAGGACTGCTGGGGCGATGTTGTGATCGGGGTGCTGGGAAACATCCAGGCGGCCCATGGCCGCGCACGGGATGTACAGTTCACGGTTGTCGAGACGGATCACAGGCAGGAGATCAGCTATGAGTAATGTATCGGTGGAATACCTTGTGCTGCGGGATAACGTGGAATTTACCCGGCTTACCGCATTCAAAGGCGGCGGTGCAGCCATTTCGGTGACGGCGGACGCTGCGGTGAAATGGGCGCTCAGCGGAAAGTTTGCACAAAACAGCGACGTCAACTACCTCACGGACGTGATCCAGCCGGTGCTCACCATCGACGGCGTGCGCCGGCCGCTCGGCAAGTATATCCCTACCGATGCATACACGGAACACGACGGCATGCGGCCTGTGGTGAGCCTTACAGCCTATGACCTGACCTATCTTGCCATGTCCTCGAAGATAGAGACGCGGCTGCATCTGGCAAAGGGTACGCTGTACACGGCAGCCATCCAGGCGCTGCTGGTTGAATCCGGCATCACGGATTTTTTTGTGGAGGAAAACACCGCCACGCTGCAGGCGGACCGGGAGGACTGGGAGCCGGGCACAGACCGGCTCACGATCATCAACGCCCTGGCGGCGGAGATCAACTACAACAGCATCTGGATGGACGGCGGCGGCACAGTACACTGCAGTGCGTTCCGCATGCCGTCCGCGGATGCGATATCGGTGACGTACCGGGATGGAGAGTATTCCATCCAATATCCCAAATGGAGTGAAACCGTAGACATGTTCGACCATCCGAATGTATTCATTGTGGAGGTGGACAACCCGGACCTTGATTCGTCCATGCGGGCCGTATCGGTCAACGACAGGCCGGACAGCGTTTTCTCCACCGTGAACCTGGGACGGCGGGTCGTGTCCTATGAGAAGCTGGACAACATTGCATCTCAGGCGGAGCTGCAGGCGTATGCGGACAACAAGCGGTTCAAAAGCCTGCAGTCCACGGAGACACGCACCTTCTATACAGGCCCCAGCGGGCGGCACGCCGTTTTTGACCTGGTGGAGCTGGTGCGGGATGGTGAGAGCACGCTGTACGAAGAGACTGGCTGGCGGTTGGAGCTGGAACAGCCGTACAAAATGACCCATACGGGAAAGAGGGTGGTGTATCTATGATCCTGGAGACGTATCAAGAGCAGCAGGCCATCGTGCAGCCGGACCCGCCCGGCCAGTCCTTCGCCACGGTGGGTACTGTATACGAGGACGGCATCGCGCTCATCTTCAACGGGGCGGAAACGGAAAGTCTGAAGCATTACAAGTGCAACACGGCCGTGCGGTTCACCGCCGGGCAGCGTGTGCGGATCATTGAGGACAGCGGCACCTATGTGGTGGAATACCCGGTGGGCGCGCCTGCGCAGAGCATCTACGCGGACAGTGCCGCCCGTGCTGCCTATGCATCCGAGGCCGGACACGCAGAGACCGCGGGCAAGGCTGTGACGGCCACAAAGGCAGACACTGCCGCCAGCGCGGGCTCCGCGGATACCGCGAAAAGCGCAGAGACCGCTGAGACGGCGAAGACGGCAAAGAGTGCGGAAACTGCGGTTGAAGCGGAGACCGCAGCCACGGCTGAATCTGCTGCAAAAGCAGACTTTGCCACACGCTCAGGCCAGGTGGATAACCTCGCCGGAAACTATGCGGATATTGTGTTCTCCTACAGCACCCAGGGGACTTTGCTTGTCCGGACTACAAAGGACAGCCGATGGACCAAGCTCACCGGCTCCGTTGTCTGATCAAATTGTTGGAGGTTCTTATGGCTATTTCAATTGAGTTCAAAGACAAATATGTGTACTTCGGGCCGGAGGCCGGCCTGCATACCCAGGGCGAAGCACGCGCGGAGGTCTACGACGTCACCGGCCCGCGCTATCACGACGGGCACGACCTGTCCGCAATGACCTGGTATGTGCGGGCTGGTAATCCGGACTATATGACGATCATCAACAAGCAGCTGAGGGTTTCCGTAGATCCCGACAATGAGGGGCAGATCATCATTACCTGGCCTGTGGATGCGGATTTCACCGCGTATTCAGGACAGTTGGATGTGCAGTTTGTGGCCAAGTCCTCCACAGGTGAAGAGATCATCAAACTGCAGTCCAACGGCTTGCAGCTTGCCGCCAGCGTCGAGGGTACTGCTGCGCCGCCGAAAAATGTGTTTGAGAATACGCTGGAACAAATGCAGGGACTTCTGGACAACGCCGAAAATGCCGCCGCACAGAGCGCTGCGGATGCATCGCGCGCAGAAGATGCACAGGACGCCGCCGCACAGAGTGCACAGCAGGCGCAGCAGGCACAGCAGGCGGTGGCTGGAGATGTGGAACAGGCTGCTGTACTGGTGGAGCAGATCGAGGGCGATGCCGAAGCGTCAGCTGCCAGTGCGGCGGCCGCAAAGACTTCTGAAACAAATGCTGCCGCCAGCAAAACTGCGGCCGCGAACAGCGCTTCCGCTGCCGCCACGTCGGAAACGAACGCGGCCTCCAGCGAGTCCGCTGCTGCGGCCAGCGCCTCTGCGGCAAAGACCTCCGAGACCAACGCTGCCTCCAGCAAGTCCGCCGCAGCAAACAGTGCAGCTGCGGCAAAGACCTCTGAGACCAATGCAGCCTCCAGCAAGTCCGCAGCGGCAAATAGCGCCGCTGCTGCCGCCGCATCCGAGGCAGCAGCTGAAGCTGCCGCGCAGCGGGCGGAGGACGCTGCCGAAACTGTTGATTTGTCCAATTACCTGCAGAAAAATGGCGATGGAGCGGCGGTAACTGTCCCCTTTACCGCTCCGACGTCACTCCCTGCATTGCCGTCCTCTCCGGCAACACTGGAGGCTCTGATGACCATGCTGGCAAGCATGAGAAACAGGCTTGTTGCGCTGGAAGAAAGCATGCCGGGCATCGGGGAGTGGTGGTACTCGCCGAATGTTATCACCTACACGGGCGGAGTAAACAGCAAAGCCTTCGCCCGCGTCAATTTCAATGACGATCTCAGTAAAACCGTATACGCAGCGCTCTATGCTAAAATCGGTGATTCACTCAGTTCCGGCGCGGCAGACGGCTTTTTCAACTGCAAAAAATTGGCTGAACGCTTCCCGTTAGCTTACGGTGCTAATTTT